>JAAYZQ010000243.1 GCA_012514775.1 Anaerolineaceae bacterium
CTGCCCCCGAGGTGTGGCGCGCATTCCGGGCCGAGTGGGAGCAGATCAACGGTTGGGAGGGGGAACTGCAGTTCGAGGCGTTTACCCACCTTCTGCACAGGTTCGCCTGGGCTGTGCCGGCCAGCCATGGCGAGCCCGGTGTGTCGCTGTACGACGAGTTCCGGTCCTTGAGCGCCCTGGTGCACGCCTCGGGGTGCGGGCCGGAGCCGGCCCCGACGTTCTCGCTGGTCGGTGGCGACATCCCCGGCATCCAACGGACCATCTATACCATCACCAGCAAGGGGGCGGCCAAGGGACTGCGCGGCCGCAGCGCCTTTATCCAACTGCTGGGCGACGCGGTGGTCCGCCGCGTCCTGCAGGAGCTGGACCTGCCCGAGACGAACGTCATCTATGCCGCGGGCGGCAACTTTATGCTGCTGGCGCAGGAGGGGGCCGCGACGCAGGTGGAGGCCCTCGCCCTGGAGATCAACGAGCGGCTGCTGGAGGCCTTCGAGGGCGAACTGGCGCTCTGCCTGGCCTGCGTGCCGCTGGCAGCCGGGGAGGTGGGCAGCGGCGCCTTCGCCGACCGCGCCTCCGCCGCCCTGGCATCGACCATCGGCCGGGAAAAGGCCCGCCGTTTTGCCGGCCTGGCTGAGAGGGACTGGGCACAGGTCTTTGGCCCACAAGGACAGGGTGGCCAGGGCTTTTGCGCCGTGTGCCAGCACGAGGGGCAGCCCGGGGAAAAGGGGCAGCGCCTGGAGGATGGCGGCTGGAAGTGCGAGCAATGCGCCGGTTTCGAAGAGCTGGCCCAGGACATTGCCGGGGACCGTCTGCTGATGTTTGTGAGCCGCGAGCCCTGCGCAGGGAGGACGAAAGGCTGGCAGCGCCTGCTGGCAGGCCTGACCGGCTGGTGGTACGCCTTTGACGAGGAGCTGATGGCCGACATGCCGCCCGGGACACGGGCCTACAGCGTGAACTGTCTCGATTTCCTCGGAGAACACGCCCACGGGTTCCGGCTGGTGGCCAACACCACGCCGAGGGAGGGCGACAGGCAAGTGAGGACCTTCGAGGGCCTGGCCGACGAGGCGACCGGCTTCAAGCGCGTGGGGGTGCTGCGCATGGACGTCGACGACCTGGGCCAGGTGCTGACCCACTGGCTGCCGGACCGGAGCATGGCCAGCACGTCGGCCCTGAGCCATGCCCTGGATCGCTTCTTTGCCGGCTGGCTGGACGCCATCTGCCGCGAAGCGATGGCCAGCCCGCCGATGAAGGGCGCCAAGGCCCGGGACGAGTCGCTGTACGTCATCTATGCCGGCGGCGACGACCTGTTCGTCGTCGGCGCCTGGGACCTGATGCCCCTCCTGGCCGACCTGATCCGCCGGCGTTTTGCCGCGTACGTGGGCGACAACCCGGCCCTGCACATCTCGGCCGGGATCACCGTCGAAGACCGCAAGTTCCCGTTCTACCAGGCCGCGAAACGGGCCGGGAGCGCCCTGGAGCACGGCGCCAAGGAACTGGCCCGGCAGCGGAACGGGCGGAGGGTCAAGAAGGACGCGGTCAGCTTCCTGGGCAAGACCGTCGGCTGGGAAGGCTACCCCTTTGTCCTTGAGCTGGTCGAGAAGCTCAGGGAGTTGACCGAGGACCAGGGTGTGCCGCGCAGCCTCCTGACCACGGTGCGCGCCATCCACGATCGGTATTACGAGGACGTGCGGCGCGCCCGGGAACGGGGCCTGGAAGGCGAGCGGGTCTACTATGGCCCCTGGATGTGGCGCAA
>JAAYZQ010000244.1 GCA_012514775.1 Anaerolineaceae bacterium
AGGCACAGGAGTAGGAGGACCCCATGCTCGGTACTGTGGACCTGGAAAAGAGCCTGACCCGCGAGGAATACGTCCGCGATCTGATCCGCTACCAGTTGCAGTTGCGCAGCCTGGCCTATCAACTGTATGTCGCGAAGCGCCCCATGGTCGTCGTCTACGAGGGCTGGGATGCGGGGGGCAAGGGTGGCAACATCAAGAGGGTTACCGAAAGGCTGGACCCCCGCGGCTACGAGGTCTTTGCCATCGCCGCGCCCCAGGGCGACGATCGGACGCACCACTACCTGTGGCGTTTCTGGCGGCGCCTGAAGCCACCGGACGAAAAGCAGATCCTGATCTTTGACCGGAGCTGGTACGGCCGCGTCCTCGTCGAGCGCCTGGAGGGCTTTTGCACCGAGGCCGAGTGGAGGCGCGCCTACCGCGAGATCAACGAGTTCGAGCGGCAGCTCGTCGATTTCGGGACGATCATGGTCAAATTCTGGATCCACATCAGCCGCGACGAACAGTTGCGACGCTTCCAGCAGCGCCAGGAACTACCCTACAAGGCGTGGAAGCTGACCGACGAGGACTGGCGCAACCGGGCCAAGTGGGACGTGTACGAAGAAGCCGTCAACGACATGCTCCTGAAAACCAGCACCCTGACAGCCCCGTGGACCGTTGTCGAGGGCAACTGCAAGTGGTACGCCCGGATCAAGACCCTGCGCACAATGGTAGAGACCTTGAGCCAGGAGCTGAATTACCAACCGCCGGACCCTGTTGCCGGCTCCGATGAGGCGGTGGCAGGCAAGAAGAAAAAGAAAAAGGAGAACAAGATGGCCAAGAACAAGGACAAGGGCAAGAAGGAAAAGAAGGAGAAGAAGGTCAAGAAGGAGAAGAAGGAAAAGAAGGAAAAAGTAGCGGCTTAGCCTTCTCTCAGGAGCTCCAGGACACCGGCCAGGTCAGCGGGAAGTGGTGTGTCCAGTTCCAGGCGCTGGCCGGTGACGGGGTGCTGAAAGCCCAGGTGGCCGGCGTGCAAGAACTGCCGCTCGAGGGGCAGGTGCGTCCTGCGCCGGCCGTAGACCGGGTCGCCCACCACGGCGTGCCCGACGGATGCCAGGTGCACGCGGATCTGATGGGTGCGCCCTGTTCTGGGCTCGGCCTTTACCAGGCTGTACATGCCGGCCGCCGGCCCCGTCTGCCAGGCAAACTGCTCCAGGACGTGATATTCCGTCACGGCTTCGCGCCCGCCGGGCAGCACGGCCATGCGCTGCCGGTGCTGCGGGTCGCGGCCGATGGGCGCTTCGATGCGTCCCCAGGCGGGCTGCAGGTGGCCGTGGACCAGGGCCAGGTAAGCCTTGTCCACCCGGCGGTCCTTGAATTGTTGCTGCAGGGCGCGCTGCACCTTTTCGGTCTTGGCCAGGAGGATGAGGCCCGACGTGTCGCGGTCCAGGCGGTGGACGATGCCCGGCCTCTGCTCCGACGAGGGGAGGTCCAGGCCGGCCAGCTCGGGGCTGTGGGCCAGGAGGGCATTGGCCAACGTGCCGCCCGTGTGCCCCGGCGCGGGGTGCACCACCATGCCCGCGGGCTTGTCGACCACCAGGAGCGCATCGTCCTCGTAGACGACGTGGAGGGGGATTGCCTCGGGCCGGAGTTCCTGCACGCCGTCGTCGCCGGGGAGCAGGACCACCACCTGGTCACCGGCCCGAACCTTGTAGCTGGACCGGGCGGGCTCGCCGTTCACGGTGACCCGCCCTTCGTCGATGAGCCGCTGCGCCGCCGAGCGGGACAGGTCGGGCACCTGCCCTGCCAGGAATCGGTCCAGCCGCTCCTGGTCCGGGCCGGCCAGGAGCTCGATCAGTTCTTCCGGCATGGGCCTTGCTAGCCGCCGTCGGTCACCGGATGCCCGTCGGCCTCCGTATTCTCCACGCGCCACAACATCCAGGCCAGGATGGCCACCCCCGAGACGACGCACATGTCGGCGACGTTCCACACCGGCCAGATCTTGACGTCGAAAAAGTCGGTGACATAGGCCCGGCGCAGGGCGGCCATGAGGCTGCCCGCCGAATCGAGCTGCATGGCCGCCGTGCTGAGGCGGTCGATGACGTTGCCCAGGTCGCCGGCCAGAATGAGCCCCGCCGCCAGGCGGGCGGACCAATAGCCTGCCGGGATGCGCGGGTAGTAGACGACGATGCCGATCAGCACGGCCAGGTTGACCAGCATAAAGAGCCAGCCCAGGCCGGGCATCTGGCCAAAGGACACGCCCGTGTTCTGGACGTGGGTAAAGGTAAAGAAGCGTGCCAGGGCAGGGATGGGCGCCCAGGACTCGCCCACGGCCAGATTCTGGCGCACCAGGTGTTTGCTCACCTGATCGAGGGCAACGCCGATGGATGCCACTCCGATCAGGAGGGCCCAGTTAAGGAAACGTTGGGATCGCACCGGTTCGTCTCAGGTCTTTTGTCGTTGTTGGCAGCGTAAGCACAGGGTGGCGTAGGGCAGCGCCTCGAGGCGTGCCGGGTCGATCTCTTCCCGGCACATCTCGCAGATGCCATACGTCCCCTGCTCAAATCGGGCCAGGGCGTCGGTGACCTGTACCAGCAACTGTTGGGCGTTTTGACGCAACGCCAGGTCCTTGGCCTGCTCAAAGGCCTCGGTGGCGTCGTCGGCCATGTGATTGCCATACCCCAGGCTGGTTCCTCCCTCGGCCTCAGCCTGGGCAATCAGTGCCAGCAGTCGTGCCCGCTCCTCCTCCAAAGACGACCGGAGCAGATCGGGTGTCCTAATAACCATTCCACCTCCAACCCATACCTTTTTCCCAGGAGCCAACATTTTACATGAAACGGGCCAAATCGGCAAATCCTGCCGCAGCCGCTTCAGGCTGCCACCTGCCCGTGGATAGATTGTCACGCCTTTTCCACCCCCAGGGTGATGGGCTGCCCGTCGAGCTTGAAGGATTCCTTGCGGCTGGCGCTGCCGGGCACCGGGCCGGGTACCAGCTCGGTGCTCAGTGTCTCGGCCCGGATATAGTCCGCCCACTCGTGCATCACGGCCGCCAGCTCCTCGCCGGCGTCATAGTAGGTGACGATGCGGTCGTCGAGCTGGAATCCGGCCTCCTTGCGCTGCGTCTGGATGCGGCGCACAAGGTCGCGGGCCAGGCCCTCGCGGACCAGCTCGGGGGTCATCTGGACGTCGACGGCGACCACCACGCCCCGCTCCTCGGCCACGGCATAGCCTTCGCGGCCGTGGATGCGCACCTCGACCTCTTCGGGCAGCAGCTCGATCGCCGGCTCGCCGTCGCCCAGGTCCACCACGACGCTGGAGCCGGCCTGGAAGCGCCGTGCCAGGCTGCCGGCATCCATGGCAGCCACGGCCTGGCGCAGCTTCGGGAAGCGCCGGCCGTGCTTTTTGCCCAGGATGTTGGGCAGTAGGCCGATCTCGTAACGCACCAGGTCGGCCTCTTCGGCCACGAACTCGACCTCCTTGACGTTCAGCTCGTCGCTGACCAGCTCCGCCAGGCTGCCCGGCAGGCCGCCAGCGCCCTGCCTCGTATAGACCAGCGCCCGTGCCAGGGGCTGCCGCAGCTTGACGTTGGACGTGCTGCGCGCCGAGCGGCCCAGGGCGGCAATCTGCGTGGCCAGGCCCATGCGCTCCAGCAGCTCCTGGTCGATGGCCGCCTCCTCGACCTGAGGCCAGGCGCAGTGATGCACGCTCTCGCAGGCGCTCTCGTCCACGCGGCGGACCAGGTTCTGGTACATGACCTCCGTGACAAAGGGCACCATGGGCGCCAGCAGCCTGGCCAGGGTCAGGAGCACCTGGTAGAGGGTGGAGTAGGCCGCCTTCTTGTCGGCGTCCTGCTCGCTCTTCCAGAAGCGCCGCCGGCTGCGGCGCACGTACCAGTTGGTCAGGTCGTCCAGCAGTGGCTCGATGGCCAGGGTCGCCGCGTAGGGATCATAGTCCTCCATGGCGTCGGTGACCCGGGCAACCACCTGGTTCAGGCGCGCCAGGATCCAGCGGTCCAGGGGCTGCAGATCGGCCGGCGGCACCGGGCTGCCGGGCTGCCAGCCGTCGATGTTGGCATAGGTCACAAAGAAGGAATAGACGTTCCACAGCGGGATCAGGAAGCGGCGCCGGACTTCGTCGGCTCGCTGGTAGCCAAAGAGCAGGTTGTTCTCCGGCTTGTGGGCGCAATACATCCAGCGCATCACGTCCACGCCCATGGTGTCGGCGGCGTCGTTGAACTCGATCGAGTTGCCCCAGCTTTTGTGCATGGGGCGGCCGTCCTCGGCATAGAGCGTGGCGTACGTCTGTACCGCGCGGAACGGCGCCCGGCGCTCCATGATGGTGCTCATGGCCAGCATGGAGTAAAACCAGTTGCGGAACTGGCCAGGAAAGCTCTCGGTGATGAGGTCGGCCGGGAACCACTTGTTCCAGTATTCGCGATCGGTGCGATAGCGCAGGGTGGAGTAGGCGACGATGCCGGCGTCCAGCCAGGGATTGCCCACGTCGGCGATGCGGCTCGCCGTCCCGCCGCAGTTCTGGCAGCGGATCTTGACGGCGTCGACGTAGGGCCGGTGGGGGGGGCGTCCCTCGAAGGCTTCCCAGCCGGCGATGGCCTTTTCCTTCAGCTCTGCCTCGCTGCCCACCACGTCGAACCAGCCGCACTCCGGGCACTTCCAGATGGGCAGGGCCAGGCCCCAGTAGCGCTTCTTGGAGATCATCCAGTCGTGCATGTTGCGCAGCCAGTCCATCTCCCGCTCGTAGCCAAAGGAGGGGATCCAGCGCGTGTCCTGCACCGAGTCCATGATCTGGTAGCGGAGCCGGCTGTCCTTCTCTTCCGCGGTCACTTTCTCGTAGGGCTTGTCCAGTGGCTCGCCCATGTTGATGAACCACTCGTCAACCAGGCGAAAGACCAGCTCCTCGTGACAGCGCCAGCAAACGGGGTAGCGGTGCGTGAAATCCTGGAGGCGGTAGAGCAGGCCCTTGCCCTGCAGGTCCACAAAGATGGGCTGCGCCGTCTCGTGGACGTTCATGCCCGTCAACCAATCAAAGCCTTCGATGAACAGGCCGGCCTCGTTCAGGGGCGCCAGGGCAGGCAGGTCGTACTTCTTGCCCAGCTGGTAGTCTTCGGCGCCGCAGCCGGGGGCGATGTGCACGATGCCGGTGCCCTCCGCTTCGCCCACCTCCTCCCAGAGGATGACACGGTGGGCTGTGCTGGCGCCGCTCTGGCGCTGGGCAGGCAGCTCGTCAAAGGGGCCTTCGTAGGTCCAGCCCTCCAGGTCTCTGCCCGGCCTCTCCTCCAGGACCGTGTAGGGGCCGCGCACGGCGTTGCCCACTGCGCCCTTGCTGAGCCAGAAGTGCGTCCCGTCGTTCTCCACCAGGACGTAGGGCAGGTCGGGGTGGACGGCAGCCGCGACGTTGCTCGTCAGCGTCCAGGGCGTGGTGGTCCACACCAGCAGGCTCTCGCCGGGCCGCTCGCGCAAGGGAAAGCGCAGGAACACGCTGGGATGGGTGAGTTCCTGGTAGCCCTCGGTGACGATCTCGTGCTGGCTGATGCCCGTGCCACAGCGGGCGCACCAGGGCATGACGTCGGTGCCCTGGTAAATCCAGCCCTTGTCGTGGCACTTTTTCAGGGCGGTCCAGATGTTATAGTTGTTCTCGTTGCTGAAGGTATAGTAACTGCCGCCCATCTCGGGCAGGCCCAGCCGCCCGACGATCATCTCCGCGGTGTCGGTCACCGGCCCCTGCGGCCCCTCGACGGTGATGACCTGCCCGGGGTCCTCGGCCATCCTGGCCTTCAGGTAGCGCAGTTGGTCGGTGTCGTTCCAGTCCATCCAGTAGCCCAGGCGGATGGATTGGGCGGTCTGCACGGCCGAGTACTCCAGGACGCGCTGCTTGCACAGGTTGACAAACTCGGCCAGGCCAAACTCCTCGATGTCGCGCTTGGACTGGAAGCCGCGTTCCTTCTCCACCTCCACCTCGACCCAAAGGCCCTGGCAGTCAAAGCCGTTCTGCCAGCGCTCGTCCATGCCCCGCATGGCCCTGTAGCGCTGAAAGATGTCCTTGTAGGTGCGCCCCCAGGCGTGGTGCACGCCCATGGGGTTGTTGGCCGTGATGGGGCCGTCGATGAAGGAGAACGTGTCGTTGCCCTGGTTTTTGGCCTGGAGCTTGCGGAAGGCATCGCTGCGCTTCCAGAAGTCGAGCACCCGGTGCTCCTGCTCGATCAGGTCTACCTGATTGGGTACGGGTTCAAACATGCTACCTCCACGAAACCACTTCTATGGCTCTAATTCGATATAGATGCGCTTGTTGATGGCGCCTTTGCTCTTGTAGTCGACCACCCGGACGCGCCCCACCTCGCCGGTGCCGGCCACGTGCGTGCCGCCGTCGGCCTGCAGATCCAGCCCGACGATCTCGACGGTGCGCACCTCCTGGATCTGGGGTGGCAGCAGGTTGATCTTGGTCCGGATCAGGTCCGGGATCTGGAAGGCCACCTCGCGGGGCAGGATCGAGACGCGGACGGGATGCTGCTTCTCGATCTCGGCATTGACGCGCGCCTCGATCTCGGACACCAGCTCCTTCTGCATGGTCTCGAACTCAAAGTCCATGCGGCCCTGCAGGGGCTCCATGTTGCCGCCCGTGACCTGCGCGCCCCAGTCGCGCCAGACCACGCCGCACAGCACGTGGAGGGCCGTGTGGGTGCGCATGAGCTGGTAGCGTCGCTCCCAGTCCAACGTGCCGCCCACGGCCGTGCCGGCCGGGGGCACCTCGCCCTCCAGCGTATGCCAGACGTCGTCGCCGCGCTTTTGCACCTTGACGACTCGCCCCGCGCCGCCTTCCCAGGAGAGGGTGCCCGTGTCGTGGGGCTGGCCGCCACCCCCGGGGTAGAACGCCGTCCGGTCCAGGGCCACGGCTTGCCCATCGACGGCGGTGACCACCGCCTCGAACTCGCGAATGTAGCTGTCCGTCTGGTACAATTGCTCGGTCATGTTCCTCTCCTGTCCGAAAACTCGTGCCGTCCGCCGCGCGGTCGCGTTGCCAACAAAAAAAGCGCCCCATCCCCAAGGGACGAGAGCGCCGTACGACACCCCCGCGGTACCACCCTTCTTAGCGTAACCGCTCGCTCTTTCGGGTACGGCCGGCCAGCGGCGATACCCGTGCCCTTGTAACGGTGGGCAACTTCGGCCAAGTCTACTGATCCGCACCGCGGACGTTCGGTTGGCGGCTCCGGGAGGATATTCAGCGGGTTTTCCGCATCTGGCTTGCACCCCTCGGGCCAGACTCTCTGGGCGTTCCGCCGCGCCTACTCGTTCCCTTCACAGCCGGTGGGCGACTATTCGATTTGTCTCCTTGCCTCGGAGGCAACCTGCTGCCTACCGAGGGGCTGCATTCTACCACACACCGGGAAAAAATGCAAGCCGGGCCGGCGGGCGTAGGCGCCTCCACGGACTTGACATTGTCTGGCAGCCATGTTATAGTTCGCCGGCCAATTGAATATGCTCGACCGTGGTCCCCGTAGCCCGGATGCGCGGGGTCAAAGGGGGAAGCCGGTGGTGCGTTTCTAACACGCCGAGTCCGGCGCTGTCCCGCAACTGTAACTTGACACTGTGTCAAGAAGCCAGGTCGCCCGCCACGATCGTGCGCTGTGAACCTTCGCGGAAAGGGGGGCGCGTGGCCTCAAGCCACAGCTACCTCTTGTCGAAAGGCAAGAGGTTTTTGATTGAATTCCATGCCCTGACCGCCAGGTCGGGGCTTTTCATTTCAGGGGCAAGCACCGATCCCGAGGTGGTCCTCCTCCTGCTGGCGCCTGGTCGGCGCCGGTGCGAGGCCAGCGGTCCGGCCGTCGTGACTGGCCGGCCGGACCGCCCTTTTCTCAAGGCGAGTCGAGGGGAGGTGGACCAACATGCTCATCAGGAGGAGAGAGGAACATGCGCATCTATCTTTATACAGGCGGAGAAAAGGCCCAGGCGGTACAACGGTTAGCCCTCGGCACGGCTGGCATGCAGCAGCCCACCCTGGTGGCCCGCTTTGGCCCGGTGAGAGGGGACGATCCGCTGGCCCTCTGGGGAAGCGTGTTGCCCCTGGAAGTCGTGCGGGTTCGCCTGCCCGGCCTGGATTGGCCCCTTAGCCACACGCCAGCCGATGAGGTCGCCGTCGAAGCGGCGATGCTTGTCCTCGACCGGATGATCGCCTCTGGCGACTATCGCCTGGTGATCCTGGATGGCATCCACGAGGCAGTGTCTCGCCATCTGCTGAAGGCGGCTGTGCTGCAGCGCCTCGCTGCAAGCTCCTCCAACCAAACGCGACTTGCCATGACCTGAACTGGAATGTGCAATCCAGAAATGTGAAAATGCACCTGGAGGTCCGGGGCCCGTGCCCCGGCGACGGGCAAGGTCGCTCAGAGGCCAAACACCTCAGCCTGTATGGACGGCAGGTTGTCGCCGGCGATCCAGCCCTGCCCGGCAGCGTGCCGGGCCATCACCAGGCTGTCGGCGGCCAGGACGAGGGTGCTGCCCGCGGCGCTCACCTGCCGTGCCAGCTCTTCGATGATCGCGGGGTCGGCGTCAGGCACCACGTCGCGGATATAGACGGCCAGGATGCGGTCCCGGTTCTCGGCGACGACCTGGGCATAGATCTCGGGATCTTCCTCGCCGCTGTCGCCCACGAGGACAAAGGGCAGGTGGGGGTACATCTCCAGGATGGGCCGGATCTGGGCCAGCTTGTAGGCGCGGCTTTCGGTGGGCAGGAACTCGTGGGGATAGACGCCCCAGTTCCGCAACAGGACCGGCCCAGGGGGAATCCCCTGCAGGTTCATGAACTCCAGGAGCACGTCATAGATGTTCCACGGGCTGTTGGACACGAAAAAGAGGGGATTGCCGGGCTGGCCGGGCAGGCCGGCGTGAAGGGCCCGGTAGAAGGGCGCCACCCCGGCGAACGGCAGGCGGGTGCGGGCGCTGCCCAGCAGGATGGTCCGCGCTGCCCGCAGCACGTCGGTGACGTTGGTCTGGACGACCGTGTCGTCGATGTCGCTGATGACGCCAAAGCGCGCCGTCCGGGGCGGCACCAGCACCTGTCCCTGGCCCACGGGCGGCTCAACCCGGCCCCGCGGGCGGGGCTCCAGGAGCACCAACTCCACGGGGTGCCAGCCGCCATCCTCCTCCAGGGGCTCGGACAGGCGCAGGGTCACCTCGAACATGCCCTCCTCGTCGGCCTGGATCTCCTGCTCGACC
>JAAYZQ010000245.1 GCA_012514775.1 Anaerolineaceae bacterium
GTTATCCGCGGCGAGCGCTTTGGTCAGTAGCGTGTCCTTTTCGATGGAGACAACAGCCAAAGAACATGAGGTACGCCCATGAACCCTGATTCCTTCCTGGAAGCACTTCTCACCCTGCCGCTGCTGGATGGGCCTGACGTCTCGCCCGACGGCCGGTGGGTGGCCTGGACCTGGTATCGCACCGGCCCGGCCGCCGACGTCTATGCCGCGCCCACCGACGGATCGGCGCCGCCCCTGCGCCTGACCGACACGCCCGACGACACCGTGGTCGCCTCCTGGACGGTCGATAGCCGGGCCGTCCTGGTGGCGCAGGACCACGACGGGGACGAGCGGGCACAGCTCTTTCGCGTCGACCTGGACCGGCCCGGCGAGATGCAGCCCCTCACCGAGGCGGCGCCCCGGTTCTACCTGCGGGGAGGACAACTGCACCCCAACGGCCGCTGGCTGGTCTATGCCGCCAACTGGGACGAGGAGGCGGGTCGCGAGATCGAGGCCACGTGGGTCTATCGCCACGACCTGGAGACGGGCCGGCGCCGGCCCCTGGCCCGGCCCGCGCGGGCCGCCTACTCGGTGCCCGAGCTGAACCACGCCGGCACCCACGTCCTGTATGCCCGTAAGGACCGCCATCCCGCCGGCCGCCAGGTCTGGCTGGTGGACGTGGAAGGCCGCGACGACCGGGAGATCGTCAACGCCGGCGATGACCGCAAGGCCTGGGCTTCGTGGCTCCCCGACTCCCGGCGGGCGTTGGTCCTGGCCGAGGCCGAAACCTACCAGCGCGTGGGCCTGTGGGACGTGGACGAGGGCTCCCTGCGCTGGCTGGTGGATGACCCCGAGCGCAACGTGGAGAGCGCCTACGTGCCCCACGGCAGCCGCCACGCCGTCCTCGTGGAGGCCAGGGGCGCCCGCCTGCGCGCCTCTCTCCTCGACCTGGAGAGCGAGCGCGAGACGCCCCTGCCCGACCTGCCGGGCAGCCTGCTCCCCCTGGCGCCGGCCGGCCCACCCGGGCGGGGAGGACGCCAGGAATGGGTGGCAGAGGCCTACAGCTCGCGGCAGCCCGCCGACCTGGTGCGCGTTGCCCCCGACGGCGACGGGGCGGGCGAGGTGGCCAGCCTGACCGGCATCTGGAACCGCACGCCGTTGACCCCCGCCGCGCTGGCGGGGGCCGAAGATTTCCGCTGGCGCGGCGCCGACGGGCTAGAGATCCAGGGCTGGCTCTACCGGCCGCGGGGCGAGGACCGGGGCACGGTCGTCTATGTCCACGGCGGGCCCACCTGGCACAGCGAGGACCGCATCAACACCCAGATCCAGTACCTGGTCTCCCGGGGTTTTACCGTCCTCGACCCCAACTACCGGGGCAGCACCGGCTTCAGCCACTCCTACCGGGAGGCCATCAAGGTCCGCGGCTGGGGCGGCGACGAGCAGGAGGACATCCGGGCCGGCATCGAGGCCCTCATGGCCGCGGGCATCGCCCAGCCCGGCAAGGTGGGCATCACCGGCACGTCCTACGGCGGCTACTCGTCGTGGTGGGCCATCACCCACTTCCCGCCCGAGATCGTGGCCGCGGCGGCGCCCATCTGCGGCATGACCGACCTGGTGGTCGACTATGAGACGACGCGGCCCGACCTGCGCCCCCTGAGCGAGGAGATGATGGGCGGCTCGCCGGCCCAGGTGCCCGAACGCTACCGCGAGCGCTCGCCCCTCCACGCCGTGGGGGACATCCGGGGGCGGCTGCTCATCGTCCAGGGGCTGCAGGACCCCAACGTCACGCCCGAGAACGTGCGCGTCGTGCGCCAGGCCCTGGAGGAGGCCGGCGTGCCCTACGAGCTGCTGGCCTTCGAGGACGAGGGCCACGGCATCGCCCGGCCCGCCAACCAGCGCGTCCTCTACCGCCGCCTGGCCGACTTTTTTCAGCAAGCCTTCGCCGTCACGGCGTGAACGTGCGATAGTAGTCGCAGCCTGCCAGGTTGGCGCGGCGCGCCCGGCCGCCCAGGACGGTGTCAAAGCGCAGCCGCTCGGGCAGGCGCTCGTCGTCGCCGACGCGGAACACGGCCTCGGCCAGGGGCACCAGGGGCTGCTCCTCGCCCCAGGGCAAGGCCAGGATCAGCCGGTCGCGGCGCAGGACGACGCGAAAGTTGCCCAGCCAGGGGTTGTGGCAGCGATAGTGCCCGGTGTAGGCCCGCCACGCGGCGGGCGGCTCCGGGGCGGCCTCGCCGGCGCATCCCGGGCGCACAAACAGCTCCGGCCCGCACCAGGCCTCCACCACCTGGCCCTCGCGGCGCGCAAAGCGCAGCAGGTAGCGCGACAGGGCAGGGTGCGGCGCGTAGAAACAGTCCTCGCCCCGCCGCTCCAGGGCCGCGCGCTGCCCGGCGAGCCGCAGCTCCAGGCCCGCGCCGCCGGCCGAGACCGCGATCTTGATCTCGTCCCCGATCTCGCTCTCGATCTCGCTCGCGTTCGAGTTCTCTCCCCGGGTCTCCCGCTTGTACGGGCGGTAGATGCCGGCATAGGCGCCGGCATCCTCCACCCGCTCCGGCCCGGCCGGGGCAGGGGGCAGGCCGCGGCCCTCGCGGGCCCACCGCACCAGGCGCAGCGCCCGGCGGGCGACGGCCATGGGCTCGCCCGGGCCGTTGCACAGCGCCACGGCGCCCAGGTCGCCTTCCAGGTCGGCGGCGATGGCCGCGTAGTAGCCCACCATGCCCCCGCTGTGGCTGACGATGGTATGCCCGTCCTCGTCGCCCACCTGGAGGCCGTAGCCGTAGAACTCGCCCCGCTCCCCCTCGTCCTCGGGCAGGGGCACCAGCCGCCCGGCCCACAGCCCGAAGCCCTCCTCGGACAGGAGGCCACGCCCCCGGTTCAGCAGCAGCCGCACGTAGGCCGCCATGTCGGCCGGCGTGGAGGCGATGCTGCCGTCGGCCGTGCCGGTCTCCAGCCAGGGGGCGGGAGCCAGGGGCAAGGAGCGGTGGAAGGGGCGGTCGTCGAACAGCGACTCGTAACCCACGGCCAGGCGGCGGCGCGTGTCGTGGGTGATGACCGCCTCGCTGGCGTCCATCCCCAGGGGCCGGAAGATGCGCCCGGCAATGATCTCGTCGTAGGCGAGGCCCAACACCTCCTCCAGGATCACGCCCAGGGCCTTGTAGCCCACGTTGCAGTAGTGAAAGAAGGTGCCCGGCGGGGTGGCGGCCACCGTGTCGCGCAGCGACCAGACCTCGTAGCGCCCCTCGGTGCTGAAATCCGTGCCCCTCACGATCCCGGCCGTGTGGGTCAGCAGGTGATGAAGGGTGATGAGGTCCATGCCGGCCTGGCCCTCCAGGCCGGGGGCGGGGGGCACGTGGAACCAGGGAAGGTAGCGCCGGACCGGGCTGTGCAGGTCCACCAGGCCCGCCTCCCGGAGCTGGAGCAGGGCGATGGCCGTGAAGGACTTGCTGATGGAGCCGATCTCGAAGAGGGTGTCGGGCTCCACCGGGCGGCCGGCAGCCACGTCGGCCAGGCCGTGGGGGGCAACGTGCAGTAGCGACCGGCCGTCGGTCAGGGCCACGACCATGCCGGGCGTGCCGGCGGCCGCCATCTGCTCCTCGATGAACAGATCCAGGTGCTCGAGCGTTTTTTGCATGGTTACATCCTCAGCGATGAGTTGCGGCCGTCGCCAGGCCGCTTGAGCGCCGGACGGGCCGGCAGCGTGCCGGCGTTCGATGAGCCGGTCATTGCCGCACATGCGACGCGTCCATGTCGCTTGCGCCGTATCTGATTCTATGTTAAAATGAGCCGAAGTGCAAGTCATCGAGGACTCGGCAAGTAGGGGTCCTGGCGGAGAGAATGGCATGACCCATTGGATGGTCCTTACCGCTGGCGAGGTGGAGCGCATCCACCGCGCCACGTTGCGGATTCTGGATGCGACCGGTGTTCTTCTTACTCAGCCCGAAGCCCGGGAGATTCTCGCCGGGGAGGGAGCCAGGATCCGGGGGGATCGGGTCGAGCTGCCGCCTGAACTGGTCGAGCGCGCCCTGGCGCGCTGCCCCCAACAGGCTACGATCCGGGGCCGCGGAGGCCAGGCCATTACCCTGGGCGACGGCACGCTGCACTGGCACAACCTGGGGGGCGCCGCCCAGGTCTACGAGCCGGGCAGCCATTGCCTCCGCCCGGCCACCCTCCAGGACGTGCGCGATGCGACCCGCCTGCTGGATGCCCTGCCCGCAGTCACCTCCATCACCCCGTTTTTCACACCCCAGGAGGTGCCGGGCCCGCTCATGTCGTTGTCCATGTACCGCGAAGCCCTGGCCCACACCACCAAGCCGCTCACGGGCCCCGGCACGCAGACCGCGGCCGAAGTCCGCTACACGGCGCGCATGGCTGCCGCCGCCATGGGCAAGCCGGCCGATGTGTTGAGCCTGGGCATCTCGCCCATCAGCCCTCTCATCCTGCCCGACGACGTGGCCGAGGCCATGATCGAGACCGCCCGCCTGGGCGTCTCCCTGGCCCCCCTACCCTGCCCCACCGCCGGCGCCACGGCCCCCATGTCCATGGCCGGGGCCCTGGCCCAGCAGAATGCCGAGGTGCTGGCGTCCATCGTCCTGGCCCAGTCGGTGCGCCCGGGCCTGCCGGTCGTCTACTGCGGGCGCCTGGCCATGATGGAGCCGCGGACGGGGGTGTCGGTGTGGGGCGGCGTGGAGCTGGGCCTGGTTTCGGCCGGGACCGTGGCCCTGGCACACTTTTACGGGCTGCCGGCCAACGTCTATGGCCTTACCACCAACTCGCACACGCTGGACCTGCAAAACGGCCACGAGCGCGCCCTCAACGCCATCGCCCCGGCCCTGGCCGGCGCCGACGAGCTGTCGGGCATTGGCGAGATGGCGGCGGGAGTGGCCGGTTCCTACGCCCAGATGGTGTGTGACAACGAGATCGCATCGACCGTGGGCCGGCTAGTCCGCGGGTTTGCCGTTGACGACGACGCCCTCGCCGTAGAGCTCATCGATCGCGTGTCGCGCGACTCGCACAACTATCTCGATCAGAAGCATACCGTGCGCTACCTGCGCGCCGGCGAGCTTCTGTCCACCTGTCTCGCCGAGCGGCGCTCCCACCAGGAGTGGGAGCGGGGCGGCGCGCAGCTCATGGCCGACCGCGCCCGGGCCGAGGCCGAGCGCCTGTTGGCCGAACACGAGGTGCCGCCCTTGACCGGCGACCAGGAGCGAGAGTTGGACGAGATCATGGCCGAAGCGGCGCGAGAGCTCGCGCCCGGTTGAACCCCACCGAAGGTGGCCCAAACAACAGGCATCGCTGCCGGAGCCACACCAGGAAGGAGGTGAGGGCGATCGTCGGGAGGCAGTGCCCGTGTCAATCACTTGGCAATTTGACGAATATCAGGAGGAGATCATGAGTAACAGATTCAAGCCGTTTGCCGTGGTGGTCGTCGTGATCCTGCTCGCCACTGCGCTGGCAGCGTGCGGCCCAACGCCGGCACCACAAGTGGTCAAAGAGACGGTCATCGTCGAGGGAACGCCCATGACCGTGGAAAAGGTCGTCACCGAAGTCGTCGAAACGACGGTAGAGAAGGTGGTGACCGCCACCCCCGAGCCGGTCCAGAAGGTCATTACTTTCGCCTGGACGCAAGAGCCCGACACCCTCAACCCCTACTACACCAACATGTGGTTCTCCACGATCCTGCATCAGCTCTACAACTGCTGGGCGTGGGAGTACGACGA
>JAAYZQ010000024.1 GCA_012514775.1 Anaerolineaceae bacterium
TCCCGGGCAACGGCCAACGACCAGGCTTGCTCCAGGTCCTGAGAGACCTCTGCCTGGGCGAGGACAGGCAGGCCAGCGCCCAACAGGCTGTTGCATCCCCAGATGACTGTCAAAACAAGAGCCACCAACCTGGCTGTTTTCATCTCATTTCACCCCCATGGTCCAGCGTGTGATGTCGGGCAGCCTCCTCGCTGCCCCTGCTTTTGTCTTGGGCTCGGCGCGGCCGTCACTCCCCGCCCGCCGGGCTCGTTTGCTTGCGGCGTTCCGGCCCGAGATCCCCCTTGCCGTCTGCACCCTGGTGGTTCTGCTTAACCTGGCGAAAAAAGCGGATGCGAGAGCGGACCGAGTTCGCGCCGCGGGCCAGCCGCCTGACGTCGGCCAGGCGCCGGATGCGCAGGGCCTCGCCGACGATGAACCGCAGCCGGTAATAATACTCGCGATAGGCCTGGATGCGCGCCTCTTCCACCTTCCTGGCCGGCAGCCACGGCGTCTCGACGACGCATACCTCGGCGGTATAATCTTCCCAGTCCTCGCTGATCAACCAACCGTTGGCCTTGCATTCCTCGTAGAGGGCTGTTCCCGGGTGGGGGATGGCCACGGCGAACTGCGTACTGGAGCCGTTGATCTCCTTGGAAAACTCGATGGTTTCGCGGATGGTCTCGGGCGTTTCGCCGGGGACGCCGAACAGGAAAAAGGCCTGGGTCTTGATGCCCACCTGGCGCGCCAGCTTGAAGGCAGCCCGCACCTTGTCCAGGGTAATTCCCTTTCGCATCTTCTTCAGCATCTCGGGCGAGCCCGACTCGACGCCAAAGAGAATGTAGCCGCAGTTGGCGGCTTTCATGGCCTCCAGGACCTCCCGATCCACGGTATCGACGCGGCACTGGGCGATCCACTCCACCTCTTTGTGCAGCCCGCGCTCCACGATCATGCGGCAGATGTCCAGGACCCGCTGCCGGTCGACGGTGAAGGTGTCGTCGTCGAAATAGATCTCGTCGTGGCCGTACTTGCGCACGGCCTCTTCCATCTCGTCCACGACGTTCTTGGCGCTGCGGGCGCGGAACTTGTGGCCGTAGAGGATGCCGGGCCACAGGCAGAAGGTGCAGCGGTAGGGGCAGCCCCGCGAGCTGACCATGGCTGTCGGGCGCCCCCCGCTGTAGATGCCTGCCCGGTAGCCGTCGCCCTTGACGATGTGGCGGGCGGGAAAGGGCATTTTGTCCAACGGCTCGAAGAGGGGCCGGTCCGGATTGCGGCGCGCCTCTCCGCTTTCGGAGCGATAGGTCAGGCCGAGAACACCGGCCAGATCGTCGCCTGCGTCCAGCGCCCGCGCCAGGTCGGCGGCGATGTACTCGAACTCGCCGCGCAGTATGGCGTCGACGGCGGGGTTTTCCTCGATCGTCTTGGCGTCAAAGTAGGTGACGTGGGAGCCCAGCAGCCCCACAAAGGTCCCGGGCGACAGGCTCTTGATGGCCGCCGCGGTCTGCAACTCGAACTCGATGCTCGGAGTGGACGTCTCCAGCAGGGCCAGGCGCGGCCCGACCTCTTGCACCCGCCGGGCAAAGGCCTCGATGGACAGCTCGTCCATGATGGCGTCGATAAACGAGACCTCAAAGCCTGCCTCTTCCAGGACGGCCACGGCATAGGACAGGTAGATGGGGTACTCGATGTACTTGTCGCTTCGTTTGTGCGGCCAGCGCACGTCCGACCGGGCTCCGTAGCCGGGCCCCGGCCAGGGTGGATTCGCGACCAACACTTTCATACCCAACCTCCACTAGCAGTTTTGACTTGAGAATAGAACTCCCCCTTGCCGTCCGGGGCAGTCGGACCGGCGCTCATTATACCCGATTTCGCGCGGCTGAACAACCTCGCTACGCCGCGGCGCAGGCGACGGGGGGCATCGCGTCAGGGGCCGGTACTGGCCTCGACCACCACCGGCAACGGCACGGCATCCAGTGGCCAAGACTCGCCCTCCGGGCCCCGGGCGGGCAGGCGAGTGTTGCTCTCCAGCTGGTACATGCCCACCTCCAGGACGTAGGGCCCGGGCGGCACGTTCTCCCCGCTGAGGGCCAGGCGGTGCTCGTCGACGATGACATCTTTGGGAAACCACTCCCGCGTGGGAAAACCCCCTCCCTGGGGCTGTCCGTCGTGCTGGGCCCAGATCTGGCTGCCGGCGCCCGCCAGGTGGGTAAACACGGTATAGTTCTCGTCCATGACGTCCAGCGCCCGCCAGTAGAGCGTCAGCGCCAGGGTGCACGTCCCGGGGTCGGCGATGGTGAGGCGCAGGTCGGCGTCTCCGGCTGCCTCAACGACGCGGCAGCCGCCCTGCGCCTCCAGGTCATAGCCCATGAGCTGCACCGCCTCGCCCAGCCGAAGCTGCCGGGGGTGGGGAACCTCCGGCTCGGCGACCGCGGCCCACTCGTAGGCCACCAGGCGAAAGACGTCGATCTGGGTCTCTTCCGCCTTGTGCGCCCGGCGTTCCAGCCAGCCTTCGACGTAACCCTCCGGATCCCACTCGCTGGGATAGGGCAACAGCCACAGGCGCTCGTGCTCTTCCAGCAGGCGGCTCAGCGTCCGGCCCGTCCCCAGGCGGTCCACCTCAAGGTTGCCCACCTGGTCCACGGCCGAACGGTCGGGCAGCACCAGGCGCTCGGCTGGGCCCTTGTAGTAGTGAGCCAGGCCCGGATCGGGATAGTTCTGGACGATGACGTCGTCCGGCCCCACGTGCTCGGAGAGATAGGCCACCAGGTCGCGCCAGTCGCCGCCTTTGGAATAGGCGGGATCGAAATAGTAGTTCCCCAGGGCGATGGCGCCGGGCACGAACAGGAGGGCAAGGCCCAGGACCGCGGCCAGGCCCAGGCCCAGGCGTCGCGCCCTGGCGCCTGCCCTCGCAAGCCCCGAGGTCAGTGCAGGTACGGCCAGGCCAGCGAGAGCCAGGGCAAAGGCCAGGTAAAAGCCGGGGGCGATGACGTTCTGATATCGCTCCCGGAAAATCGGCCGCCACTGGGCCAGGAGCCAGACGCACAAGAGGGGGACCGCCAGGTAAAGGACCAAGAAGCCCAGCAGGCGTCGCTCACGGCGCAGGGCGACCACCAGCCCGAGGATTGCCAGCAGCGCGATGGCGGGCAGCAGGGCCGACGCCAGGGCCTCGGGAAGGGTCTCGCCCATGGCAAAATGGGACAGGGTGCGGCCGGCCATGCCCGGGAACCCGGGCACCTCCGTTTGAGCCTGGTAGGTCAGGGGGCGCGACGAGCCAAAGAGCAGCCACGGTACAAAGAGGAGCGCCACGACGGCCTGGCTGGCGATCCAGCGACCCAGAATCGCCCGCTGCCGCCAATAGAAGAGCAACACGAAGGCGTTCTGGAACAGGAGCGAGAAGGCGTCATAGTAGTGGGTGTAGATGCTGAGGAGGGCCGTGACCACGTAGCCAACCCACAGCCACGGCCGGCCGCCCGAAGGGTGGCGCAGCGCCTTGACCAGGAAACAGAGGGAGAACAGGCTGATGGCCGGCCAGACCGAATAGTTGCGCACGTCCTGGCTGTGCCAGATCTGGTACGGATTGATGGCCAGGATCAGGGCGGCCAGCACGGGAGCCCACTCGCCGATGGCACGCTCGCTGCCGCCGGGGCCCTTGCCGGCGGCTCGCCCGGCCAGCAGCGCCCGGCCCAGGCGGTAGATGAGGGGCACGGCCAGCACGCCGAACCAGGCCGACAGAAAGCGGGCCGCCCAGTCGCTTTCGCCCCACAGCCGGAGCGCGCCCCGCAGCAGCAGGTAGTACAGGGGCGGGTTCGGCTCGATGTTGCGGATCTCGTCCCAGAGCTGGTCCATGGGCTGCGTCACAAACAGGACGGTGAACGACTCGTCGCCGCGGAACGCGTAGCCGTCCAGGCGGAAGGTGCGCAGGGCAAAGGCCAGCAACACCAGGGCGAGGACGATCCACGCCGTGCGCTGGTACCGCTGTCGACGGTGCCCGGCCGGAGATTCGCTCATTTCGCCCTCTGGTTCCGCCAGGCCAGACCCGCGAGCACCAGGAGGAGGGTCAGGATCGACATGGCCAGGCCGGCGGCCGCCGTCCAGGGACGAAACGTCATCACTACGCGGTGCGTGCCGGCGTCCAGGGGCACCGCCCGCAGAACCGTGTCGGCCCGCAGGATGGGCGCCTCCTGGCCGTCGACTTGCGCCTGCCAGCCGGGGAAATAGATCTCGCTCAGGAGCAGCAGGCCGGCGGCAGGCGTCTCGACCTCCCACACCAGCCGGTTCGGCAGGCTCTCGGCCAGGCGCGCCGTTCCCTGGCCCGCGGCGCCCTGGACCGCTTGGTCCAGGGAAAGGGGCGGCTCCGTGGCGAGGATGGCGACCGCGCCGGGATCGAACCCGGGGTCGGCCAGCCGCCGTCGCGCCAGGGCGTCGTCGGGCTGCACCTCGGCGGCATAGACCAGCGTCGCCCGCGGGCCGGGTTCCTGGATGCGATAGACGTAAAAATCGTCGTCGGGGCGGCTGAACTCGGGCAGCAACTCGCCGTCGGGCAGCTCGTGCTGGCGGGAGATGGCAAAGTGCACGTTCAGGAGCCGCCGCACCACGTGGCCCGGCATGGTTTCCATCATGGCCTGGTAGCGCTCCAGGCGCAGCGGGCTGATGCCGCCCGTCTCCTCGATCTGCCACACGGTGCCCCAGTGGCCGGGCAGCAGGCCGTCGTCCCACACGCGAAAGGGGCCTGGCTGGCTTTGCAGGAACTGCACCAGGGGTGTGACCTGGAAGCGGTCGCGCGCCCGGGCGCGCTCCAGGTCGACGCCCTGGTTGACGGTAAACAGGTCCAGGACGATGAGGCCCACGACCAGGA
>JAAYZQ010000246.1 GCA_012514775.1 Anaerolineaceae bacterium
GACGTCTACCGCTCCGACTCGATCTATAACTATGGCCACTGGACCCACCCCGAGTATGACCCGCTGGTGGACGAGGCTCGCGTCGAGACCGACCCGGACAAGCGCCTGGAGCTGTACACCCAGGCCGAGATCCTGCTCAACGTTGACGATGCGGGCACCATGTCGCTCTACTATCCCGTCGTCGCCCAGCTCACTCAGCCCAACGTAGAGCGCACCCATTCGATCAACGGTGCCCAGGCCTTCTGGGACTGGGACGTGACGGAATAACGAGCGCTTTCGGAGTAGGGGGTTGGAGGACGATGGCCTCCAGCCTCCTACTCCCTCTGGGGGAACCTGCACCCTCCATCGGAACCGGAAGGAAGCCCTATGACACGGTTCATAATCCGGCGTATCTTGTGGATGTTCCTGGTGTTGGTGGTCGTCTCGCTCATTACCTTCACCCTCATGCACGCGGTGCCCGGCGGCCCCTTTACCCAGGAAAAGCGGCTGCCGGAGGCCACCCTGGCACAGCTCAACGCCAAGTACAACCTCGACGCGCCACTCTACGTCCAGTATCTCGACTATGTGCGCGACATCGCCCTGCCGGTCATCACCAGCGGCAAGCAGTCCAGCTACCTCGATCACCAGTACCTGATCAACGCTTCGCTGCCCTTTGGCGACGACGCCACGCTGCGTTGGATGAATTTTGGCCCGTCGTACAAGTCGGTCAGCCGCACGGTCAGCGACATCTTTCGCGACAACCTGCCCGTGTCCATCAAGCTCGGCGCCGCCGCCCTGGTCGTCACCGTCACCCTGGGCTTTCCGCTGGGTGTCATTTCGGCACTCAAGCGCAACACGCTCATCGACTATGCCGCCATCGGCGCCGCCGTCGTCGGCGTGTCCGTGCCGGTCATCATCCTGGCGCCTGTCCTCCAGTACTTGATGGGCGTCGAGCTGGGCTGGCTGCCGGTCAGCGGCTGGGGTGACCTCAAGCACATCATCCTGCCGGCCATCGCCCTGGGCGTCGCCGACGCGGCCATCGTCGCCCGCCTCACCCGTGCCAGCCTGCTCCAGGTACTCAACCAGGACTATATCCGTACCGCCCGGGCCAAGGGCCTGGCCGAGAAGGCCGTCGTCGTCCGGCACGCCCTCAAGAACAGCCTTGTCCCCGTCGTTACCATCCTGGGGCCCATGGTAGCCTACATCCTGACCGGCACGTTCGTCGTCGAGACCATCTTTGGCATCCCCGGCATGGGCAAGTTTTTCGTCACCAGCGTCTCGGGCCGGGACTATCCGGTGATCATGGGCACCGTGCTGCTGCTAGCCGTCTTTCTCGTCGTCGCCAACACGCTGGTCGACCTGGTCTACATGTGGCTCGACCCGAGGATTCGCTATGAATAGCGCCCAGACCCGCACTCTTCGTCCCGAGGAGCCGCAAGGCGCCTCCGCCCCGGTCCCCGCCTTGCCGCCGGCTGCCCTCCGCGGCCGCAGCCTGACCTCCGACGCCTTTGCCCGGCTGCGCCGCAACCGGGCGGCCATGATTGGCGCCGTCATCGTCCTCCTCAACATCCTGGTCGCCCTCCTGGCGCCGGCCATTGCCCCAAAGCGGTACGACGACGCGGTGTTGCCCGATACCAACGCTACCCCCACCTGGGTCACCCGCGTCTTTACCGGGATGAAGCCCCGGGACGAGGGCGGCTACGTCAAGATGAGTGAGGATTATCTGCTGGGGGCCGACAAGCTGGGGCGCGACCTCTTTAGCCGCATCCTGTACGGGGCCCGCGTCTCTATCGCCGTCGCCTTGATGGGCCCGCTGGTCAGCATCCTCATAGGCTTTTTCGTCGGACTCGTGTCGGGGTTCCAGGGCGGCAGGGTCGACAACCTGCTGATGCGTTTTGTCGACATCATGTACGCCTTTCCAACCATGCTGCTTATCATCCTGCTGATGGCCTTTTTCCGGGCCGGGTTCAGCGCCGAGCAGCACGGGACCCTGGTGGGCACCCTGGCGCGCCTGGACACGGCCATGGGTGGCCTGCTGTTCATCTTTATCGGCATCGGCCTCACGGCGTGGATGGGGGCCGCCCGCCTGGTGCGCGGCCAGGTCCTCTCGGTCCGGCAGAACGAGTACATCATTGCCGCCCAGGCCATCGGCGTTCCGACCCCACGAACGATCATGCGCCACATCCTGCCCAACATCATCGGCCCGCTGATCATCACCGAGACCCTGTCCATCCCATCCTACATCTCTTACGAAGCATTCCTGAGCTTTATCGGGCTGGGGGTGAACCCACCCATGCCGAGCTGGGGGAGCATGATCTCGGACGGGTCGCTGGTTATTGCCAACTATCCGAACCAGGCGATCTTTCCGGCTCTGGCCCTGTTCCTGCTCATGTTCGCCTTTAACTTCCTGGGCGACGGTCTGCGCGACGCCCTCGACCCCACCCTGCGGGGCTGGGACTGATCCACAGCGGAGGTGCTGACTTGAAACAAGACCTGGATAGGCTCATGGCCGAGCGCGGCCTGGATGCCATCGTCGTGTCGGGCAAGATGAACGGCAACCCGGCCCTGTACTATGCCGCCAACGGCGCGCGCCTCATCAGCGGCTGGGTCGTCAAGAAGCGCGGCGAGGAGCGCGTCCTCATGTCGTCGGCCATCGACCGCGAAGAGGCCGCCGCCAGCGGCCTGCGGGTCGTCACCCTCGACCAATACGACTACGAGACCGTCGTGCGCCAGGCGCCGGACCGGCTGGCCGCGGAGGTGGAGCTGTACCGCCGCCTGTTTGCCGACCTGGGCGTGAGCGGCAAGGTGGGCTTTTACGGAATGGGGGACCAGGGCCGGGCGTGGACGCTGCTCAACGTCCTCGCCGGCGAGATCGACGGCATCGAGGTGTGCGGCGAGCGCGACACGACCCTCATCGACGTTGCCCGCGCCACCAAGGACGCCGAGGAAGCGGCCCGCATCCGCGAAGTGGGACGGCGCACGGCGGCCATCATGGGCCAGACGGTCGAGTTTCTGCAATCCCACCGCGCCCTCGACGGTGTCCTGGTCCAGGCCGACGGCACGCCGCTGACCATCGGCCGGGTCCATCGCCAGATCGGCCTGTTCCTGGCCGAGCAGGGGTTGGACGTGCCGGAGGGCGTCATCTTTGCCATCGGGCGCGACGCCGGGGTGCCCCACAACAAGGGCACGTCCACGGACGTGCTGGCCCTGGGCAAGACGATCATCTTTGACTTTGGCACGCGCGAGGTGGGCGGCGGTTACTATTTCGACATGACCCGTACCTTCTGCCTGGGTTATGCCCCGCCCGAGATCGAGAAGATCTACCGCGACGTACGTGACTGCGTGGAGATGCTGACCGGCGCCTATGGTGCCGGCATCGACACCCGGACCTATATGCAGATGGCGTGCGACCTGTTCGAGAGCCGCGGGTATCCGACCATCGGCGGCACGCCCGGCACCCGGACCGGTTTCGTCCACGGCCTGGGCCACGGCATCGGCCTGGCGGTCCACGAGGAACCGTTCTTTTCCCTGTCGCCCGTGAACCTGACCGTCCTCCAGCCCGGCCACGTCTTTACCTGCGAGCCCGGCCTGTACGACCCGGGCCGCGGCTATGGCGTCCGCATCGAGGACGTCGTCTGGATCGACCCGGATGGCGTCGCCCAGGATCTGACCGACTTTCCCAAGGAGCTGGTGATCCCGGTCTAGAGCCAGGCGGCGAAGGCCGGTCGTCCGGCGATTGGCAGAGCCGGGGCCGGGGGATGGCGCCGCGGGTGGCTACAGGTTGGCCTTGAGCTGCTCCGCCGCCTTGCGGTTCATCCCCGGCACGGCGGCCAGCTCGTCCACGCTGGCGGCGCGGATGGCGTCCAGCGAGCCAAAGTGCTTCAGGAGGGCCGAGCGACGCCGGGAGCCGATGCCGGGCACGTCGTCGAGCTGCGAGGTGATGGTCTGGCGCCCGCGGAGCTTGCGGTGGTAGCCCAGTGCAAAGCGGTGCGCCTCGTCACGGATGCGCTGCATCAGGTACAGCGCCTCTGACGTGCGCGGCAGCCACAGCGGCTCCGGTCGTCCCGGGACAAAGATCAGCTCTTCCTGCTTGGCCAGGCCCACGGCCGGCACCTGGTCGCGCAGGCCAAACTCGTCGAGAACTTCGAGGGCGACGTTGAGCTGGCCCTGGCCGCCATCGACGACCAGCAGGTCGGGGATCAGGTCCCACGAAGACTTTTTTCCGCCCGGGTCCCGTTCGGCTTCCTCTTTCAGCCCGGCATCCGAGGCCCGGTGGAACCGGCGGTGCAGCATCTCGCGCATGCTGGCATAGTCGTCGGTACCCTCCACCGTCCGGATCTTGAAACGCCGGTAATCGCTCTTGCGCGGCACGCCCTTCACAAAGACGACCATGGCCCCCGTCGTCTCGCTGCCCTGGGTGGTGGAGATGTCGTAGCACTCGATGCGGTTCGGCGGCGACGACAGGTTGAGCTGCTCCTGAAGCTCGGCCAGGGCGCTGGCCTGCTTGCCCTCGTCCGCGATCCATTGGGCGCGCAGGTGGGCCAGCGTCGCGGCAGCGTTTTCCGCGGCCATCTCCACCAGCTCGCGCTTCTCGCCGCTGTCGGGCACCTGGAGCACGACCTTGTTCCCTCGCCGGCTGCGCAGCCATTCCTGGATCACCAGGGCCTCGTCCACCTCGTGGGGCAGCAGGATCTCGGGTGGCACGTAGGCGGCCTCGTCGTAGAACTGCTTGATGAAAGAGCTGACGACTTCGGCATCGCTCTCTTCCGCGGTGCCGTCCAGGACGAAATATTCGCGGCCGATGAGGCGGCCGTGGCGGATGAAAAAGACCTGCATGCAGGCGTCGCCGTCCGAGCGGGCAAAGGCCACCACGTCCTGGTCGGCCATGACGGGGGAGACAATCTTCTGGCGCTCGATCACCTTATGGATGGCTGCCAACTGGTCGCGGTAGGTGGCCGCCTGCTCAAAGTCCCAGTGCTCGGCAGCCGCCTGCATCCGGTCCTCCAGGCCGGCCACGATCTCGTCGGCCTTGCCCTCCAGGAAGCGGCACAGGCCGTCGATCATGGCCCGGTACTCTTCTTTGCTCGCGGCGCCGACGCAAGGCGCCAGGCACAGGCCCAGATCCTTGTAGAGGCAGGCTCGCTCGTCCTTGCCGGTGATGGTCCGGTTGCAGGTCAGGTAGGGAAAGACGCGGCGCAGCGTCTGCAGCGTCTGCTGCACAGCCCACGAGGCGGTGAACGGCCCGAAATAGCGGGCGCCGTCCTGTTCCATGCGACGCACGATCAACACCCGGGGATAGTCTTCCTGCCAGGTGATCTTGATGTAGGGATAGCGCTTGTCATCCTTCAGCCGCACGTTGTACTTGGGTTTGTAGCGCTTGATGAGGTTGCTCTCCAGGATGAGGGCTTCCAGCTCGGATCCGGTGACGATAAAGTCCAGGTCGGCCACGGTGGCCACCAGCCGCTGGATTTTGGGGCTGTGGGCCGCCGCGGCGTGAAAGTAGGAGCGCACCCGCGGGCGAAGGTTGACCGCCTTGCCGACGTACAGGATCGTTCCCGCCGCGTCCTTCATCAGGTACACGCCGGGCCTGGTCGGCATGTTATCCAATTTCTCTTGCAGAACTTCCGACTGAATTGCCATAAGCACATTTTAGCACAGTTCACAAGCTTTCGTCAACGGCTCTGGCGCTTCGGGCCGGGGCCTTGTGAAAGTCACGAGTGCTACCCACCGGCCTGGCATTTGCTCGCGCCGGATAACAATCCGGCGCCCGATTCCGCCGGCGCGAGCCTTGTCGTCAAGCTACTTCAAGACAACCGTGCGGCGTGGGGGCGAGCGCCCTGCGCCGCTTGCGTCCCCCCTGGAACGTGGTATAATTGACCGGGGGGAGGAAAACTCAAGACGGATGACCGCCAAGCTGCTGCTCGTGGACGATGCGCAAGATGCGAACGTGATGCTGCAACGTGTCCTGAGCCAGGACGGCTACGAAGTCCGGATCGCCAGCAACGGGATCGAGGGGCTGCGCCTGGCCTATGACTTCCGGCCTGACCTCATTCTCCTGGACGTCATGATGCCCGGCATGGATGGATGGACCATGCTCCAGCGTCTCCGCGAGTTCTCGGACGTGCCGGTGGTGATGCTTACCGCCCTGGCCAGCGACGAACACCTGGTGGACGGGCTCGATGGGGGCGCCGACGACTATTTGACCAAGCCCTTTAGCATGACCGAGCTGAAAGCCCGCATTCGCGCCGTGCTGCGGCGCAGCACCGGGCGGCCAACGCCGCGGCCTCGCTCCCTGCGCTTTGACGGGGGCCGGTTGGTCATCGATCCTCCCTCGCAGCAAGTCCTCATCGGTGGGCAGCCCGTCAGCCTGACGCCGACCGAGTACCGGCTTCTCCTCTGCCTCGCCTACAACACGGGGCACGTCCTCACCACGGACCAGATCCTGGAGAACGTATGGGGACCCGGCTACGAGGACAGCGAGGCGAACGTCAAGCTGTACATCTGGTATCTGCGCCGCAAGATCGAAGTCGACCCCCGAAAGCCGCGCTATATCCTCACCAAGCGCGGCGGGGGCTACTACTTTGACGACATTTAGGCCCCGTCCCTCCGGAAAATTCTAACCAAACTCATACCCAATTCTAACCGGTTTCAGACCAAGATCTGTTACACTATCCCTTGTGAAAAGACAAGGGGGAGCTCTTGGGCAAAGAGATATTGGTCGTGGAGGAGGACACAGAATTGTGTGCAAGCCTGGCCCGTTGCCTGACCGACGCAGGGTACAGGGTTGTGACCTCCCCCGACCGTGCCGGAGCGCTCTTTCAGTTTGGCCTCCACAAGCCAGACCTGGTGATCCTCGGCGACACGGAGCCCGACCTGCTGCCCCGGGTTCGCGAGCTGACAGAGGGACCGATCATCGCCGTCACGGCCGACGACCTTGCGTCACGCATCGGCACCCTGGACCAGGGGGCCGACTTTGTCGTCGTCAAGCCGCCGAACAACCGGGAGCTGATGGCCAAAGTGCGCGCCTCGTTCCGTCGCCTGGAAAAGCCTCACCGCCAATCCTGGCCCCAAGAGGATGTTGCGAGCACAGAGGCATGAACGGACGGCTGCCCACCCCCTTTGCTTTGCCGGCAACGGCGCGGGCCGCGAGGCCCATCGCGCCCGGCAGCACCGTTGCCTGGAAGACCGCCAACGAGCAGGACCCCAGGTGTTTGAACCTTTTCCGCGCCGGTTCGCCCGACGGCCGCCGCGCCCAGCTCGACGATGCGCTGGTAGCGGCGGGGCTACCTGGCAGCCATCTCGGCCAGACCTTCAGCTGCACCGGCCCTGGAGTGGCGCCCGGCGCGAGCCTCGATTACGGGCTCGAAATATTGTACACGAACGGCATCGTCCAAACGGGCGGCCCGGTCAGCGTCAAGGCCGGGTCCGGCACCATCCCTCACCTGGATCTGCCCATCGCTCCAAGATAGACGCTCGAGCCCCAGTACCTCCCTCTCCCCGGCCCCAGGCACCCTGGGGCCGGGGCGTTTTTGGGGCGCGCCCAATACTGTAACTGATTGTTAACCATTTCTCAACTGCCTATTAACTATTCATTGTTAAGATAGAGACACCTGAGCAAGGGAGCGGGAGGTGGCGTCTTCTGACGCGTGGCGCTGCGAACGTCCACGAGTCCGCGAGATAGGACCTCAAGCTCGAGGGAGGTTAACATGCGATCTAGACTCTACCTGGCCCTGATGATCTTGATTGTCATCCTGTTGGCGGTCCCTGCCAGCCTGGTAACGGCCGCCGACCCACCCGAGCCCACCTACGTAGAAGAGTTGCCTGTGGTCGATGGAGAGTACAGCGAATGGGACCTGGACTTTGACTTCTTTAGCGACCTGTACAAGCACTTTGACCGGGAGCCCCCGGACTTTATCATGGGCCACCTCTATCTGCAGTACGACTGCGGGAGCAACGTTCTGTGTGCCCTCGTCCTCGTCGATGTTGCTCCCTACTGGGACCCACCCCTGTGGCTGGATATCACAAACCCCGCGGCGCAGTTCCTGAGCCTGGGGACGGATGTCCTGGTGGACGGCACGGACCTGAACAGCGGCACGCTGCCGAACATGGCCTGGGTGTACGACGACCAGGGAGTGCCCATGGGCTGGGAGGCCTGCGTGGCGCTGGAAGAAGGGACGTACAACAACTTTAACGCCCAGGTCCAGGTCTGGTTCTCGGGTGACGAATCGGTCCTCGCCGCTGTGGTAGATCAGGCCGTCACCCTGGAGCTCATTTGCGGGATCACGGCCGTGGACCTCGCCTCGTTCACAGCCGAGGTCGCTGGCCCGGCCATTCAGCTCGATTGGCAGACGGTAAGCGAGGTTGACCACCTGGGATTTAACCTCTACCGTGCAGAGTCGGCGGGGGGCCCCTACACCCGCCTCAACGCCGACCTCATTCCCGGCCAGTTGCCGGGCAGTCCCATCGGCGGCACCTACAACTTCCTGGACACCACTGCCCTCAGAGGCGTCACCTACTACTACTGGCTTGAAGACGTCGACCTCTACGGAAACACCGGGCTTCATGGTCCGGTGACCGCCTCCCTCAAGGCCTACGTCAACGTCCTACCCGGCCGGCCGCGGCCCGCACTGGCACCCGTCCGCGTGGTGCAGCAGATCAATTAGTAACCCGTTCCCCTTTCCCAACTCTGCACCCCCCCTCCCGCTACGGCGGGAGGGGGTATTTATTTGCCCGTGGGGTAGGGGCCTCGCGGCCTTGACAAGGCGTGGCCTGATGCTATAATCCGGTCATGCGAGTGATTCTCTTGCGCCGGGCAAGGTCCGGCGCCACCGTCGCCTGGCAGGTTTTCGATGGGAAAGGATGGCATGGACGATCTCTTTGACCGCGCCCGCAAGGAGCGCCTGGAGCGAGAGGCACCCCTGGCCGCCCGGATGCGCCCCCGCACCCTGGAGGAATTCGTGGGGCAGGAGCACCTGGTGGGGCCGGGCCGCCTGCTGCGCCGGGCCATCCAGGCCGACCAGCTCTCCTCGGTCATCTTTTACGGCCCGCCCGGCACCGGCAAGACGACCCTGGCGGCGGTCATTGCCAACACCACGCGCAGCCACTTTGAGACGTTGAACGCTGTCCTGGCCGGCGTAGCCGACGTGCGCCGCGTGACGTCCGAGGCGCAGGAGCGCCTGGCCCTTCACGGCCAGCGCACCATCCTGTTTGTCGACGAGGTGCACCGCTGGAACAAGGCCCAGCAGGATGCCCTTCTGCCCTGGGTCGAAAACGGCACAGTCATCCTGGTGGGCGCCACCACCGAGAACCCATACTTTAGCGTCAATCGCCCCCTCGTCAGCCGCAGCCGCATCTTTCAGTTCAAGCCCCTAACCGAGGAGGATCTCCGAAGCGTCGCCCACCGCGCCTTGACGGACGCGGAGCGCGGCTATGGCGGATTGAAGGTGGCTCTGCACGACGATGCCCTGGCACACCTGGTGGACGTGGCCAACGGCGACGCTCGCGGAGTGCTCAATGCCCTGGAGCTGGCCGTGGAGACGACACCGCCCGGCGACGACGGCACCATCGTCCTCGACATGACCGTGGCGGAGGAGAGCATCCAGCGTCGCGCGGTGCTGTACGACAAGGACGGCGACTATCACTACGATACCATCAGCGCCTTTATCAAGTCGCTGCGCGGCTCGGACCCCGACGCGGCCCTCTACTGGCTGGCCAAGATGGTATACGCCGGCGAGGACCCGCGCTTTATCTTTCGGCGGATGCTCATCTTTGCCGGCGAAGACGTGGGCCTGGCCGATCCCGGCGCCTTGCGGGTGGTGAATGCCTGTGCCGAAGCCTTTGACCGCGTGGGCCTGCCCGAGGGGCGCTTTCACCTGGCCGAAGCGGCCCTTTACCTGGCCACGGCGCCCAAGTCCAACTCTATCCTGGCCTTCTTTGACGCCCTGAGCGTGGTGGAGCGAGAGCGCGAGAGCGAGGTGCCCACCCACCTGCGCGACAGCAGCCGCGACAAGGAGGGCTTTGGCCACGGCGAGGGCTATCTCTACCCCCATGCCTACCGCGACCACTGGGTGGCCCAGCAGTACCTGCCCGACGCGCTCCAGGGCCGTACCTTTTACCAGCCGGGCGAGCAGGGGTACGAGCGGAGCATTCGCGAACAGGTGGCGCGCCGGCGTGAGGCCCAACTGGAGGCCATGCTCGACGTGCAGGGGCCGCCGGAGGTCCTCACGTTCCATCCCGGCGAGCGAGACCAGGACCGCTGGCTGCAGCGCACGGTGAGCAACGCCGGCGAGCGCCTGGGTCGCGTGCGAGACCGGGTGCTGGACGCCGCCCGATTGCAGCGCCACCACGTTGTCCTCGACCTGAGCGCCGGGTCGGGCTTGCTCACCTGGGAGATCCTGCGCCGCGTGCCGGAGGGAGGCACCTGGGCCCTGGGCCGCGATACCCGCTCCGGCGAGGCGCTCCGCCAGCAGGCCGCGCGCCTGCCCGAGGTGGAGCGCCCTGTAATCCTCGTCGGCGAGCCCGGCGAGCTGGCGGATCTCCTCGCCCTGCGAGGCGAGGGCGACGTGAGCTTTGACGCCATCGTCGGCCGCAACGCCCTGGGCTCCCTGCCCGACAAGGCGGCCATCATGCAACGTCTGGCCGGCTGGCTGCGGCCCGGCGGGCGCCTCAGCCTCGCCGAGACCGTCGCCCGGGCGGGCCAGCGCCTTTACGACCTGGTGGACCTCTCGACCCTGGACAAGGACCTTCGGCAGCGCCTGGTGGAGGCTGAAGATGCCATCTATGCCGCGGAGGACGACCCCCTGGTCAACTGGGAAGCCGGTGCCCTGCAACAGGCCGCGGCGGGGGCAGGCCTGGAAGATGTTTCCGTGGAGGAAGAGACCCACGAGGCCGAGATGCTGGTCAGTGGCGGCACCCTCGACCGCTGGTTCTCCGCGGGCGGCGAGGGAGGGCGTCCTTCCTATGCCGGGCGCCTGGCCTGGCGCCTGGCGCCCGATGAGATCGCGCGCGTGGAGTCCCTCTTTCGCCGGCAGCTCACCGGTCAGGCCGTGCCGTGGCGCAGCCGCCTGGCCTTTGTCACTGCGCGGCGACCACTAGAGGGGCGGTAGGCGATCCACCAGCTCCGGGTGGCGGGCAAAGTATTCCTCTCGCAGCAGGTCGGCCATGATGGTGTCCAGCACCTGCCCGCCCTTGTAAACCGACTCTCGGAGCCTGCCCGACACCTGGAAGCCTGACTTCTGGCCCAGCTCGATGGCCCGCGGGTTTCCGCTGTGGGTCCAGAGGCGCACCACGCGCAGGCCCAGCTCCACGAACAGGAAGCGCAGCAGCACCTCCTGGGCATCCAGCGCCAGGCCCGTGCCCCAGAACTTCTGGTGGACCATGACGCCTATGGTGGCCGAAAAACGGCGTTCCATCTCGCTGTAACTGATGCTCCCTGCCCGCTCGCCGGTCTCTTTGTGGACGATGATGAACCTGCCCAGCAGAGGGTCAAACGAAAACTCGCGCTCCTCGAAGCGCTTGGCGAACATGACCTCGGTATAGTCGGGAGGCAGGGTTTTGCTCCAAGCCTGGGTCTCCAGGTCGTTGCGCAGCGCCCGCAAAAAGTCCAGGTCGTCTCGCCGCTCTTCGCGTAGGATCACCAGCATTCCCTCAAGGGGCATGGCCCGCACCTCCGTCGCAGCTGGCGGCCTGCCCTGCCTGCCACTCGCGGCGCAGCAGGTCCATGACCACCAGGTCGAAATAGGCGCCCTGGCGCAGGCCCGCGCGCCGCATGCGTCCCGAATCGTGAAAGCCGTGCCGGGCGGCAAACCGTTGCCCTTCCTGGTTCCACTCCGCGAGCCAGCAGGTGACGGTGTTGGCTGGTGTGTAGTCGAACAGGTGGCGCAGCAGGAGCGCCAGGGCCTCGGAGCCGAGGCCCTGCCGCTGATGGGCAGGGTCGATGACCACCGATACCGACGGGTTGTGGGGGTCCCAATCCCACTCGCCCTCGGCGTGGCCCACCACCTGGCCCGTGGCCCGCTGC
>JAAYZQ010000247.1 GCA_012514775.1 Anaerolineaceae bacterium
AGCTCGGCGTGCTCGCCGCCGCGGGTCATCATCGGCGTCACGACCTTGACCAGGCCGGCTCCCCGGGCCACGGCCTGGTCCAGGGCCTCGTCGAGGCTGGGGGCGCAGAACTCGTTAAAGCCGACAATGACCGGGCAGCCGGCCGCCGCGGCCAGGTGCTCGCCCAGCTCCAGCGAGGCCGCCCAGAAGGGGTCGTTGCCGGCGGTGCGCGGCCAGGCCCGCACCCGGGCATCCAGGGCGGCGTGGCGGGCCTCGAGGGCCGCCCGCTCCTCGCCGCCGGCCGGCCGCGGCGCGGCGAGGCGGCCGTGCAGGCTCATCAGCTCGGCCAGCTCGGCCGGCGGAAAGTCGCGGGCAGGGGCACCGTGCATGGCCAGGACAATCATGGTCTCCATGGAACCTCCGGATCGGTGGTCAGGGCCGGCCAGGCCCGGTACGAAAAAGGGCGGAGCCGGATCGGCCGGTTCCGCCCCCTCGCCGTGGCCTGGCGGGCCAGGATGGTCGGGCTAGTCGCCTTCGCGCTTGCCGAGCTGGGCGTCCAGCATCACGACGGCGTGGCCCTTGTCGCCGATGCGCCGCAGCGTCTCGACGATCTGGGTGGCGCTGGCTTCCTCTTCCACCTGCTCGTCGACGAACCACTGCAGCAGCCCCAGGCTGGCATAGTCCTTCTCTTGGGTGGCCATGCCGTACAGCTCGTGGATGCGATTGGTGATGTAGCGTTCGTGGTCGAGGGCCTTTTCGAACACCTCCAGGGGACCTGAAAACTCCAGGGGCGGCGTGTCGATGCCTTGCAGGACGACGCGCCCGCCGCGCTCATTGACGTGGTCAAAGAACTTGAGCGCGTGCTCCAGCTCCTCCTGGCTCTGGACCCTCATCCAGTGGGCAAAGCCCGGCAGGCTCAGCGACTCCAGGTAGGCGGACATGGATAGATAGATGTAGGCGGATGCGAGCTCTTCTCGGATCTGGTTGTTGATGGCGTCTTGCATTCTCGTGCCGATTTCCATTTTGGGCTCTCCTTTTCTTCTTTGGGTAGCGCCGGTTTCACTCTCGGCAGCAACCACGGAGGAATCTTTTATACTGTTCGTCAGTATAGCAAGAAAACGGCCTTCTGTCAATTGGCCCGTGGAGACGGACCAGGGCCAAGTCGACAGCTCCCTACAAGGCTCGCGGGGGCTCTGCCGATCCCGCCAGAGCCTACAATGGGCCGGCCCGAAGTCAATAGACAATGCAACAGCCGTGGGATACTGACCATCGCCAGGTTGACTTGCGCCCGCGAACGGTGTATTGTGTACGGAAACCCGGCCACGAGACGGAGGTGACCGATGGACATTCGAGGCAAGACGGCTCTGGTGACGGGCGGCGCCCATCGGGTGGGGCGGGCCATCACCCTGGCCCTGGCCCGGGAGGGCGCCAACGTCGCCATCAACTACTATTCCTCGGCCGGCGAGGCGCAGGAGACGGCCGCCATGGCGCGCAGCCTGGGCGTCGAGGCGCTGCCTCTGCAGGCCGACGTCTCCCAGGCGGGCGAGGTGCAGGCCATGGTTGCCGCCGCGGAAGAGGCCCTGGGCGGGGTGGACATCCTGGTCAACGGCGCCTCGCTGTGGCGCAGGACGCCCTTCCCCATGGACGATTTCGCCGGCTGGCACCAGGTGACGGGCATCCTCATCGACGGAAGCATGTATTGCGCCAACGCCGTGGCGCCCGGCATGCTGCGCGCGGGCGAGGGCGCCATCGTCAACATCGTCGACCTTTCGGCCTGGCAGCCCTGGCCCGGCTATACCGCCCACGCCGTGGGCAAGTCGGCGCTCCTGGCCCTCACCCGGCAGTTGGCCCTGGAGCTGGCACCCGCGGTGCAGGTCAACGCCGTGGCACCCGGCCCCGTGCTGCCGCCCCCCGGCTACAACCAGGAGCTGGCGGACGAGATCGCGGCCCGCACCCTCAAGGGGCGCTGGGGCTCGGCGGAAGACGTGGCCTCGGCCGTCGTCTATCTGGTGCAGGCCGACTATATCACCGGCGAGGTCATCGTGGTGGATGGCGGCGAGCGCTACGGCCACCAGCGGCGCCGCTGGCAGCAGCCCGCCGGCTGAGGGGATGCGCTTCCGGGCCGGCCCTCGCGCACCGCGCACCGGGAATGGCGGGCGCGGCCCCGCCCCGGAGCCTGGGGCTCGTGCCCCGTGACTCGGACAAGGACCCTCGCTACCGGCCGTGTGCGCTTGCTGGCTGGCTCGCTCCCGCCAAAGCGTCGAGAAAAGCCGCAAAGGCCAAAAGCTCGGCACGCTCCCTGGGCCATAAATCAGGCAAGACCGCCACCAAGCCAGCCATTCTGTGTGGTACAAGATTCAGGGTGTACACATTGCGAACCAGGTGTCGAAAGCGTCGAAACTCATCCAGATGCTGCGCGGTATCCCGACCAATGACCGCCGGCCGCCGATCGGCCACATCCTCGGCCATCTGATTCAAGAGATCGCGGTGCCAGGTCCCACCCCCAGGTGAAACGCCATCCACCTGTCGCGCGATCAGATCAAAGAGACGTTCTTGTCCAGAATAAAAGCCGTGCAGGTTCAGTGCCACCGAATCGAGATAGGCCTGTTCGTCCGGCCATCGTTGTGCCTGCTCCCAGGCAAGCTCTATGCGCTGCACGATACGATCCATATCCAGGACCTCGCCACGGATGCGCTCCGCAAGCTCGTGGTACGCCGCACTCATAGCTCCACCCCGTGGCGCCGGACCGACTGCAACAGGGAAGGGCTGGCCGTCTCCAGTTCGATGAGATCGACGGCGCGGTCGGCGACGGTCTCTTCTACCAGGCGCCAGGCCTGCCAATAGTCACCGGCCGCCAGGCCCTCGACCATCAGATCCACGTCCGAATCCGGGGCAAACCAGCCCTGGTGGGCCAACGATCCAAAGAGGATCACACGCCGCGCGCCAAAGCGGGTCTTGAGCAAGTCGGCAGCCGCCTTGACGCGCCTCATTAAGGACTCTTGCACACGCCGTTCCCTTGGCGAGGGGGGCGGAGGCGGCGCACGCCTGGCGGCAGCCTCCAGGTAGGGCTGCCACTCTTTGCGGCTCAATTCCAGGGCAGTTGGCATATCATCCACCTGTTGGTCCGGTGTCGGTGCCACGTCTCGGCCATGCCAGCGTTTGGCCCGTGCGGCTACACGTATTGTACCATGCTGCTGCTGGCTTTGTCAATCACGAGCTGCGATCCACGCCTCAACGACGGGCTGATGAAAGCGCCAATTGGCCCTATGCGCCGTAAATGACCTCCATCTCGCACTCGGCGCAGCAAAAGCGCAGCCGGTAGCGGCGCCCGTCGGCGTCGATCAGATAGAGCGGCTGGCGCACGTTTGCCCTGTTCCCTGCACCATCACACAGCCCCAGTTGGTGCTGCACGCAGTAGCGCGTGCGCATCACGACCCGGCCCCGCATGTCCAGCCCCGACTCGGCCGCCGGCTCGATCTCGGTGACGCCGTGCCGGCGGTAAAAGGCTGCCGCCTGCCGGTTCAACACGTTGCCGCGGTAAGTAAACGTGCTCTCCGGGTAGGCCGCGTCGTTGCGCACGAGCTTGGCCTCCAGCCTGGGGCGGTTCGCCTCGCGCACCTCGGTCAGGCGGGCCAGCGCCGCGCGGCGCAGCTCGTTCAGCGTCGACACGGGCAAAAAATAGGCCTGGTCCCAGGCCAGCTCGACCTGCACCACGTCAAAGGCCGTGTCGCCCGCCCTGGCCAACTGGCGGCGGGCCGTCTCTTCGGCCTGGACCGGCTTGTGTGCGAGCTCCTTGACACCCGCCAGCGTGGCCACGGCCTTGTTGCCATCCTCGTCGATGGTCTCGAGGCGAAAGCCTTCGGGCGTGCTTTCCAGTTTGAGCCGGACGGCGATGCGGCGTTGAGGCCGGCTTTGCTCCACCTGCCGCAGAAAAACGTGGTCGTGATTGCGGGAAATCTCCAATCCAGGATGGAGGCCGCTGCCATCCTCGACCGTCACCCGCACCTGGCCCCCCACCGGCTCGGCGGCGTTCACCCGTGTGCCCGTCAGCTCGCCCTCGGCATCGAACCAGGTCAGGCCGTCCCCGCCATGTAGGGCCAGTGAGGTATCGAGCATGAACCGGTCCCCTTGCACCGCCGCCACCCGGCCCACCGGCTCGCCCACCATCTTCGGTGAGTCGATCGCCCCGGGCGGCTCGCCGCGGCCGTGCAGGAAGTAGGTGGTATAACCGCGGTTGAACGTCTTGTTGACGTCGGGCTCGAACTCGACGTGGCTGTACCCCGAAGACGCCCGGGCCAGCCCACGCTCGGCGAGGGCACTGTCAAGCTGCTGCCGGTACCAGCTCACCACGTTTTTTACATACGCCGCGTCCTTGAGCCGGCCTTCAATCTTGAACGAGGTGACGCCGGCGTCCAGCAGCGCGCCCAGCTCGGCTTCCAGCGCCAGGTCGCGCAGGGAGAGGAGATGGCGCGGCGGCTCCAGGACCCGGCCATCGGCGTCGACCAGGCTGTACTTGCGGCGGCAGGGCTGGGCGCATTCGCCCCGGTTGCCGCTGCGCCCGCCGATGGCATAGCTCAGGTAGCACTGCCCGCTGTAGCCGGTGCACAGGGCGCCGTGCACGAAACATTCCAGTTCCAGCGACGTGCGGGCGCGGATGGCGCGGATCTGCTCCAGGCTCAGCTCGCGGGCCAGGATGGCGCGCCGGAAGCCCACCTCCTCCAGGAAGGCCACCCGTTCGGGCGTGTGGTTGTGCATCTGGGTGCTGGCGATGAGGGCCATGGGCGGCAGCACCCAGGGGGCACTCGACTCCAGCAGGCCCACGTCCTGCAGGATGACCGCGTCCACGCCCAGGTCGTACAGCTCGTGGATCAGGCGCATTGCCTGGGGGAGCTCGTCGTCGTAGAGGAGGGTGTTCACCGTGACATAGACCCGCGCCCAGTAGGTGTGGGCGTGGGCCACCAGCGCGGCAATGTCCTGCAGCGAGTTGCCCGCCTTCTGGCGCGCGCCAAAACGCGGCGCCCCGAGGTAGACGGCGTCGGCACCGCAGTCGATGGCCACCTGGCCGCAGCAAAGGTCCCGGGCCGGGGCAAGGAGTTCCACTCGTTCCATGCAGCCGATTATACAGCAGGCGGGACCGGCTGCCAAGCGCCGGCACCCTCCCGACGCAGCGTCCTCTTTCTTTGGAACACGTTCGCCCTTTGACATTTGCACCATTTTCGGGTAAGATCTGTGGTGGCGTCCTGGCGTTGCGCCACGCGGTGCACCGGACAGCACAGATCAAGGGGAGGGTAAGAGATGTTTCAGCGTGTAACGCTTATCGGTCATGTGGGGCAGGAACCCCAGATGCGCTATACTCCGGATGGGACACCGGTGACCAACTTCTCGCTGGCTACCAAGGAAACCATCTCGAAAAAGCTGCCCAACGGCGGCGAGCGGCCCTGCCCAAGCGGTTGGAAAGAATCGTACAACGGCAGGAACTGGGAAGTCACCACCTGGTGGCGCGTCACATGCTGGCGGAACCTGGCCGAGACGGTCAACACCTACCTTTCCAAGGGCAAGATGGTCTTTGTGGAAGGTACCGTGCAGGGCGAGGCCAGCGATGGCAGCATCAATCCGCGCGTCTGGACCGGCAACGACGGCACGCCGCGGGCGAGCTTTGAGCTTACGGCTCAGACCATCAAGTTCCTCGGCGAGCGCGGCGATAGCGGCGGCGGGGGCGGCGCGCCCGTCGGCGAGGCACCGCCGGAGCGTGGCGGCTTTGACGACGAGGCTCTGCCCTTCTAGCGGGCACGAGCGAGAGTGTATCGGGGCGGGCGTGGCCGGGAGGCCGGCGCCTGCATAGCCTGTGGGCCGGCCCGAATTCATGGACCGACGGGCCGGCAGCAGATGTCAACGAAGACAAAAAACGTCATGCCAGGGTGGCATGACCTAGATAGAGGACCAATGATGGCAAATCAAGATGCCCCTGCTCCGCGGCGGCCGATTCAGGTCGAGTTGCCCGCCGAGCTGGAGGCAACCTATTCGAACTTTGCGATGATCAGCCACTCGGCGTCAGAGACCATAGTGGACTTTGCGCGGGTGCTGCCGAACGCGCCCAAGACCAAGATCTATGCGCGGATCATCATGACGCCCATGAACGCCAAGCTACTGCACCGGGCCCTGGGCGAAAACCTGGCCAAGTACGAGGACAAGTACGGTGAGATCCAGGCCCCCAACAAGGGCTTTGACCCACCGAAGAAGGGTTTCGAGCCACCGGTTGAGCGCATGGGTTTTGTGCGAGACTGATTCGCGGCGCTCGATTACCGGCCGGGTTTTACCCTGACCTGTGGGGCCAGGGTGAAGCCCGGCCGGCAGGCTACCAAGGACAAATAATGCCTCCACCCATCGTCGCCCTGGTCGGACGCCCCAACGTGGGCAAGTCGACCCTCTTTAACCGCATCATCGGCCAGCGGCAGGCCATCGTCGAGGACCTGCCGGGCACCACCCGCGACCGGCTCTATGGCGACGCCGAGTGGAACGGAGTGCCCTTTACCGTCGTGGACACCGGCGGGCTGGAGATCGTCGAAAGCCAGAAGCAGCGCGCGCCCCGCGACCAGGTCGCGCCCCTGGCCGTGGCCTCGGCCGGCTTTGTCGCAGAAATCCGGCACCACGCCGAGATCGCCATCGAGGAGGCCGACGTCATCATCCTCCTCGTGGACGTCCTCGACGGGCTGACGCCCGCCGACGAGGACGTGGCCGAGGTGCTGCGGCGGACGAGCAAGCCGGTCCTGGTGGCGGCCAACAAGGCCGACAATCCGGCCAGGCAGCAGGCCGCCTTCGAGTTCTATGCCCTGGGCCTGGGCGAGGTGTATGCCATCTCGGCCCTCCACGGCCTGGGCATCGGCGACCTGCTGGACGAGGTGGCCGGCGCCCTGCCCGTGGTGGAAGAGGTCGAGGAACCCGACGCCATCAAGATCGCCCTCGTGGGGCGGCCCAACGTCGGCAAGTCGTCCCTCCTCAACAAGCTGCTGGGCCAGGAGCGGGCCATCGTCAGCGCCATCCCGGGCACGACGCGGGATAGCACCGATACCTACCTCACCTGGGAGGGGCAGGCGATGCTCCTCATCGACACGGCCGGCATCCGCCGCCGGGGCAAGGTGGAGCGGGGCCTGGAAAAGTTCAGCGTCCTGCGCTCCATGAAAGCCATCGCCCGGGCCGACGTCGTGCTCCTCCTGGTCGACGCCCAGGACCTGGTCACGGCGCAGGATGCCCACGTGGCCGGCTACATCCTGGAGGAAAAGCGCAGCGTCGTCGTCCTGGTCAACAAGTGGGACCTGGTGGAAAAGGACACCTACACCATGGAGGCCTACACCAAGCAGGTGCGGTCGGCCCTCCAGTTCCTCGATTACGTGCCGGTGCTCTTTGTTTCGGCCCTCACCGGCCAGCGGGTGAACAAGGTGCTGCCCCTGGCCTACGAGGTCTACCAGGAGCGCCAGGTGCGCATCACCACCGGCGAGCTCAACCGCCTGGTGGAAGACGTCGTGGTGCGCCATCCGCCGCCCCACAAGGGCAACAGGCGCGTCAAGTTCTTTTACGCCACGCAGGCCAGCGTGGACCCGCCCACCTTTGTCTTTTTTGTCAACGAGCCGGAGCTGGTGCACTTTTCCTACCAGCGCTACATCGAGAATCAGATCAGGCGCCACCACAGCTTTATCGGTACCCCGCTCAAGCTCGTGTTCCGCGCCCGGGACCGGGACTAAAGGCCTCGCCCGGGAGGGGGAGTTGCTGTGCCGCCAAGCGATCCGCGGGGAGTGCGGTTGCGGAGGATCTTCTGGTTCGTGGTGGTGCCCTTGGCCGCCTGCCTGGCCCTGGCCGTCTGCGCCATCCTGGCGGCCGGAGGCTTCCTGGCGCTCCGCGGCTGGCCGCCGGCGCCGGCCGCCAGCGAGCCGGACCACCCCCTATCCCGCATCCGGCCCACCGTTCTCACCGTGACGCTCTCGCCGGGCCCCGGCACCCTGGCGACGCCCGAAGCCACGGCGCCCGAGAGCCCCACGGGGCTCCCCGAGGCAACTGCCGCCCTCGAGACGCCTCCCACGGCCACCGCGGCCCCGGCGCTGCCCTCCGAGACGCCGCCCCCCCTCCCGACGTCCGCGCCCACCGGAGCGGCCACCAGCACGCCCCAACCGACGCCGGAGCCCAGCGCCACCGGCGCACCGTCGCCCTTGCCCTCGCCGACGGCCACCGCCACGCCCTCACCCTCGCCCACGCCCAGCGCCACGCCCTCGCCCACCGCCACCGCCACGCCCAGCCCGACCTCCGCGCCGAGGGGCTACCTGGCCTTCAGCTCTGACCGGGACGGCGACCTGGAGGTCTATGTCATGGGTGACGATGGCAGCCAGGTGACGCGGGTGACCAACTCCGTAGGGGAGGATAGCCGGCCCGCCTGGCTACCGCCCCAGGACGGCATGGGGCGCCTGGCCTTCGAGTCGGTCCGCGGCGGCAACTATGACCTCTATGCCGTCGACGCCGCCGGCGGCAACCTGCTGCGCCTGACCGACAGCCCGGCCGACGAGAACGATCCCTGCTGGCTGCCGGGCAGCAACCCGCGCCTGGTCTATGCCACCGGCCGCGACGGCAACTGGGAGATCTATGTGGCGAACCCCGACGGCAGCGGCGGGGTGAACGTCAGCAACCACGAGGCCGAGGACTTTAGTCCCGCCTGCTCGCCCGACGGCGGGCGCATCGCCTTTGACTCGGACCGGTCGGGCGACTACGAGATCATGGTGGTCAACGCCGACGGCAGCGGCATGACCAACCTGACGCGGCACCCGGCCTGGGACGTGAGCCCGGCCTGGTCGCCCGACGGCCGCCGCATCGCCTTCAGCTCGGATCGAGACATGAACTGGGAGATCTATCTCATGGATGCCGACGGCAGCAACCTGGTGCGCCTGACGGACGATCCCGCGGACGACGACCACCCCACCTGGTCCCCGGACGGCAGCCGGCTGGCCTTTGTCTCGTGGCGCACGGGCAACGCCGAGATCTGGATCATGAACCTGGACGGCAGCGGGGCGACCAACGTGACGAATCACCCGGCCGAGGATTGGGACGTCGTCTGGGGGGAGTGGTAGCATCGTGCACGTCGGCGTTTGCACCATCGAGCTGCGGCTGCCCGGCAACGACTCGCTCAAGGGCAAGCGCAGGATCGTCAAGTCCATCATCGCCCGCGTCGGCCAGCAGTTCAACGTCTCTATCGCCGAGGTCGAATCGCAGGACACCTGGCAGCGCGCCGTGCTGGGCGTCAGCGGCGTGTCGTCCAGCGCCGAGTACGTTCACGGCCAGATGGAGCGGGTCGTGGAGTGGATTGAGACGAACCGGCCCGACGTCGAGGTCCTGGAGTATCACATCGAGCTGTTGTAGCCCGCCCCTCCCTCCGGGTAGGTGCGCAGGTAGCCCAGGGCCTCGCCCTTTTCCCCGTCCATGATCACCTCCAGCAGCTTGCCGCCGGCCACGGCCGGGATGTCGATGACGCGCACGTGGCGCTGATGGTCCGCCATCTCGGGCAGCAAGTCGGCCAGCGCGTTGGGCGCCCCCTGGAAGAACTCCCAGCGAAAGACCGTGCCCTTCTCGTCGGGGTAGAGGGCCAGGGGATAGATGTTGGACTCGACCAGGTCCTGGAAAAAGTGGGTGCCGTAGGACGGCTCGGCCGACGCCCCGCCAGAGAGCCCGATCTCGATGAGCATGGACGTGTTATAGATGTCGGCGTAGCTGACCTTGACGCCCAGGCCGGCGCTGCTGCTCCCCCAGCGGCCCGGCCCGATGAGGATAAAGCGCTCGCCGGCCAGGACCTGGTTTAGCCGGCCCACCACGCGGGCGATCTCCAGCCGGCTCGTCTCGTCGGGCAGCCGGTTGTAGCCCCTGGGATCGACGTACACGGCGTAGCGGACGCGGTGCACCCGTCCCTCGGGCACCAGGCGGTCGGAGAGAAAGAGGACGTCGGCCTCGGTCACCGCCGCCGGCATCTCGGTCGTCGTCCCGGCGTGGTAGCCCGCCTGGGGCCGGCACTGGAGCAGGTGGATGCGGAAATCGGGCTCGGGATAGCCGGGGATGATGTCGGCGGTAAACTCCACATCGACGTTGCAGCCAAAGCCATCCGACAGCCGGCGCAGAAGCGCCTTCATCAGGGGCACAAAGCGCGTGCGGGTGAGCAGGTTCTCGAAGGTCAGCACCAGTTGATGGGGCGTCACCCGGGGATCGTACGAGATAGGCGGCTGCAGGTAATCGCCCTGGTCCACCGAGACCAGGAGCCGCGCCGAGGGGAAATCGACGGACAGCAGGCTGGCCACGGGCACCGTCTCGACGCGGTTGGCCGCCAGGTTGATGACGTCGGCATAGTGCTGGGAATAGTGCCTGGCCTCCGAAATGCTGGACACCGGCCGCAGTCCCGGGTGGCTGAGGGCCACCATGCGCGGATAGTCGTTGGCGACGCGGTCCACGGCCCGCGTGCCCAGGCCCCACACCAGGCGCATGAACCCCTCCTCGCTGCGGATCTTGGCCGTCCAGCGAAAGGGATTGTGGCTGAAGGCGACGCCCGCCAGGGTGGGAAAGAAATGGTCGCCATGGCGCTCGCCCTGCACCTCTTGCACCAGGATGGCCATGCGCTCGTCGTAATCCAGCAGGCCCATCTGCTGCCGGTAGAACAGGGCATCGGGGCTAAAGACGCTGGCATAGACCTTGCTGATGGCCAGGAGGAGGTCCTTCAGGTTCTCCTTGGGGCTGCCCTGGTTGGGGCAGAAAAAGCTGTCGTACTTGCCCGCAAACGAAGTGCCCCAGTTGTCCTCCAGCAGGCTGGAGGAGCGCACGATGAGGGGCCGGTCGCCCACCTGGGCCAGGAGGTCCCGCAGGCTGTCCACCACCCGCTCCGGAAAGCGGCCCCCGATAAAGGCCTGGCGCACCTGGGGATAGTCGGCCTCGATCTCGGCCCGCGACTTGTATTTCTGGTCGTTGAGGTGGTGGAGGTTGTTGAGGGCGATGAAATCATAGACCACGTCGGCGCCGATGTAGTAGGACTCGGGGATGACCACGTGGCGGCGCAGATCCTCCAGCTCGGCATCGGCGTCGCCGTCCTGGCCGGCGCCCTCCAGGTTCAGGATCTTCCAGGCCAGGAGCATGCCCGCCGCCTTCCCGCCGATCTTGCCCCGGCCGATGCGCCGGGCGAGGATGTTCTTCAGGTCGGCGATGGCAAAGAGGTCCTTGGCAATCCCGACAAAGGCCAGTTGGTCGCTGACCAGCCCCTTGGTGAGCACGACAATGATCTCGCGCAGGTGGTGGCGCACCCGTTGGCGCTGCTCGGGGGGCAGCCCCTCGTAGGTCTCGCCGCGCTCAAAGATGAGCGACCAGGGCGACAGTTCGGGGTTAAAGGTCAGGACAATGTCCTCTTCGGGCACCCGCTTGGCCAGCACGTCGCGGACGATCTGCTCGAAGAGGGTGTGGGGCAGGTTGTGGCCGAAGTAAAAGTCGGTGAGGTTCTCGCGGTAGTGCTCCACCCTGGCCTGCCAGACCTCCTCCGGCTCCTCGATGAGGGGGTCGCGCAGCCCCTCCCGGTCCTGGGAGAGCATGGCCTTGTGCTTGACCTCCTGCTCAAAGTCACCCGGCGAGATGACGCCCCGGGCAAACAGCTCGGAGCGCATCCGCTGGCGAATGACCGGCGCCAGCGTGGGGTATTGCGTCAGCTCCAGGTACAGCTCCAGCACCTTCGGCATCGCATCCAGGTCGATGGTCACGGCTCACCTCTCGGGCAGGGTAACATTCTGGGGGGAGTATAGCATGGGGGCGGGCAAGCGTCAAGGTGAGGGGCTGGAACCACTGAATCACTGACAAAGATGAGGGCACTGATGGGGCCGCGGCCCCATCAGTGCGTTCAGCTTTTTCATCCCCTCAGTGATTCAACTCCTCCACCGCCGGCAGCAGGTGCCGGGCGACGATCTGCTCCACCGGGTCCTCGCCCGCATAGTTGCCCCCCGTAAAGACGACCACCATGTCCAGCTCCGGAAAGATCATGATCCACTGCCCGCCCCAGCCGATGGCCGAGAAGGCTTCCACGGCGCCCGCGTCCAGCTCGAAGGTGCTCCTCCACCACAGGTAGCCGTACTCGCCGCCCCCGGGCACACTGGCGTGGGGCTGCGTCGACGTCTCGACCCACTCCCGCGGCACGACGCGCCGGCCGTTCCACTCCCCACCGTTGAGGTAGAGCAGCCCCAGCCTGGCCATGTCCCGGGG
>JAAYZQ010000248.1 GCA_012514775.1 Anaerolineaceae bacterium
GCGCTCAACCCGCAGCCATACGACAAGGCGCCCCGCCGCTACCCCACCCTGCGCGAGCTCCCCGAGAGCGAGCGCCCCGTTCACCGCATGAACTTCTACGGCCCCGCCGCGCTGAGCACCACCGAGCTGCTGGCCATCCTGGCCGGCACCCCGCATCAGCTCCAGGATGCCGCCAACCTGATGGCCGCCTTCGAGGGCATCGAGGGCGTGGCGCGGGCCAACATGCCCGAGCTGCAGCAGCAGCCGGGGATCGGCGCCACCACCGCCGCCCGCATCAAGGCCGCCTTCGAGCTGGGCCGGCGCCTGATGGTCCAGCCCCCGCCCGACCGCCCCCAGATCCGCACCCCGGCTGATGCCGCCAACCTGGTCATGGCCGACATGGGCCTGTTGGAACAGGAGCACCTGCGCACCATCCTGCTCGATACCAAGAACCGGGTGGTGGACATCCCGACGGTCTACATTGGCTCGGTCAACACGACCATGATCCGCGTCGCCGAGGTGTTCCGCGAGGCGATCCGCCGCAACTGTCCGTCCCTCATCGTCCTGCACAACCACCCCTCTGGAGATGTGAGCCCCAGCCCGGAAGACGTGGCTGTGACGCGGCGGATCGTCGAGGCCGGCAAGCTTATGGATGTAGACGTTTTGGACCATCTTATCGTCTCGCGGACGGTTTTTGTTTCGCTGAAAGAGAGAGGTCTGGGGTTCACGGCATGAAACGCTGCGAGGAAAGGAGCCGCAGATGATCAAACTCTCACAGCCAAAGGCGTATGGAGCGATCAAGCCGCTGCACGACAGCACCGGCCAGCCGGTCCGCTGCACGCCCACCGCCGTCGTCGAGCCGAGCGTGCAAGACGAGGACGTACCAGACTGTGCCGAATGCCCGTGGCAGCGTGGCACGCCGATGGCACAAATCGAAAGGACACAGCCATGAAACTGCTGACCAAAGAGATCCGCACCAAGCTGCCGCCCCTGGGCAGCACCGACCGCCTGCCCCACGACCAGGTCGTCGTCCAGGCCAAGTTCTTCACGCCCGACAGCTCCTGGACCTGGTTCGCGACGGAATTCGACGGCGAGGACACGCTGTTCGGCCTCGTGTCCGGCTTTGAGGTCGAGATGGGCCACTTCTCGCTGGCCGAGCTCGAAGCCACCCGCGGGCCGTGGGGCCTGCCCATCGAGCGCGACCTGTGGTTCAAGCCCACGCCCCTGTCCCAACTGGCCGAGTACCGCCGCTGGGCGGGCGCGGCGTAGGGGGACCGGACCATGAGCGACAACCTGATCATCGAGGTGCAAAAGACGGGCGACGGCCGCACGCTGGCCACGGTCAACGGCAAGCTCTACACCCTGCTGGCCGGCTACGACGACTCGCGCGCCGGCGGTTGGTTCTTCCTGGCCGTCGCCGGGCGCACGCCGCTCAAGGCCGAGGACCTGGCCGAGCACTGGCAGGTCGTCCGGAGCGGGCCGGTGACGCTCGCCTTTGCGCAGCGCCCGTTCAGCTACCACCTGGCCCAGGGCGAGGGCAGCGAGCCGCCCTACGGCTGCGACTGGCCCCGGCTCAAGGCGCCGCCGTACCACTACACCTTCGTCGGCCCGACGCCAGAGGCCGTCGAGACGCAGGTCCTGCTCGCCCTGGAGCAGTACCGGCCCGACCTCGCCCCCGACGAGGTCCTGGAGCGCGCCATCCGCGTGCCCGACGAGGCCGGGCGCGGGCCGGACGCGCTGCTCATCCAGATGTGAGACGGAGGGGCATTCTGCGCCGCGCGGAATGCCCCTCGTGTTGAGAACACAATCAACCCATGGAGGAAAC
>JAAYZQ010000249.1 GCA_012514775.1 Anaerolineaceae bacterium
CCCCCGTCGCGCGGGCGCGCCGCGAACCGGATCCTCGATTTCCCGCTTTTCGTCCCCAATTTGTCTTTCCCCCAGACTGTGGTATAATGGGCCGCGTTCTGCCCGCCGCACCCGGTGGGGCGATACAACTGTATCCTTGCGCTGAGGACGCAGCGGCCCTCAGCGCAACTCTATGTCGGGCCGCCGGGTGAAATCAATGGGGAGGAGTAATGAAGAGTATGAGGAATCGCATGGTTATCCTGGCGTTGGCGATAACCGTCATCCTGGGGCTATTGGCCTGCTCGACCACGGGCGGGCTCATTTCCCGAAACGACCCCACGGCAACCCCAACCAAGACGCCCAAACCAACCTTTACCATAACGCCGACGCCGACGGACACACCCGTTCCCACCGATACGCCGACTCCGACCGCCACGTTCACGCCCACGCCCGAGGCGACCAATACGCCCATCGTTTTGACGGCCACGCCGACGGAAGAGCCCACGGAGACACCGGTGCCGACCAACACCACGGCGCCGCCGACGGCTACCCGCCGGCCGCCTACCCGGGTGCCTGCCACGGCCACCCCCGCCCCGCCGACGAATACGCCGAGGCCCCAGTTCGCCTGGAACGGCGTGGTCAGCAACCAGATGCAAAACTGCGGCCTGACCCGCGTGTTTGGCTTTACGCTGGCCAACAACGGCGCCCTCGCCGGCGACATCTGGGTGCACTACTGGGCCGACGGCTGGGACGGAGACTGGGCCAAGTCGCAATGGACCGACTTTGGCGCGGGGACCAGCTGGAAGGGTGACGAGGGAAACTGGGACGGAACCATCGACGTGCACGCGCGCGATGGCGTGTGGCACGTGTGTGTCGTGGAAGAGGACAACAGTTGGAGCTGCATCTCGAACACGGTCGACGTCAAGTCGTCCAGTGACTGTGTGGCGGGCCACCAGATCTTTCACATTACCTTCCGCAAGAATTAAGCGGTGGGCTGAGTAGAGGAACCAAGAGGCCGGGCACCACGGGTGCCCGGCCTCTTGGCTTCGGTCCAGGTTGGCACGACTTTATTCTGGTTCAAGGCATCCGTCATCCGCGGCGGCCGGGCCCGTGGTCCGGCCGGCATAGTCCTCGCTCCTGCCTGGACAAACCAACCGTCTTGTTGTAAACTCGGGCACTACCCAAGGGGTTACGCTGGGTCGAGGGTGAACCGTGACAAACCGCGTGAGCGGCGTGATGCTGCCCGTTCTGGTAGGGCTGATGGTCCTCCTGGGCGTGCCGGCGGCTGCCCAGGAGCAGCCGGGGCTGACCGTCTATTACTACCGCGATGGGCAGGCAGTGGCCGTCGAGCGGCCGCTGGCCCTGCGCGGCGCGGCCGGGGCCGATGCCCAGGCCATCCTGCGCGCGCTGCTGGCCGGCCCGAGCCCCGCCGAGCGGGACGCCGGCCTGGCGTCGGCCCTGCCCGCCGGCGCCGAGCTGGCCGCCGTGGCGGTCGATGGCGAGGAGGCGACGGTTGACCTGCGCCTGCCCCTTACCTTCCTGCGGGGCGAGCTGGAGGCCGCCGGCAGCGACGCCATTGTCGAGCAGGTCGTCAAGACGCTCCATCCCCTGGGCCTGCACCGCGTCCAGGTGCGGGCCGCCGACGAGGGCGGCGCCTGGCTGCCCCTGTCGTCCTTTTTCCCGCGGCCGGAGGTGCCCGCCCCCTCCCTGCCCGAAAACGGCGAGCCGCTGCCTGCTCAGGCGGCGCCCATGCTGGAAGCGGCCGGCCAGCCGCCCGCCGGCGGCCAGGGCCGGCCCCGGGGTCCCCTCACGGGCAAGACGGTCTGGCTCAGCGGGGGGCACGGCTGGTATTGGAGCGCCACGCTCAACCGCTGGACGACCCAGCGCGGCAACAACTATGGCCTGGTGGAGGACCTGTCCAACGCCGAGGCGGTCAATTATTACCTGGCGCGCTATCTCTGGAACGCCGGCGCCGACGTGTGGATGGTCCGCGAGCGGGCCATGAGCCAGGCCGAGGTGATCGTCGACAACGACGCCGGCTCCCCAGCCTACAGTGAGACCGGTTCGTGGGCGGTGAGCAGCACCCCGGGCTACAATGGCGGCACCTATCGCTGGGCGAGCACCTACAGCAGCCAGACCTCAACCGCCACCTGGCGGCCGGACCTGCCCCGGGCGGACTGGTACGCCGTGTGGGCCTGGTACCTGGAAGGTGCCAACCGGCCCTTTGACGCTCGCTACCAGGTGCAACACGCCGGCGGCGTGACCGAGGTGCGCCTGTCGCAGGAGGTGCACGGCCGTACCTGGCGCTACCTGGGCGAATACTATTTCGAGGCCGGCACGGCCGGCGCCGTGACCCTGATCAACGCCTCGGACGAGACGGGGCAGGCCGTCATCGCCGACGCCGTGCGCTTCGGGGGCGGCATGGGCAGCATCGCCGTGGGGGGAGGCACCAGCGGCCGGCCGCGCTGGGAGGAGCAGGCCACCTACTGGGCCCGCTACCAGGGGGCGCCGCCCGAGGTGGTGCCCAACGACGTTGTGGCCCGGCCCCTCTATGCCGAGTGGGAGACGGCCAGGGGCTATCCGGGCGAGGCGCAGAACGCCGTCTTTGTGTCGTGGCACACCAACGCCGGCGGCGGCACCGGCTCGGAGAGCTATATCCACGTCAGCGAGCCGACGCCGGGCAGCGCCCAGCTCCAGGGCTGGATCCACGCCGAGCTCATCGCCGACCTGCGGGCGGGCTGGAACCCGGAGTGGCGGGATCGGGGCCAGAAGGCCGCCGATTTCGGCGAGCTGCGGGAGCTGTCGTCCATTCCGGGCGTGCTGCTGGAGGTGGCCTTTCACGACAGCGACGACCCGGGCGACGCCGACGACCTCCGCGAGCCGATCTTCCGGCAGGTGGCGGCCCGGGCCGTGGCCCAGGGCATCGTCCGCTACTTTGCCGCCCGCGACGGCCTGCCGGCCCAGCTCGCGCCGGAGCCGCCCGGGCGCCTGGTGGCCCGCAACACCGCACCCGGCCAGGTGACCCTCTCCTGGGCGCCGCCGCCCTGCTGCGACGGCCTGGTGGGCGACGCGGCGGCGGGCTACAAGGTCTACCACAGCGCCAACGGCCGCGCCTTTGACAACGGGCGCGAGACGACGGCCACGAGCCTGGCCTTTGAGG
>JAAYZQ010000250.1 GCA_012514775.1 Anaerolineaceae bacterium
AGACGGCGCCGGACCCGATCACGGGGAAGGGGTACTATATCTTCCCGGTGCTGCAGTACTTTGACGGTGTGGGCAAGATCATCTATCCGCCGGAGTGGGCCGAGCAGAAGCTGGCGCCCCGCGGGACCGAGCCGGAGGTGCTGACGCCTTCGGGCGAGGCGCTCCCGGAACAGGAGCCGGTGGAGGCCACGGAGGTGTTCAAGCTGGGCGTGCTGGGACCCTTTAGCGGGCCGACGGCGCGGACGGGCGACGAGTTCAAGGGGGCGGTCCAGACGGCCTTCGAGGCGATCGACTACCAGATCGGCCCCTACAAGGTGGAGCTGGTGTGGATCGACTCGCAGTCGGACCCGGCGAAGGCGTCGCAGGCGTACGAGCAGGCGATCGTGCAGGAGGGGGTCCAGGCGGCGATCCTGAACTGGCACAGCTCGGTGGTGGTGGCGTGCATGGAGATCGCGGCCAAGCACGAGGTGCCGCACTTTTTCGGGTTTGGCGCGACGGAGGTGGTGAACGAGACGTATGCCTCGGACCCGGAAAAGTACAGCTACTGGATGGGGAAGACGTGGCCGAGCCCGGAGAAGCTGAGCATCGCCTACGTCCAGGCGCTGGAGTACTATATCCAGGAGGGGCTGTGGACGCCGGAGGCCAAGACGGTGATCGTCTGGGGTGAGGACACGGACTGGGGCCGGAGCTTTGGCGGGGCGATCAAGCGGCAGTTCGAGGACGTGGGCTGGGAAGTGCTCTCGGAGGAGTACTTTCCCATCGACCAGACAGAGTATTACGGGCTGCTGAACCGGGTGAACGACCTGAACCCGGCGGTGTTTGCGGGGACGGCGGCGGCGCCGCCGGCGATCTCGTCGCTGGTAAAGCAGGCGGACGAGATCGGCCTGGAGAGCGTGCTCATCGCGGACGCGCTTGGCTGGGTTGGCGAATGGTACGACCTGACGGGTGCGTCGTCGGACTATGTGCTGGACCAGATCCCGGCGTGGGCGACGGATGACGCGAAAAAGTGGGCTGCGGACTTTGAGACGAGGTACGGGATCAAGCCGAGCCCATCGGCGGCGGGCCAGTCGTTCGACATGACGAACTTTTTCATCAAGCTGGCCAATCGCACGCTGGAGAAACACGGGACGCTGAGCAGCGAGACGCTGTACGAGGTGGGCCAGAGCGAACTCTGGGCGGGCCAGCTGGTGTACGAGGGTGGCCTGATTCACAAGCGGTACGAGTACAACGCGGAGACGATCCCGGATCCGGTTGTGGGCGAGGGGTACTTTACCTTCCCGGTGTTGCAGTACTTTGACGGTGTGGGCAAGATCATCTATCCGTCCGAGTGGGCGGAGCAGGAGTTTGAGCCGAAGCCGTAGGTGAGACTCAAAGCCGGGTGGCGCGCCCGGCGCGCCGGGCGCGCCACCCATCCGCCGGAAAGCGGCGGGATCTGACGATCCCGCCGGAGCGTGGGGAGCGGGATCTGGAGATCCCGCCGGAGCGGGGGAGCGGGATGTGGCGAACCCGCCGGAGCGAAGGGTGGAGCGTGGGGGGATTATCCCGCCGGAGCGGGGGTGGATTGAGGTGGCCGCCGCAACGAGGGGGCCAGGGCGAGGATCTGAGGTGAGAATGCATGCTATTACATGCTGAGCAAGTCGTGAAGAACTTTGGAGGCCTGACGGCGGTCAACCACGTGGACCTGGAGGTCGATGCGGGGCAGATCGTGGGCCTCATCGGGCCGAACGGGGCGGGCAAGACGACGTTCCTGAACTGCGTGGCGGGGACGTACAAGCCGTCGGCGGGGACGGTGCGTTTTGACGGACAGGACTGCACGGGCTCGCCGGCGGAGGTGATGTGCCGGCGGGGGCTGTCGCGGACCTTCCAGATCCCGCGCCCGTTTCCGAAGCTGACGGCCCTGGAGAACGTGATGGTGGGTGCTATTTTCGGCGCCGAGCACGCGAGCCATAGCCCGGCACAAAAGCGGGCGATGGAAGCGCTGGAGTTTGTGCAGTTTCCGCTGGATGCGCACACGCCGGCGGACTGCCTGAACGCGGTGCAGCTCAAGCGCCTGGATCTGGCCCGGGCCATCGCCTGTGGCCCGCGGCTGCTGTTCCTGGACGAGCTAGCCTCGGGGCTGACGCCTGCGGAGCTGGACGCGATGATGGCGCTGATCCTGCGCATCCGCGATACGATGGGGGTGGGCATGATCGTGGTGGAGCACATCATGAAGGTCATCACGGGGATCTGCGAGCGGGTGCTGGTCATCCAGTACGGGACGCCGATTGCGGCGGGATCGCCGCAGGAGGTGATGAACAACCCGAAGGTGATCGAGGCCTACCTGGGCGAGGAGGTGGTGGCCGATGCTTGAGCTGAAGGACCTCAATGCCAACTATGACGTCTTGCAGATCCTGTGGGACGTGAGTTTGCACGTGACGGAGGGCGAGCTGGTGGCGCTCATCGGCCCCAACGGAGCGGGCAAGACGACGACCCTGCGGAGCATCGCGGGCCTGTTGCCGCCCAAGAGCGGCGAGGTGTTGTTCAAGGGCCGGAGCATCGGCCGGCTGCCGGCGCACACGATCAGCCGCCTGGGCATCAGCTACATCTCGGAAGAGCTGAACCTTTTTACCAACATGTCGGTCCGCGAGAACCTGCTCCTGGGGGCCTACGCGATCAATGACCGGAAGAAGGAGCTGGAAGTCCTCGAATTTGTCTACCACCTGTTTCCCCGGCTGGAGGAGCGGGAGAAGCAGCTGGCGGGCACCATGAGCGGCGGCGAGCGCAAGATGTTGGGGATTGCGCGGGGGATGATGTCGAGCCCGCAGCTTATGCTGGTGGACGAGCCTTCGCTAGGCCTGGCGCCGCACCTGACGCACGACGTCTTTCGGGCGCTGATCGAGCTGCGCAAGCGGGGGGTTACGATCTTGCTGGTGGAGCAGAACGTGAACGCGACGCTGGAGATCAGCGACCGGGCCTATATCCTGGAGCACGGGCGGATCGCGATGGAGGGCCCGGGCCGGGAGATGAAGAACAACGCCCACGTTCGCAGTGCCTACCTGGGTATATAGGGGGAATGATGGAACGAGCAGTGGTTCAGCGCACGTTTGCGGAGAGGGCGTCGATCTGGCTGCGAGGCAGAACGGCGGCCGTGATCGTGATTGGCTTCTCGGTGCTCCTGGCGGTGCTCATCGCCGTCGAGTCGGGGGCTTCGCAGTTGGCCAACGTGGTGGTCACGGGCGGCATGTGGGCGCTCCTGGCGGCCGGCCTGGCCCTCGTCTTTGGCGTGATGAACATTCCACACTTTGCCCACGGCGAGTCGTTCATGGTGGGCGCCTACGTGGGCTATTTCGTCTTCACGCCCATCAGCGCCTACCTGAAGGAGAACCCCAACGGCACGCTGCAGTTGCTGGCCCCGCTGGTGGGTGTTTTGGCGGCCATGGTGGTGGGCGCGGTTCTGGGCGCCTTCCTGGAGCGGCTGATCTTTGCGCCGCTGCGCAAGAGAACGCGGGCGGGCTGGGTGATGAACACGTTCTTGCTGACGGTGGGCCTGTCGTTCGTCATGACCAACGGCACGACGCTGTTGCTGGGACCCAACTTTCGGGGGATTCCGCGCTACTACGATTTCGAGCCCCTGGAGTTCCTGGGCATGCGCGTGGCCTTTGACCGTATCTTTGCCTTTATCATTGCCATCGCGGTCATTGCCCTTCTGACGTGGTTCATGCAAAAGACGCGTACAGGCCGGGCCATCCGTGCCGTTTCTCAGGACGAGACCGGCGCGCAGTTGGTGGGCATCAACCTCGGTTTTGTGCACACCCTGACCTTTTCGCTGGCGACGGCCATGGCAGCCATGGCCGGGGCGGCGCTGCTGTTCATGTTCCAGGCTTATCCCACGGTGGGGCTCAAGCCGCTGTATTTTGCCTGGTACGTGGTCATGCTCGTGGGCCTGGGCAACGTCTATGGCGCCATTTTTGGCGGGTTCATCGTGGCCCTGCTGCAGACGGCGACGCAGCAGTTCATCGGCATCGCCTGGGAGGACGTCGTGCCCACGGCGGTCATGATCCTGATCCTTATCCTGATCCCCTCGGGAATCTTTGGCAGCGAAGTCAAGGGCATCCAGGAGCAATAGCTAAGGAGAGTATGTATGAATCTTCAAAATGGTGTCCTGGAGCACAGTGAAGCGGGCGGCATCCTACCCCGAATCAAGGGAGGGTTGGCGAGCATCGGCTTTAGCCCGCTGGGCCTGGTCCTGATCGTGATCGTGGCGGTGCGGCCCTTTGTGCCACCCTTCAACCAGGAGCACATCCTGCGCTGGCTGATCATGGGTGCCTTCCTGGCGGCCCAGGCGGTGGCCTTTGACTTCACGGCCGGATACATCAACGTGGTGAACTTTGGGTTTGCCGCCATCCTGGGCGTGGGAGCCTACACCTCGGCCATCCTGGCCAACACCTCACCGGTGCTGGCCGTGCAGCCGGGGATCTCGCCCTGGATCGGCATCTGGGTTGGTGCCCTGCTGGCCGGGATCATCGGCCTGGGGCTGGGCATCCTGACCCTGCGGCTGCGGGGCATCTTTGCCGCCGTCATGGCCTGGTTCGTGGGCATTGCCCTCATGGGCCTGGTGCGGAACATGACGCCGCTGACGCGCGGCCCCCTGGGCATGGCCCCCCGCAGCCTGCTGGAGACCACCTCGAACCGGCCCTACTTTTACGTCATCCTGGCCATGTTGCTGGTGGTCTATATCACGCTCAAGCTGGTGACGCGCTCCAAGTACGGCCTGGCCTTCAAGGCCATTGGCCAGAACTTTGACGCGGCGCGTGCCTCGGGCATCAACCCGACGACGTACCGGGTGTTCAACTTTACCCTGTCGGCCTTTTTCGCCGGCTGGCTGGGCGGCTTTTACGCCCACTATCTCGGCTCGCTGACGCCGGCGACGGTGATGCACACCAGCAAGACGGTGGAGGTGCTGGCGCTGGCCTACATCGGCGGCAGGGGGAGCCTGTGGGGCGGCATGGCCGTGGCGTTTCCGTTCGTGTTCTTTATCGAGGCCTTGCGCTCGAACCTATCGGACCTGCCGGGCCTGCACCTGGTGATCTATGGCGTGCTGATGATCCTGGTCATGGTCTACTACCCGGGCGGGCTTGCGGGCTTGTATGCCTGGGCCAAGGACAAGCTGAGCGGGGTGCTGAAACGCGGCGACAAGCCGGCGGTGCCACAGGTGGAGGGCTGACGTCGTGCAGGGAGGGGGAAGGAATCCAGCATGAGCAGGATTTTTGTACCAGACGCGGCCGAGATGCCGCGCACGGCCGACGCCGTCGTCGTCGGCGGTGGCATCGTCGGCGTGGCGACGGCCTTCTGGCTGTCGCGGGCGGGGCTGGACACGGTCCTCGTGGAGATGCGCGACGGGCTGTCGACGCTGACCACGCCCAACTCTATCGAGTGCTTCCGGGCGCAGTTCACGGAACCGGCCATGGCCGAGCTGGCTTTGCCCAGCATCGCCATCTTTGAGAACCTGGCCGAGGTCATTGGCATTCCAGGCTATGACGTCTCGCTGCGGCACCAGGGCTACCTGTTCGTCACCGACGACCCGGCCACCGTGCCCGACATGAAGGCTTCGGTGGAGCAGCACCGCCGCGTGGGCGTGACCGATTCCGAATTCCTGGACCACGACGAGCTGCTGCGGCGCTTTCCCTATCTCTCGGAGCGGGCGGTGGCGGCCACCTTTCGCCAGAACGATGGCTGGCTGTCGTCCCACGAGGCCACCCAGGGATTTGCCAAGGGATCGAGCGCCCGCTTTCTGCTGCAGACCCGGGCCACGAGCATCGGGCTGGACGGCCAGGGCGTGTGTGGCGTGGAGACCGATCGAGGCACCATCAGCACCCGGACGGTCGTCAACGCGGCGGGGCCGTTTGCGGGCGTGGTGTGCGGCATGGCGGGCGTCGAGTTGCCCCTGGAGCCGGTGCGCCGCCAGAAGGCCTTTATCTCGCCCCGGCCGCAGATCCCCCAGGACGCGCCGCTGACCATCGACGTGATCCAGGACGTGTACTGGCGGCCGGAGACGGGTGGGGCATACATCGCCTGGGTCGATCCCGACGAGCCGGCCGGCGATCCGCGGGAAGATCTGCCGCTGGATTGGGACTATCCGGCCATCGTCCTGGACAAGCTGGTCCGGCTGAACCCGTTCTGGGACGAGATCGCGGCCACGCTCAAGGGCGAAGAGATCCATCCGAGCGCCGGGCAGTACGTCTACACACCCGACGACCAGCCGCTCATCGGCCCGGTGCCCGAGGTCGCTGGCTTTTACGTGAACTGTGGCTACTGGGCCGGCGTCATGCTCTCGCCCGAGGCGGGCCGGCGCATCGCCCGCCTGGTGACCGGCGAGATGAAACCGGAAGAAAACGCCCTGCGGCCGACGCGCTATGCCGAGGGCATCGTGTACGAGGGCGGCAGCTTCTTGCGGGGCCGCCACTAAAGGAGTGATGACTTGCTCAACGATCAGGAGATTCAACAGATCCACCAGACCAGCATGAAGCTGCTGGAGAACGTAGGTGTCGAGTTTCCGCACCCCGAGGCGCTGGAGGTCCTTGGCAGCCATGGCGTGCGGGTGGACGGCTCTCGGGCGTATTGGACGGAAAGGCAGTTGCTCGCGGCCCTGCAGTCCGTGCCGAAGCAGTTCACCATCCAGGCGCGCAACCCGGAGCGGAACGTGACGATTGGCGGTGGCGAGCCGGTGTTTGCTCCCTGCTACGGCGCGCCCTTCCTGGTCGACGCCGCGCCCGGGAGCGACGGCCTGCGCTGGGTGGGCAAACGCGCCCCGACCATGGACGACTATGTGACGCTCGTCAAGCTGGTCCAGGCGCTGCCCAACCAGGACATGAGCGGCCACCTCCTCGTGGAGCCCGACTCGTCGCCGGTGCGGATGCTCCACGCCCACATGGTCCATTCGGACAAGGCCTTTATCGGCAGCACGGCGGGGAAAAAGGGCGCCGAGCACACGCTGCGGATGGCCCGCATCCTCTTTGGCGACGACGTCGGCACGGGCGCCGCCGAGGACAAGTACGTGACCATCAGCCTCATCAACAGCCTCAGCCCCCTGGGCTACAGCACCGAGATGCTGGACGCGCTGCTGACCTTTGCCGGGGCACGCCAGCCGCTGATGATCGCGGCGCTGATGATGGCCGGCTCGACGGGCCCCATCACCCTGGCCGGCGTCCTGGCCGCCCAGACGGCCGAGCTGCTGGCGGGCATCGCCCTGACGCAGCTCGTCAGCCCCGGCACGCCGGTGGTCTTTGGCTCGACGTCGACAAATATTGACATGAAGTCGGGGGCCCTGGCCATCGGCAGCCCCGAGCTGTCGCAGATGATCGCCGCCCACGCCGACCTGGCGCGCTTTTACAAGCTGCCCTCGCGCAGTGGCGGCGCCCTGACTGACGCCAGCTTCCCCGACGCCCAGGCGGGCTTTGAGTCGATGATGAGCCTGCTGACGACGGTCAACAGCGGCGTCGACTTTATCCTGCACGCGGGGGGGATCCTGACCTCGTACCTGGCGACGTCCATCGAAAAGCTCGTGCTGGACGACGAGATGTGCGGCATGGTCCGTCGCTTCCGGCAGGGCATCGTCGTCGACCCCGACACCCTGGCCTACGACGTGGTCGCCAAGGTGGGGCCGGGCGGCAATTTCCTGACCGAGCCCCAGACCGTGAAGCGCTGCCGCAAAGAGTTCTGGAAGCCGGACCTGTGCGACCGTGCCGGGCTGGAGGCCTGGACCCAGGGCGGGCAGCGCGATGCCGAGGAGCGGGCCAGAACGCGCTGGCAGAAGCTGGTTGCCGAGCACGTCGATCCGCCCCTGGACGCGACGACGGCCCGGCAGCTCCAGGAGTACGTGGAGGCCGCGACCCGCTGATGGCCGCCGGCCCTTTTCCGCCCCCTCCCTCCGCTGCTCCGGGACCATGGTTCCCCTCTGAGGGGAGGGAGTGGGGAGCCTGGAATGAGAGAAAGGATTAAGACATGCTCGTCAAATACCGGATGACACCCGATCCTATCATCGTTCGGCCCGACGTGTCCATCGCCGAGGCGCTGGACCAGATGCGGCAAGACGGCGTCCACCGCTATCCCGTGGTCGATAGCAGGGGCAAGCTGGTGGGCATCGTCACCGAGTCGGACCTCCTGTACGCCTCGCCGTCGTCGGTGACGTCGCTGAACGTCTGGGAGCTGACCTATCTCCTGAGCCAGGTCAAGGTCAGGTCGACCATGACCAAGGACGTCATTACCGTGGACGAGGAGGCACCCATCGAGGACGCCGCCCGCCTGATGCGCGACCACGACGTCGGCGGCCTGCCGGTCATGCGCCGCGGCAAGCTGGTGGGCATCATCACCGAGTCGGACCTGTTTGACGTGTTCCTGGAGTTGCTGATGGCCCAGGAGGCGGGCCTGAGGTTGACGGTGCTGGCCCCCTACGTGAAGGGGTCCATGGCCCAGATCACCGCGGCCATCAGCGAGGCGGGTGGCTTGATCCACTCCCTCAACTCGTTCGTGCCGGAAGACCCCGAACAGTGGGGGTGCATCTTGAAAGTCGCCGACATCTCCAGGGAAAAGCTCCTGGAGGCCGTCGAGCCGCTGGTGCTCCAGGTGCTCGACATCCGCGAGATCGAGGAGTAGTGACTTGACCTGGGTCGCGACTGGACAACTATCGGGAGGTGAGCGACTACGGAAAGGGATTACAAGGGAGTAATACGACGACCTTTAACCAACCAATTCTTAATCTCTGGAGGGAGAAGGAACGATGAGCGAACTATTGGAACAGATCTCGACCGCTGTCATCGAGGGCAACCTCGACGACATCGAGGATCTCACCGAGGACGCCCTGGATGAGGGGCTGAACGCCGAGCAGGTCTTGAACCAGGGCCTGATGGCCGGCATGGACTATGTCGGCGTCGAGTTCAAAGCCGGCAACATGTTTGTCCCCGAGGTGCTGCGCTCGGCCAAGACGATGCAGATCGCGATGGACATCATCAAGCCGCTGCTCGTGGAGAGCGGCGTCAAGACCGCGGGCAAGGTGCTGCTGGGCACTGTCAAGGGCGACCTGCACGACATCGGCAAGAACCTCGTCGGCATGATGTGCGAGGGCGGGGGCTTTGAGGTCAAGGACATCGGCAAGGACGTGGCGCCCGAGCAGTTCGTGGAAGCGGTCAAGGAGTGGGAGCCCGACGTGCTCGGCATGTCGGCGCTGCTGACCACGACCATGCGCGCCATGGAGAGCACCATCAAGGTCCTCGAAGAGGCGGGCCTGCGCGACCGGGTCAAGATCATCATCGGGGGTGCGCCCGTGACCCAGACCTTTGCCGACCAGATCGGCGCCGATGGCTATGCCTCCAACGCGGCGGGCGCGGCCGACCTGGCCAAGAGGCTACTGGCCAGCTAGGGTTGAGGTCGAGGCGCGCCCTCGACCCCAATCCCATCTCAAGAGAAGGAGAATCACTCCATGAGGACAAACTATCCAGTCAATTCCGGCGTACGCTTCCAGATGCTCTCCGACGAGCAACTCGAGGAGCTGTTCGAGGGCGTGCTCCACGTGCTCGAATACACTGGTCTGGACGTGTACCACGACGAAGCACGAGACGTCCTGAAAAAGGCGGGCGCCTGGGTGGAAGGGCTGCGCGTGCGGCTGCCTTCCTACATGGTCAAGGACGCCCTGGCCAAGGCCCCGCGGTCGTTCACGCTGTGGGCCCGCGACGGCAACCCGAAGCACGACATCCACATCGGGCCCGGCCGGGCGCACTTTGGCCCTGGCCCCACGTGCCCCAACTTTATCGACATCGAGACCATGGAGCGCCGGCCGTACGTCAAGACCGACGTGCCGCCGGTGGCCACCATCGTCGACGCCCTGCCGAACATCGACTTTTGCGAGTCGTTGGGCACCGTGGGCGACGTCCACCACGAGCTGGGCGCCCTGTACGAGTTCGCGGGCATGTTCCCCAACACCAGCAAGCCCATCGTCGCCTGGTCGTACGATCGCTTTGACTCGGCCGGCATCCACGAGATCGCCGTGGCCGAGGCGGGCGGGCAGGCGGCCTTTGAGAGGCGGCCCAACTATGTCCACTACTGCGAGCCGCTCTCGCCGCTGGTGAGCACCTTCGAGGCGCTGGACAAGCTCATCTTTGCGGCACGGCACCGCATTCCCCTGGTGTTCACGCCCTGCCCCATTGCCGGCGGTACCGCCCCGGTGACCCCGGCGGGCATCATCACGCAGGCGGCGGCCGAGTCGTGGATGGGCCTCACGCTGGCGCAGGCGCTGCAGCCGGGCCTGCCCTTTATCATGGGCGGGGTACTGTCGGTCATGGACATGAGCAGCATGATCCTGGCCTACGGCGCGCCCGAGCTGCCGCTGATGATGGCCGGCCTCACCGAGCTGGCGCACTTTGCCGGGCTGCCGCTGTGGCAGACGGGCGGCTGCACCGACTCGAAGTGCTTTGACGAGCAGGCCATCATCGAGGGCTCCATGGCGGTCTTTTTCTCGGCGCTGAGTGGCGGCGACCTGTGCCACGACGTGGGCTACACCGAGAGCGCCATGACGGGGTCGGTCTTCCAGCTCGTGGCCATGGACGAGGCCATCGGCTACTCGCGGCGGATCACGCGCGGTATCGAGGTCACGCCCGAGACGCTGGCGGTGGACGTCATCAAGACGGTGGGACCCAACGGCCACTACCTGCGGCAGCAGCACACCCGCAAGTTCTACAAGACCGAGTTCTGGTATCCCAACCTCTGCGACCGCCGCAACTTTGAGGAATGGGAGATGATGGGCAAGACGACGTTCAAGGACCGCACGGTGGCCCGCGTCCAAGACATCCTGGCCACCCACAAGCCGTCGCCCATCAAGCCAGAGACGGAAAAAGTCATCGAGAAGGTCCTTGCCGAAGCCGAAGAACGGGTCAAGAATTAGGAGATACAAGATGAGTAGACTATATGAGCGCATTTCAACCGCCATCATGGAAGGCGATCCGGAAAAGACGGCCCAACTGGTGCAAAAGTGCCTGGATCAGGGCACGACGTCCAAAGAGGTCCTGGACAATGCCATGGTTGTGGGCATGGGCGAGGTCGGTGTCCGGTTCAAGGCCGGCGACATGTTTGTGCCGGAGGTCCTCATGTCGGCCGACGCCATGCAGGCGGGCCTTCAGGTCCTGCGGCCACACCTGGTGGCCAGCGGGGTAAAGCTCATCGGCAAAATCGTGATGGGCACCGTCAAGGGAGACCTGCATGACATCGGCAAGAACCTGGTGAACATGATGTGCGAGGGTGCGGGCTTTGAGATCATTGACATCGGTTTCAACGCCGACCCGGAAAAGTTTGTCGAAGCCATCAAGGAGCACCAGCCGGACGTGGTGGGCATGTCGGCCATGTTGACGACGACGATGCGGGCCATGGCCCACACCATCAAGGCCATCGAAGAGGCCGGCCTGCGCGACCGGGTCAAGATCATGGTCGGTGGCGCGCCCGTGGACGCGGCCTTTTCGGAGCGCATCGGGGCCGACGGCTATGGCTCCAACGCGCCCTCTGGCACCGAACTGGCCAAGAAGTTTGTCGGCGCGGCCTAGCACCGCGGATCATGATGAACGGCTCCGGATCATCGCCTTTCACTTCGTTCAAGACCGTGGGGGAACGACCCGTCGTGGTCGTGTCCTGCCAGGTGTTGCAGGACATGCTCGTTCGCCTGCTGCCCGACGGCATGGCGCAGCAAGTCACCTTCATGGACTACGGGCTGCACAGGGTGCCGGGCAAGATGACGCCCGCGCTCCAGGAGATCCTGGATGGGATCGAGGAGCCGAGCGTGGTCATGCTCGGCTACGGGCTGTGCGGCAACGGTCTGAAGGGCCTGCGGGCGGGGAAGCACATCCTCCTCGTGCCGCGGGTGGACGACTGCATCGCGCTGCTTCTGGGCTCGCACCGGGACTATATCCGGGAGTTCGAGGCGGTGCCGGGCACGTACTACCTGAGCAAGGGGTGGCTGGAATCTGGAAGCCATCCGCTGAAAGAGTACCAGGAGTACGAGCCCAAGTACGGCGCGGAGCAGGCGGCCTGGATCATGGACCAGCAGTACCGGCACTACGAGCGGCTGGTGCTGGTGGCCCAGAACCAGGAGGACCTGGACGCCTATCGTGAGCAGGCCCTGGAAGTCGCCCGTTTTTGTGAGCGATGGGGCATGCGCTTCGAAGAGCGCCTGGGCTCCGACGACTACGTGCGGCGTTTTGTGGCTACGGCCTCCAACCTGGACGCGGCCGATGCGAGCGCTGACTTTCTGGTCATTCCGCCCGGAGGAGAGATCCGGCAAGAGCAGTTCATGCGGTGATCGCCAATCTAATAGGAGAAGGAACCATGCAAGTACGAAAAACGAATTATACTGTGAACGCCACGCCGACATTCCAGGTTCTCACCGAAGACGAGATCGAGGCCATCTACTACTCGGCCCTTTCCGTGCTCTACGAGACGGGCGTTCGGGTTTACGAACCGGAAGGCGTGCGAGTTGCATACGAGGGCGGGGCCATCGTCGAGGACACGCAGGCGGACAACAGCCTGGTCAAGATTCCGCCCTGGTTGGTGGACAAGGCGCTGGCGACGCTGCCGCGCAAGGTGGTGGTCATCGGCCCCGACCGCAAGCACAAGATGGAGCTGTACAAGGACTCGCTCTACTTCGGGTCCGGCTCCGACACGCCCTATACCATCGACCCCTACACGGGCGAGCGCCGGCGCGCCCTGTACAAGGACGTGAAGAACTTTGCCAAGCTGGCCCAGGCGCTGCCGAACATCGACTTTCACATGTCGCTGGGCATCGTCCAGGACACGCAGGTGGGCACCTACGACCGGTGGCAGTACCTGGCGATGCTGGAAGGGACCAACAAGCCCATCAACATCACGGCGGTGGACATTGACGGGCTGCGCGACCAGCTGGAGATGGCCTACATCCGGGTGGGCGGCAAGGAAGAATGGCGGAAGGGACCGATCTTTTCGCTGTACATCGAGCCGGTGTCGCCCCTGAGCCACAGCGAGGAGGTGGTGCAGAAGCTGCTGTTCGCCTCGGAGCACGAGATCCCGTTCGTCTACACGCCCTGCCCGCTGGCGGGCGCGACGTCGCCCTGCACGCTGGCCGGGACGGCGGTCCAGGCGCTGACGGAGAGCCTGTTTGGCATCGTGTTGAGCCAGACGGTCAAGCCGGGGGCGCCGCTGATCATCGGCGGCCTGATGTCCAACATGGACATGCAGACGACGGTCTACTGCTACGGCTCGCCGGAGATGGCGCTGCTGAGCGCGGCCTACACCGACATCACCAAGTGGCTGGGCGTGCCCGAGTACGAGACAGCGGGCTGCTCCGACGCCAAGATGTTTGACGAGCAGGCGGCGATGGAGGCGACGATCAACATCGCCACGGCGGGCCTCATCGGCGGAAACATGATCCACGACGTGGGTTACCTGGAGCAGGGCCTGACCAGCTCGGCAGAGATGATGGTCGCCTCGGACGAGATCATCGACCGGGTGAAGCGCATCCTGCGCGGCATCCCGGTGGACGACGCCACCAAGGCCCTGGACGTCATGGACACGGTCGGCCCGGGTGGCCATTACCTGGAGCACGACCACACCTACACGCGCTTCAAGACCGAGATCTGGCGGCCCAAGCTGACGGACCGCCTCAACTGGGAGAACTGGACGGCCGCCGGCAGCAAGAGCTACCGCGACCGCGTCCACGAGCGCGTCGTCGAGCTGCTCGAGGCCGAGACCGAGCCCCTGATGGACGAAAAGATGTTCCAGGAGATCAAGCGCGTCTGCGAGTCGGCCGACACTCGCCACAAGGACGAAGAGCTGGACTTCCAGTTGTTTGTCTAACCCATACGGCGCACGAGTAAGGTCTCCCGGGCAAGGCAATGGCGCCCTGACCGGGAGACTTGACTCCGCCGGACCCTGATCGAGGTCAGGACACAGGTCCTGATCTCGATCAGGGGCTTATGGTCGCCCGGTGCAGGCAAACCGGGCGCCCGAGGAGGAACGAATTGGCAACAGCCAAGATCACGTCGGGTATCTGTGGCTTTACGGCCACGGTGCGTGCCAGGAAGAACGGCCGCAAGGTCATGCTCGAGATCGACAGCGACTGCGCGGCGATCCAGGCGCTGGCTGCCGGGCTGACGGAAGTGGACCCCTTCCAGGAGATCACCTTCCGCGGCCAGGGGCCGCAGACGCTCAAGGCCGGCGCCGAGCACTGCTATCACCCGGCCTGCCCGGTACCCGTGGGCATCATCAAGGCCGTCGAGGTCGAGTCGGGCCTGGCCCTGCCGGCCGAGGCGCGCATCGAGCTGTCAAAGGACGGCGAGGACTAGCCGCCCGTCGGGGGCACGCGACTATGCACATCGAACGGGCCGGCATCGCCGATGCCCAGGCAATCCTCGACCTGCAAAAGCTGGCCTACCTGCAAGAGGCGGCCATCTATGACGATTATAGCATTGCGCCCCTCCGGCAGACCCTGGCCGAAATGGAGGAGGACGTGAGGCGGCAGGTTGTCCTGAAAGCCGTGGTCGACGGGCACATTGTCGGCTCGGTGCGGGGCCTGGCGAGCGGCGATACCTGCTACGTCGGCCGGCTCATCGTGCATCCCGACCATCAGGACCAGGGCATCGGCAGGCGCCTGCTGGCCGAGATCGAGGCCATGTGCCCCGCGGTGCGACGCTACGAGTTGTTTACCGGGCACCGGAGCGAGAAGAACCTGCACCTGTACGACAGGCAGGGCTATCGCCCGCTGCGCACGGAACGGATAGACGACCGGCTGACGCTGGTTTTCCTGGAGAAGACCAATCCGGCCCGCGGGTGCGAGGACCGTTCCTCCACTGTCCGGCCGAACACATATAGGTAACGGGGAAGATCCTTTGGACACGAAATCTGCTCCCAACCTGGTGTTGGGAATTGACACAGGTGGCACGTATACTGACGGTGTGTTGCTGGAGTACGAATCGCGCCGCGTGCTGGCCAGCCACAAGGCCCTGACCACCAAGCGCGATTTTTCCATCGGCATCGAAGAGGTCATCGAGGGGATCCGCATCGAGGACCCCTCGGCCATCCGCATGGTCTCTATCTCGACGACGCTGGCGACGAACGCCATCGCCGAGAGCAAGGGCAAGCGAGTGGCGCTGCTTCTCATTGGCTATGACCCGGAGCTTCTCAGCCGCTTCAAGCTGGACAGTCGCCTGGCGACCCCCAACTATTACTTTTTCGACGGGGGCCACGACCTGTACGGCCGCGAGAAGAAGGCCCTCGACCTGCAGGGCATCCTGGCCAGGGTCGTGGAGCTCAAGGACAAGGTGGACGCCATCGCCGTTTCGGCATATTTTAGCCCTTTGAACCCGGAGCACGAGAACCGGGTCTACCAGGCCATTTCGAGCGTCTGCGACCTGCCCGTGGTCCTGGGCCACCAGCTCTCCACCAGGCTTGGCTCGGTGGAGCGGGCCACGACGGCGGCCCTCAACGCCTCGCTCCTGGCGGTGCTCCAGGATTTCGTCATTGCCGTGCGACGGGCCATGGAGCGACGCCAGATCGACGCGCCCCTCATGGTGGTCCGCGGCGACGGCACGCTGATGAGCGACGAATTTGCGGCCCGCACGCCGGTGGAGACCATCCACTCGGGGCCGGCGGCCAGCGCCATCGGTGGGCGGTTCCTGTCGCGCACCGACGATGCCCTCATCATCGACGTGGGCGGCACGACCACCGACATTGCCCTCATCGTGGACGGCCAGGTGACCGTCAGCGAGGAGGGGGCGACGGTGGGCGACTACAAGACGTCGGTCAAGGCTGCCAATTTGCTGTCAATCGCCCTGGGGGGCGACAGCCACATTGGCCTGGGCCACGACAAAGAGATCCTTCTGGGGCCCGAGCGGGTCACGCCGCTGGCGTACCTGGCGTGGCAGTATCCGCAGGTGCACCGCCAGATCAAGGCGCTGGCGCTGCGCACCTGGTCGCAGGCCACGCCCGAGTGGCTGGAGTATTGGTTCCTGCTGCGAGATCCCTCCAGCGTCAAGGACCTGCATTCGACGCGGGAGCAGGAGCTGGTGAACCTGCTGCAGGATGGGCCGCGGGCGGTGCCCGAGATCCTGAAAGAGCTGAAGCTGCTGCACGTTGCCCAGGTGGCCGTGCCAGAGCTGTTTCGCCAGGAGATCGTGGGCCGGGCAGGGCTCACCTCCACTGACCTGATGCACATCGAGGGGCGCTACGACCTGTGGGACGCGGAGACTTCGGCGCTGGCGTGGAAGGTGTTCTGCCAGTTCCAGTTCCGCGACGTCGACGAGGTGCGCCGGGAGGTGTGGTCCCAGGCCAGCGAGATGATCCTGCACGCGGTCCTCACCTTCCTGTCGGAGCGTCCGCTGCAACTGGGTGACCGGGATCGAAGCCTGGATCGCAACGGCCGCGGGGGCGATCGCGCCCTTCGCGGCTCTCAGGACAATGACATGGCGCGTTGGTTTTTCTACAACAGTTTGTACCACGCCCATCCGCACCTGGAGACGAACATTCGCCTGACCAAGCCGATCATCGGCATCGGCGCGCCGGCCAGCATCTTTTTGCCGCCGGTGGCCGAGGCGCTGCACACCGAGCTGCTCCTGCCCGACCATCACCAGGTGGCCAACGCGGTGGGCGCCATCGCGGGCAGCGTCATGGTGGAGGAGGAGCTGCTGGTCTATCCGCAGCTCTCGCGCTCGGGGCTGGAGGTTTTCGGCTATTACGTGCAGGCGCACGACGAGCGCTACGAGTTCGAGGAGCTGGGCGAGGCGCTGGCCCAGGCGCGGACGCTGAGCCAGCAGCGGGCCATGGGAGCGGCGCTGCGCTCGGGCGCCGACAACCCGCAGGTGAGCGTCGAAGAGCTGACGGACGGGCTCGATACCTACCGGATTCGCGCCCGGGCGGTGGGCAATCCGCGGTTGACACGATGATTTGGGAGAGCTAGAGGACAATAATGGAACTGGAACGTGTAGACACCAAGCGCGCGTACGATCTGATTCGCAAGCGCATCACGACCCTGGAGCTTGCCCCGGGGGCGGATATCAACGAGCAGGAGCTGGCCGCGGGCCTGGACATGGGCCTGGTGCCGGTGCGCGAGGCGCTGAAATGGCTGGTCCACGACGGCCTGGTGCACATCACGCCGCGCCACGGCATCCTGGTGAGCGACGTGAACCTGCCCGACCTGGAGCAGCTCAGCGAGATGCGTCTGGCGCTGGAGGGCCTGAGCGCGCGGCTGGCGGCGCAACGGGCCACGCCGGACGACATCGTGGTGCTGGAGACGTTGCGCGAGGAACAGGCGCAGACGCCGTCGGGCGACAGCCACCGCCAGTTCGACGTGGACCACAAGTTTCACGAGGCGGTGGCGCGGGCGGCCCACAACAAGTACCTGGCGGAGTCGCTGGAGCGGCTGTTTGGCCTGTCGCAGCGGCTGTGGTACCTGGTGCTGCCGCGCCCTTCGCTTCTCTCAGGACAACGTCTCGGCTTCTTGCCCACGGCGGTGGAGAAACATGTCAACCTGGTGGAGGCCATCCAGGCGCGGGACGCGGGGCGGGCGGAGGCGATCATGCGCGAGCACGTGGCGGCGTTTTACACGCAGGTGCGGGAGATATTGGAGGAGGGGTGACCCCCTCCCCCCCCCGCTGCAGCCCCTCCCTGCGGTCGGGGCTTGGGGGCTGGAGAATTGCCGATCTGGGGGCTTGGACCGAGTCTTTCAGGGACCCAGGCACGAGATCGGGGAGACGGCGGGTTGCCGCGGGAGAGGACCGTCACGGTTGGCGGGGCACCATCTCCAAAAAAAGGGGGTGGGGGCTGTTATTATACAAAGGAGGGATTGTGGTGAGCGAAAACCGTTTGCTGTACCTGTCGTATTCCGACGTCCAGGGCCTGGGGGTGAGGATGGCGGAGGTCATCGAGGCGCTGGAGATCGCGTTTCGGGAAAAGGGGAAGGGCAAGGTGGAGATGCCGCCGAAGCCGGGGGTGCACCCGACGAACCCGGACAACTTTATCCACGCGATGCCGGCGTATATCCCGGCGCTGGGGTCGGCGGGGGTAAAGTGGGTGGCGGGCTACCCGGAGAACTACAAGCGGGGGCTGCCGTACATCACGGGGCTGTTGATCCTGAACGACGTGGAGACGGGGCTGCCGCTGGCGGTGATGGACTGTGTGTGGATCACGGCGATGCGCACGGGGGCGGCGACGGCGGTGAGCGCGCGCTACCTGGCGCGGCCGGAGTCGTCGACGGCGGGCATCCTGGGCTGCGGGGTGCAGGGGCGGACGAACCTGGAGGCGCTGAACGTGCTGTTTCCGCTAAAGAAGGTGCGGGCCTATGACGTGCGGCCGGAGATGGCGGAGCGCTACGCGCGGGAGATGAGCGAGGAGCTGGGCCTGGAGGTGAGGGCGGTGCGGGAGCCGCGGGAGGCGGTGGCGGGCAGCGACCTGGTGGTGACGGCGGGCCCGATCCTGAAGGTGCCGCACGCGACGATCAAGGCGGGCTGGCTGGAGGAAGGGGCGTTTGCGTCGGCGGTGGACTATGATACGTATTGGGACCGGGCGGCGCTGAAAGAAGCGAGCAAGTTCTGCACGGACGACGTGGCGCAGCTGCTCTATTACCAGGGGGCGGGCTACTTCCAGGACATCCCGCCGATCTACGCAGACCTGGGCGAGCTGGCGACGGGCCAGAAGGCGGGCCGCGAGACGCCGGAAGAGCGGACGATCACGGCCAACCTGGGCCTGGCGCTGGACGACATGGCGGTGGCGCCGCTGGTGTACAGGAAGGCGGTGGAAAAGGGCGCCGGCACGTGGCTGCGGCTGTGAGCGAGGAGCACAGAGACATGATCCCGAATCTGTTCAACAGCAGGAGGAACGGGCTGGCGTTTACGCCCAAGATGGCGGTGGTTAACGAGGAGCAGTTGGAGCAGCTTCACATGGCGACGCTGGAGCTGCTGGAGCGCACGGGGGTGCAGATCACCCACCCGCGGGCGCTGGAGATCCTGCACGGGGGCGGGGCGCGCGTGGATGGCAGCCGAGTGCGGATGCCCTCTTGGCTGGTGGAAGACGCCATCGGCAAGGCACCGGCGCGGGTGGTGCTGGGCAAGAGGAACGGGGAGCGGGCGGTGGCGCTGGAGGGGGACCGGGTGTGGTTCGGCCCGAGCGTGGACTGTATCGATTACCTGGACCCGGCGACGGGGGAGCGCTCGCGGTTTACGAGCGAGCATTGCCGGATCACGACGACGGTGGCGGACGCGCTGCCGAATTACACGTGGGTGATGACGATCGGCATGGCGGACGACGTGGCGCCGGACATCGCGGACCGGGTGATTGCGAAGCAGGTGTTGACGTACACGGAAAAGCCGCTGGTGTTTTGCTGCAAGGACGTGAACAGCGTGCGGGACATCTATGCGATGGCGGTGGCCATCGCGGGGAGCGAGGAGGGCTTTCGGCAGGCGCCGACGGTGGTGCACTACTCGGAGCCGATCTCGCCGCTGCTGTACTACGATCCGGCGGTGGAAAAGATCCTGTTCTGCGCGGAGAAGGGGATCCCGCTGATCAACTATCCGGCGCCGCAGGGGGGGAGCACGGCGCCGGCGACGTTTGCGGGGGAGATCGTCCAGGGCAGCGCGGAGTCGTTGAGCGGGCTGGTGCTGGCGCAGCTGGTGCGGCCGGGGGCGCCGTTCATCTACGGGGCGTTCACGACGATCATGGACATGAGGACGACGATCTTTTCGTACGGGGCGCCGGAGATGAGCCTGATGGTGGCGGCGATGGCGCAGCTGGCGCAGCGCTACCGGCTGCCGTTCTTTGGGACGGCGGGCTGCTCGGACAGCAAGGTGCCGGACGCGCAGGCGGCGGCGGAGGCGGCGTTTTCGTGCCTGGCCTCGGCACTGAGCGGGGCGAACCTGGTGCACGACCCGGGCTGGCTGGACCACGGCTCGGTGGCGTCGCCGGGGTATATCGTCCTGGTGCACGAGGTGCTGCACATGGTCAACCAGTTGATGGGCGGGGTGCCCATCAGCGACGAGACGCTGGCGCTGGACGTCATGGATCGCGTGGGCCCGGGCGGGCACTACCTGCAGGAAGACCACACGCTAAAGCACTTTCGCGACGTGTGGTATTCGAAGTTGTTCGACCGGTCGATTTATGCCCGGTCGGGGGACGGAGTGCCGGGCTTTGACGACCGGCTGCGGGAGCAAACACTCAAGATCATGGAGCACGAGCCCGCTCCGCTGCCGCCGGAAGTGGCCCGGGAGCTCGAGGAGATGGCGGGGCATTGGACCTAACCCTCCCTTCCCTGCGAGGGAAGGGGGGGAGAAGGGTCCCTCCCGAGGGAGGGGGGGGCCTCAAGGGGGTCCGGGTTGCGTGCCGGGCCGGAGTCCCCCCTGGCCCGGACGGCCACCCTGGCACCGCCCGCCACACTTGCGCCTGCGCGCAGTGCAGGTGGGACCGGCGACTTGTCGGGGGAAGCTTGCGGGGGAGACGGTCTGGCCCCGACAAGTCGGGGAGTCCGGGTTGCAGCCAGAGCCGGAGTCGCCGACTTGTCGGGGGAAGCTTGCAGGGAGACGGCCTGGCCCCGACAAGTCGGGGAGTCTGGGTTGCAGCCAGAGCCGGAGTCGCCGACTTGTCGGGGGAGGCTTGCAGGGGAGACGGCCTGGCCCCGACAAGTCGCCCGTCCTGGCCGGACAGGCCAGGGGGGAGTCTGGATTCGGATTGCGTGTGAAGGGAGCTTGCTCTCCCTTCAGGGAAAGACTCCCCTCCCCTCGCAGGGGAGGACCCAGCGGGCCGGATCGGGCGGGGGGAGAGGTTGGTCGGTCGGTCGAGAGGAGATGCGGATGAAGGTAACGGTTGTCTACGGCAGCGATGAGCGGTCGGTGGAGGTGCCCCGGGACGCGAACCTGGGGGAGGCCATCATTGCCACGGGCCTGCCCCTGGAGCAGCCCTGCGCGGGGCGGGGCACGTGCCTGAAGTGCAAGGTCATTGCCCAGCCGACGGTGGCGGGGACGGCCGGAGTCCTGAGCCCGCTGGATGAGAGGGAGCTGGTGGGGCTGAGCGACGCGGAGCGGGCGGCCGACTACCGGCTGGCCTGCCGCGCCCGGGTCCAGGGCGACGTGACGGTCACGCTGGCGCCCATCGTGGTCTATTCGAACAAGATGTTTCGGGCCTGCGACGACTACAAGAAGCCGGGCGTCCCCCTGGGCCTGGCCATTGACCTGGGCAGCACCACGGTGGCGGCCTTTGTGACCACGTTGACTACGGGGGACGTCTGCGCCGGGGCGGCGGCCCTGAACCAGCAGACGGCCTTTGGCGCCGACGTCATCTCGCGCATGGCGGCCGCGCTGCGGGGCCCGGACACGGCCCGGCGGCTGTCGATGCTGGCCATGTCGTCCATCGTGCAGGCGGTGGACGCGCTCAAGCTGTCGCGCAGCGCCCGGGAGCGCGTCGAGAAGGTGACCATCGTGGGCAACTGTGCGATGCACCACCTGCTGCTGGGCTACCCCGTGGAGAGCCTGGCCGAGCTGCCGTTCCAGCCCCACGACCGGGCCTCGGTCAATGCCCCTCGCTCTGCTCAGGATGATAATGCCAATTCGGCCTTTGGCGACACGTTCCCCCCCGGCGCCCGGGTGGCGCTGCCGCCGTTGGTGGGCGGGTTCGTCGGCTCGGACGCGCTGGCCTGCCTGGCGTATTATGGCTTTGACCGGGCGACGGGGCCCATGGCGGCCATCGACCTGGGCACCAACGGCGAGGTCATGGTCACCGACGGCCTGCCGCCCCGGGGCACGGGCCGCATCCTGGTGGCCTCCACGGCCGCCGGACCCGCCTTCGAGGGCGTGAACATCTCGTGTGGGACCCGCGCCGTGGACGGCGCCATCGTCAGCGTCAAGGCCAACCTCGACGACGGCAGCCTTGACCTGGTGACCATCGGCGACCAACCGCCGGTGGGGCTCACCGGCTCGGGCCTTCTGGAGCTGATGCGCGAGCTGCGCCGGGCGGGGGTGGTGGAGCCCAGCGGCCGGCTGGTGAAGGAGCATCCGGTCTTTGGCCATCGCCTGAGCGTGGACGAGCGGGGCGTGCGCCGGCTGCTCATCACCGACCAGGCGGTGGACCGCCGCGGTGTGGAAGAGGGCGAGGAAGGGCGGCGCGTGTCGCTGTACCTCACCCAGCACGACATCCGCGAGCTGCAAAAGGCCAAGGGCGCCATCCGCGCCGCGACCGAGATCCTGATGGCCCAGGCGGGCCTCAAGCCGGCGGACCTGGAGCGGATGGTGCTGACGGGCTCGTTTGGCAGCCAGTTGAACGTCGACGCCGTGTTGTCGCTGGGCATGATCCCGCCGGTGGACCCGGCGTGCGTGGAGCCCTCGGCCAACGGTGCGGGGTTTGGGGCGGCGCTCTTCCTGGACGACGAGGAGTTTGCCCGGGGGGAGCGCATCGCGGCGGCCGCGCAGCAGGTGGACCTGGACCTGGACGCGGAGTTTAACAGGCGGTACGTGGAATCGATGGAGTTTCCCGCATCCTTCGCTTCGCCCAAGACCATGGAGGAAGAACAGGACTCGCAGCCCGAATGACGACAACAGAAGCCACGTCGCAGCCCGCTCCAAAGCAACGTCTCGATCCCGCGGGGGTGGTCGCCGTGCTGGCCGCTTCCGCCGCCTGGGGAACGTCGGGCATTTTCCTGAAGTTCGTGACCCTCGAGGGCGACGTCTCGGCCCTGGCCCTGGCCTTCTGGCGGGACCTGACGTCGTTTGCGGTCCTGGTCATTGCCCTGGGCATCCTGCGCCCGGCCTGGCTCCGGGTGCCGCGCACCAAGCTGCGCTGGCTGATCGCCATGGGCGTCAGCCTGGGGATCTTTCACGTCTTCTGGAACGTGGCGGTGATGCTGAACGGCGCGGCCGTGGCCACCGTCCAGCAGGCGGGCATGCCGGCCATCGTGGCGCTGGTGGCGTGGCTGTTGTGGGGCGAGGCGCTCACCTGGCAAAAGATCGTGGCCATCCTGTTGACGTTCGCCGGAACGGTCCTGGTGTCGGGGCTGGACGCCCTGGGCCAGGCGGAGCTGTCGCTGCAGGGGCTGTTCATCGGGCTGGCGGTGCCGGCCATGTACGCGGCCTGGACGCTCTTTGGCAAGAAGGCGAGGGGCGATCACAACCCGATGACGACGATGACCTATGCCTTTGGCATCGCGGCGCTGGTGTTGCTGCCGCTGCAGTTCTTTACGGAACAGCCGTTTCCCGTGTCGGGCAAGACGCTGTTGTGGTTCGCGGCGTTCGTCGGCATCGCGACGGTGCCGGCCTTCCCGACCTACACCTGGGGGCTGGGCAAGCTGCCGGCGAGCGTGGCGAGCATCCTGGCGATGAGCGAGATCGCCTTCGTGGCGCTGTACGCCACGGTGCTGCTAGGAGAGCGGCTGACGGCCCTGCAGATGGTGGGGGCCGGGCTGGTCATCGTCGGCGTGTTGATCCTGTCGTTGCCGGGCAGCGGCGGGCGCAGGGAGACCAGGCCGCCGGCCGCCGCGCCGAGCGCGTGACGGCGTCGGGCGGTCAAGGGGGAAACCATGGCCAAAAAGGAAAAAGGCGCGGCCAGGACGATGCCCATGCGCGTCCTGGACGAAAAAGGCATCGCCTACACGCCGCGGCAGCAAGCGCGCAAGCAGTTCACCGCCCAGGGCGTGGCCGACGACCTGGGCGTTCCCGTCGCCTGGGTGGTAAAAGCGATGATCGTCCAGCGGTCCAACGGAGCTTTTGCCCTATTCGTCATCCCCGGCGACGCCCACCTGAGCCTGAAGAAGGTGGCCGCCGTCCTGGGCGACAAAGGGGCCGCCCTGGCCCAGCAGCGGGACGTGGAGCGGGTCACGGGCTTCCAGGTGGGCGCCGTCTCGGTCCTGGGCTTTCGCCGCAGCGAGATCCCTGCCTATCTCGACGACGGCGTACTGGCCCTGGAGCGGGCCGTCATCAGCTCCGGCAGGCCCGACCTGGGGCTGGAGCTGGACCCGCAGGACCTGCTGCGCGCCCTGGGCGGGCAGGCCGGGGATTTCACGTCGTAAGGGGGGCAGTTACAACCTGGCACTGGCGGGTTTGGCAAATCGCTCGAGTGCGGGTATAATACCTGCGCGCCGCACCTGTCCTGGTACTGACCCTACAGCCAGCACGGGCGTCCGGTATCAGGGGCGGCGCAGGCCACAAGGGGCGAGGAGGATCCGCAATGCCAGACGATAGACTATACGAGCAGATGGCCCAGGCCGTGATCGACGGGCTGCCCGATAAGGCCAGGCAACTGGCCGAGCAGGCCCTCAGCCAGGGGATCGACCCCCTGGAGGCCATCAACCGCGGCTACAAGCCCGGCATGGACGTCGTTGGCGAAGGTTTCGCCAACGGCGATTTGTTTATCCCCGATCTGATGATGAGCGGCGAGGCCATGAAAGCGGCCATCGCCGCCCTTGAGGGCGAGCTCTCCCGGCGCAAGCAGCAGCGCGACGTCCTGGGCAAGGTCGTCATCGGCACCGTCGAGGGCGATATCCACGAGATCGGCAAGACCTTGGTGGCGACCATGCTGGCCGCCAACGGCTTCGAGGTTTATGACCTCGGCGTCGACGTCTCGGCACGGGCGTTCGTCGATAAGGTGCGCGAGGTGGATGCCGACGTCCTGGGTCTCTCGGCCCTGCTGACCACCACCATCCTCAATCAGGAAACGGTCATCCTCACCCTGAAGGAAGCCGGGCTGCGCGACCGGGTCAAGGTCATCATTGGCGGCGTGCCGGCCAGCGAGGAGTGGGCCCAGGAGATCGGCGCCGATGGCTATGCCGAGAACGCCACCGAGGCCGTCGCCACCGTCAAGCAGCTTGTCGGGCGGGGTTAGGGCCATGCGCACACCCATCCTGGAAAAGCTGGCCTCTGGTGCGGTGCTCATCGCCGACGGCGCCACGGGCACCATGCTCCAAATGGCGGGCCTGCCCACGGGCCGGCCGGGCGAGGCCTGGGTCCTGGAACGACCGGAAGAGATCCTGGCGCTGCACCAGGCCTACCTGGACGCAGGCTCGCAGCTCATTTTGACCGCGACCTTTGGCGGCACGCGCGTGCGCCTGCAGCGGGCCGGGCTGGAGGGCAGCGTCGCTGAGGTCAACCGCCGGGCGGCCGAGCTGGCCCGCCAGGCGGCAGGCGACGACGTCTACGTGGGCGGCGACATCGGCCCCACGGGCGAGATGATGGCGCCCCTGGGAAGCCTGTCCTACGAGCAGGCCGTCGAGGCCTTTGCCGAGCAGGCGGAAGCGCTGGCGGCCGGCGGCGTGGACTGCATCTACGTGGAGACGATGAGCGCCCTGGACGAGGGCCGCGCCGCGGTAGAGGGCGCCCGCCAGGCCACCGACCTGCCCATCTTTTGCACGTTTAGCTTTGACACGCGCGGCCGCACCAGCATGGGCGTTACGCCTGCCCGGGCGGCCGAGGCCGTGGCGGGCCTGGGGGCGGCCGCCGTGGGCGCCAACTGCGGCCACGCGCCCGAAGACGTCCTCGAGATCCTGCCCCAGATACGCCAGGCGGCGCCCGGCGTGTTTCTCATCGCCAAGCCCAACGCCGGCATCCCGCGCCTGGTCAAGCGCCAGGTTGTCTATGACGCCGGCCCCGACCGCATGGCCGAGCTGGCGCGGCAGTACGTCGCCCTGGGCGCCTCGGTGGTCGGTGCCTGCTGTGGCTCCTCTCCGGAGCACATCGCGGCCATGCGCCAGGCCCTCGCCGCGGGCTGACGGCCGGCGCGGCGTGGCCGCTCGAAAAACCAAGCTGTCCACCTGGACCCGGGCAAGAGGAGGTCCCTATGAAGGCGAACTACCAGGCAAACGTCACCCCCCAGTTTCGCGTGCTGTCGGACGAGCAGATCGAAGAGATCGTCTCCGCCGCCATGGACGTGCTGGAGCGAGTTGGCACCCGGGCCTACGGCGATGAGACGCTGGAGCGGCTGCGCGGCGCGGGCTGTCTCCTCGGTGAGGAGCGCCCGGGCGAGGCGCAGGTGCGCATCCCGGCGTGGGTGGTGGAGAACGCCCTGCGCACCGCGGCGAGCCGCATCGTCGTCGCCGGCCGCGACCGGAGCCGGCGCATTGTCCTGGAAAAGAACCGCTTCTATTTCGGCACCGGCTCCGACTGCCCGTCCCTGGTCGACCCCCACAGCGGCGAGGTGCGCAAATACACCTTTGACGACGTGTACGACGCGGCGCGCATCGCCGATGCGCTGCCCAACATCGATTTTCACATGTCCCTGGGCCTGACCTCGGGCGTGCTGGCCCGGACCTACGACCGGCCCCAGTTCCTGGCCATGGTCAAGGGCACGGCCAAGCCCCTGGTGGTGACCGCCGTGGACCGGGAGGGCCTGGCCGACCAGTACCGCATGGCCTGCGAGGTGCTGGGCGGCGCGGACGAGTTTGCCCGGGCCCCCCTGTTCGTGGTCTATATCGAGCCCAGCTCGCCCCTCAGCCACTCGGTGGAGGCAACGTCCAAGGTCCTGTACGCCGCGGCCAATGGCATCCCGGCGATCTATACCCCGTGCATCATGGCCGGCGGCACGGGTCCCGCGACCCTGGCCGGGACGATGGTCCAGGCCCTGGCCGAATACCTGGTGGGCCTGGTGCTGGCGCAGTGCACGCGGCCCGGGGCCGGTGTGATCATGGGCGGTGTGAACTCGATCATGGACATGGCGACCTCCATCCTGTCCTACGGCGCCCCCGAGCTGTCCCTCATCAGCGCCGCCATGACCGACGTGGCCAAGTGGCTGGGCGTGCCCATGTTCTCCACCGCCGGCTGTTCCGACGCCAAGGTGCTGGATCAGCAGGCGGCCATCGAGGCGACCATGTCCGTCGTCATCGCCGCTCTGTCGGGAGCCAACCTCATCCACGACGTGGGCTACCTCGAGTCGGGGCTCCTGGGCTCCTTTGACATGCTGGTCATGAGCGACGAGGTCATTGGCATGGCCAGGCGAATCCTGTCGGGCGTGAGTGTTACGCCCGAGACGCTGGCGGTGGAGGTCGTCGAGCGGGTGGGCCCCGGCGGGCACTATATGGCCCAGCCCCACACGCGCCAGCACTTTCGGGCCGAGACCTGGTTTCCGAAGCTGGTCGACCGCCAGATGCGAGGCGCGTGGCAGGCGGCCGGCAGCCACACCCTGGGCGACCGGGTGCGGGCCCGGGTCCTCGACATCCTGGAGCACCACCAGCCGCCGCCCCTGCCCGGGGGCGTCGAGGAAAGCCTGCGGGCCATCGTCGCCGGGGCCGAGGCGCGCCACGCCGAGGCCGGGCGATGAGCATCCAGGAGCTTGTTCGCCTGCACCGCAGGAAATGGACGGAGGCCGGGCAGTGGCAGGACCCCAACCTGACCGACTGCCTGGACTTTATGGCCACGGAGGTGGCCGAGGCCATCGACAAGCGGCTGCGCCGGTCGCCGGCCTACGTGCGCAACAACGCCGAGCCGGAGCCCGGCGACCTCGAGATGGGTGTCGAGATCTTTGACGCCATCATGATGGGCTGCATCGCCCTCGACCTGCTGGACCTCGACCTGGAGGAGGTGGCGGCCCACAAGCTGCACGAGATGGACGTGAAAAAGGGCGTCGCCTGACGCCCCCGGCAGCGGCGCAGGCGGCGCGCTTCGTTGACACCGCCGCCCGCCCGTGCTATAATTCCCTGGCCCGAAGCCCGCATCATCGCCGGCCAGAAAGCCAGATCGTGGCCTGCAGCGGCCGCGCCCGGCAGCGTTGCCCCGAACCCACCCGGGTTCTGACCCGCTTCCAGAGATAACCTGTTCCAGATCCTCAAGAAGGGAGACGCGACCATGGCTACCGAAGGACTGACCGACGTCATCGCGCGCCAGACGTGGCTCGACGCACCCGGCAAGGCACTCCAAGACGCCGCGAAAAAGTTCTATGACTCCACGGGCCAGGTGGGGCTCAAGCTCATGAACTTCTTGCACGGCACCTGGCTCGGCCACCCCCTCCATCCGACCCTCACCGACGTTCCCGTGGGCGCCTGGACGGCGGCCCTGCTCATCGACACGATAGACGTGGCGGGCAGGAGCCGGAAGGGGCTCGAAACGGCGGCCGACGCGGCCATTGCCCTGGGCGTGGTGGGGGCGGCGGGCGCCGCAGCGGCCGGCCTCACCGACTGGCACCGGCTGCGGGGCGAGCGCACGCGGCGCCTGGGCACCATGCACCTCCTGTTCAACACCAGCGCCCTCGTGCTGCACGGCGCTTCGCTGGCCCTGCGCGGAAGTGGACAGCGGGGCGCGGGCAGGGCGGCCAGCTTGTTGGGCTACGCCGCGATGGGCGCTGGCGCCTTCCTGGGCGGCCACCTGGCCTACAGCGAGCAGGTGGGGCCCGACCACAACGCCCGCCTGGAGCCGCCCGAGGATTGGGTGCGCCTGCTGCCCGAGGCCCAGTTGCCCGTGGGCGAGCTGCGCCGTGCCGAGGCCAACGGCGTGCCCGTTTTGCTCTATCGCCACGGGAACGAGATCCACGCCATGGTCGAGACCTGCGGCCACATGGGCGGCCCCCTGTCCGAGGGGCACGTCGAGGACGGCACGGTGGCCTGCCCGTGGCACGGCTCGCGCTATGCCCTGGACAGCGGCGCGGTGCGCGAAGGCCCGTCCACCTACGCCCAGCCTGTCTTTGAGGTGCGCGTGCGCGACGGGCAGATCGAGGTCAGGGCCGGCTAGACTCCCTGGAGTGCGGGCGACTGAAACGCTCCCGGCCGCCGGCCGGGAGCGTGCCCCTCGCTATGACTCCTGG
>JAAYZQ010000251.1 GCA_012514775.1 Anaerolineaceae bacterium
TCTTGCAGATCAATTACCTGGGCAAGCGCGGGGGCTTTGTCCAGCTCACGAGCCCACCCCGGGCCGTGGAGGAGTTGCCTGCGGGTTTCGTTCTGCTCAACCCGCGGGATGGCCAACAAGTGTTCGATGGCCGAGGCGTTGTGCAGATTCTTGACGACTGCGGCCCGCGGATGACCTTTGAGCAGGCAAACGTTTATAGCGGCCAGGGCGTCAAGCTGGGCAAAGAGCGCGTGCTCAACCACATCGTCCTGCCGTACCGGCTCGCCCGCTCCAGCAGGAGCTACAGCCTTTACGAGCGACTGGACGACTGAGGCCGGCGACGGGCCCAGGCGCCCAGCCATTGGGTAATCTATCATACAACCGAGCAGGCGCTCGGCGGACCCGCCCGATCCGGCACACCATCGTGCCGGATCGGCGGAGCCTGCCCGCCGCCAGGTGCCGGGCGCCTGGCGAGCATCCGATCCGAGGAGGATACCATGGTCGAAGGAAACGAGTTCACCGTCCACCACCTGCGCTTCGAGGCCGAAGCGCTGACACCGCTGGCGTTGCCGGCCCATGCGGGCCCGTCCATCCGCGGCGCCCTGTGGGGCGCGCTGCAGCGGCACTTTTGCCCGCTGTCCGAACGCGAGACACCCGATGCCGGGCACAAGGCCGTCTGCCCCGTGTGCTGGCTGATGGCGACGGAAAAGGAGGGGAGCGGGCGCGGGCGCGACGTACCCCGGCCCTACACCGTCGAGGCGCCCCTGCGCGGCGTGCCCGGCGCCGATTGGCGGCCGTGGCGCTTCGAGGCAGGCGAGCGCTTTGCCTTTGGGCTGACCCTCTTTGCCCAGGCCCTCAACCTGTTTCCCTACCTGGTGGTGGCCATGCCGCTCATGGGCCAGGCGGGCATCGGCCTGAGCGTCGACGGCGGGCGCCGGGGGCGGTTTGTCCCCCGCCGGGTGGAGGCCATCAACCCGCTGACGGGCGCCACTGTGACCTTGATGGGCGAAGGACAGACCAGCGTGCGGATGCCGGAGGCGCCCGTCACCGCCGGGCACGTCGCCGAAGCGGCCGGGGCGCTCCTGGGGCAGGTGGCCGAGGGCGGCCGGGTGCGCCTCGTCTTCTGGACGCCGACGCGCATCGTCGACGACGGCCGGCTGGTCCACCGGCCGCGGCTCGGCCCCCTGGTTCGCCGCCTGTTGGAGCGGCTGGACGCGCTGCGGGGCGAGTACGCCGGCGAGGCGCCCGTGGCCGGCCGCGAGGAGCTGGTGACCCTGGCCGACGGCGCGCGCATGGTGCAGGATTTCACCCAGTGGATCGACCTGGAGAGCGGCTCCCGCCGCCTGGGCCGCTCCACGCCCGTGGGCGGGTTCGTCGGCACGGCCACCTACGAGGCCGGCGCCGAGACCTGGGAGGCGCTGCTGCCCTACCTGGTGTGGGGCCAGGAGGTGCACGTGGGCAAGAACGCCACCAAGGGAGACGGCTGGTACGAGGTGCGGGCCGTGCCAGCCTCAGGGGCCCAGGCAGGTTCGTAGTGGGCGATTCATCGCAGGTTCGTAGTGGGCGATTCATCGCCCCAGAACCGCGCTGAAGCGCGCACTTCAGGTTCGTAGTGGGCGATTCATCGCCCAAGAACCGCGCTGAAGCGCGCACTACAGGTTGGTAGTGGGCGATCCATCGCCCAAGAACCGCGCTGAAGCGCGCACTACAGGTTGGTAGTGGGCGATTCATCGCCCCAGAACCGCGCTGAA
>JAAYZQ010000252.1 GCA_012514775.1 Anaerolineaceae bacterium
ACCCAGGCAAAAGAGGTCAATCAACCCCCGTTAGTACCAGGCGTTAACCGGGACCTGGAAGAAGGCCGACCAGTTGCTACCGGGGAACTGCCCGGCTTCGAGGTCGCCGCAGTTTACAGTCCAGCCCGTCTCCTGTGCCCCGTCGGGACCATACACGTTCACGTGCACGGCAACGTACGTATGCTCCTTGTACCCCGCCGGATCGGCGATCGTGACCGTCGCCGAGTTCACGCAGCCGCCAAAGTCATATTGGTAGTCGAACTGCCCCGGGATGGCGCCGCCACTGTTCTGCGGAAAGTCGTCGAGCGACAGGCCCGTGTGCACCGCTGAATCCGTCATACACCAGCCCGCCCTCAGCATGTAAACGAGCGTCAGCGAGCCATCCGCGTTGCCGGTAACCTTGATTACCCCGGCGAACTGGTTCTGCCCCGCCAGAATCCTCGGCGAGAGCGTGTAGCTGGCAAAGGCCGTCAGGGGCAGCAGAACCAAAAGCAAGGCCACGAAAATCGATACGAGTGTTCCCTTTTTCATCTGTTTACTCCTTGTCTCAGAATGTCGAGCCATCACGCCCATTATTGCAGGTTTACTAATTGATGCAGGTATGCTCATACTGCTCGCGGCAGATAACAATCCGCCGCTCTTACCACCTTGCCCTGCTGGACTAGAGCGCGGACTGTTGTCCGCGCCGAGCAAGTGACGGCCATCCCTGTGCTATTTTCTAAAGATGCAATCATAGGCGGTCGCGGAAGTAGTATTCGCGCTCGGTCTGCTAGTGAGCCCTCCTTTCCTGGCGGACCGGTGCTCCAACGTGACCACCGGACCAATAGGCATGACAGGTTTGGCTTTCTATGCAGTTGCAGCGGTGCTGATCGGCGATGGGTCGGCATGGGAGCATGCAGCTATCATGGGGGGCGGCGTCTTAGCTCCCTCATACATTATACCGCAGTAGATCTAGAAAGGATACGGCCTGGATCGATAGAATTCTCAACTCCTCCTAGCGCTCGCAGTCCTGTGGACAATTGCACATGTTCTCGGGCACCGCGCACACACCATCGCCGCAGGCGGTACAGTAGCCGGAGGCGTCGCCCGTTCCACCCGTTGGCGGCACACACATGCCTACCTTTATGTCGAATCCTATCAGAGTCAGGCCGCTGCAGCAGGCAGGCGCCCCGGGGTAGTCGATGTATGCCTGGCCCTCGGGAATGCAGGCCAGGGGTGGGAAGGCGAGGAGGGAGTGGCCGTTCACCGCCGGCGCGCTGCCCACCGCATCCGTGGTGATGCCATAACGCTCCAGGATCGTCGGCGCCAGGTCCTTCCGGTCCCCGTCCCTCACGATCCCCGGGTCGTTGCTCGCCAAGAAGCCATAGGGCGCGTTCTGGTGCCTGGAGGTCCCTTCGTCAAAGCCGTGATCCGTCACAACATAGACCAGCGTGCGGTCATAGATGCCGAGCTGCTGTAGCCTGGTCACGACCTGCCCCAGCCAGCCGTCCAGCTCGAGCAGCTTGGACGTGTACTGGGTCGAGTTCTCGCCAATCAGGTGCCCGGTGACGTCCGGGTCCCGCCACAGGAAGAGGGCCAGGAAAGGATCGTCCTGGTGGGCTTCCAGCAGCGCCAACGCCCGGTTGCCGATGTCAGGATTCCTGACCAGGTCCAGCTCAAAATAGTCCAGGTAGTTCTTGGTGATGCAGTAAGGCTGCCCCTTGTCCTCAATGGCCGGCACGCCATCGTCGAGGGTCGGATCGCCAATGCACGCTCCACCGGTATGTACCCCCTTGGCCGAGACGAACATGGTCACGACATTGTCGGGGCCCAGGTAGTCCTCGACCTTCTCAAAGATCGAGTAGCCCTCGGGCAGCGGCTGGTAGATGTCCAGGTCATAGATGCCCATGACCTCCGCGTCGTAACCCGACACGAGCTGCGCCCAACCGGGCTTGGTGCAGGTACTGCCGCTCGTCGTCGTATTGCTGTAAATCATCCCACCAGAAAGCTGCTGGAGGTTGGGCAGCCCGTTTGAGCATTCGGGCAGCTCTCGATTGTAGCACTCTAACAGGTGATCCCGCTGCACGCCGTCCCAGCCTATCAGGACGACGTTCGGCACGTAGCAAGCCCCATCGACGCAGCTCCCGGGGCAGGAATAGACCTCGGACTGAACGTTGAGGGAAGCATCGCAGTAGTACTCTGCCAACTGGCCGGGGGTGCCAGTGCATGCGTCCACAAAGCTGTTCCCCGCCAGGTCCATGACCGTTCCCTGGCGGAAGTAGGCCAGGCCACCGTCGGAATCGGTGCAGGGGAAGCAGGCAGGGTCGCCGTCATCGACGAAGCCGTTGCAATTGTCGTCGATGCCGTTGGCGCAGATCTCGGCGGCGCCGGGATAGACGTCCAGGTTGCCGTCGTCGCAGTCCACCTCTCCGCAGACCCCGCCCTCCAGGGCGAACCCGTCACCGTCGGCGTCGGTGCACGCCGGTGGAGAGCAGGCGCCCTCCTGACAGCCATAGGCACAGAGGTAGAACTTGGGCCAGGGGGTGGTCCCGTTGCAATAGTACTCCCGGACCCAGCCTTCCCTGTCGCCCGTCTCGCAGACGTCGTACCTGGGCGGGGTGGGTCCCGTCGCGCCGACGCCCACGACAAAGCCGGCGACCTCGTAGTTCAAGCCGCCATCACTGTCCGTGCAGGTGCAGCCTTCATCCTGGCCGTCGACGAGGCCGTCACAATCGTCGTCGATGCCGTTGGTGCAGTTCTCCACCGCCCCCGGGTGAACGGCAGGGTTGCCGTCGTCACAGTCCACGGCACCGCAGTCCCCGCCCTCCAGGGCGAACCCGTCACCGTCGGCGTCGG
>JAAYZQ010000253.1 GCA_012514775.1 Anaerolineaceae bacterium
GCCCTGCCCTCCATCGAGTTCATCGACGACTGCTACCGGGCCGCCACCCGCTTTGACATGCCCTGGTACGAGGTCCTGGAGACCCCCGCCACCGTGCCTGCCCTGGAGGTGACCCATGGCCGCTAGAGAGACTTTTCTCATCACGGGCGCCAATGGTTTTATCGGAGGCTGGCTCGCCGAGACGCTCCATTTGCGCGATGGCGTGCCGGTCCGCGCCGGGATGCGCAGTTGGTCCAAGGCCGTCCGGTTGGCGAGGTTCGGGCTGGAGCCGGTCCTCCTTGACGTCATGAAGCCCGAGCAGATCGACGCCGCCATGACCGGCGACGAGTCCGCCGATCCGGGCGCGCTGCGGGTGATCCACACCGCCTACAGCTCTCCGCGAGTCACCATCGAGGGCACCCGCAACATGTTGGAGGGCGCCCTGCGGGCGGGCGTGGGCCGTTTCGTCTACATTAGCTCCGCCGACGTATACGGCACGCCCCAGGGCAAGGTCGACGAGACCCACCCCCTGACGCCGACAGGCATCGAATACGCCGACTCGAAAATCGAGGCCGAGCGGTTGTGCTGGGAATATGCCGAGAAGGGGCTGCCCGTGACGGTCCTCCGGCCGAGCATCGTCTACGGTCCCTTCAGCCGCACGTGGACTGTCGAGATGGCGGCCAAGCTCCAGTCGGGTAACTGGGGCGTTTTCGAAGGCTATGGCCAGGGCATCTGCAACCTGTTGTACGTCTCTGACCTGGTGGAAGGCCTCCTCCTGGCCGCTCGACACCCGGCGGCCGTCGGCCAGGCCTTTAACCTGAGCGGCCCGGAGACCATCACCTGGAACGAGTACTTTGCAAGGTTCAACGCGGCCATGGGGCTACCCCCCCTGCGCAAGATCGAGCCCAACAGGACGCGCCTGCGGGCCACGCTCATGAGTCCGGTGCGCAGCGCTGCCCGTCTGGCCAAGAAGCGCTATGAAAAGCCGTTGCGGCGGCTGGCGAGCAAATTCAGGCCCGCCAAGGAAGCCATGCTGTCGGCCGAAAAGTCTATCCGCGGCACGCCGAGCCTCGAGGACCTGGGGCTCTACAACCGCGATGCCCTGTACGTGACCCAAAAGGCCCAGGAATTGCTGGGTTACCGGCCGCGCTTTGGCGTCGATGCCGGGTTGGAGCTCACGGCCGCCTGGCTCAGAAACGTCGGCCTGGTGGAGTGGTACGACGTCCAGCCGGGCGGCCCGGTGCAGCGAAACGGGGACGGCCGGCGAGACGGAGACCGCGCCACGGATCCCACCGGCGGCAACGGAGACCGCGTACTTCCGATGGGAGAGCCGAGGTGAAAAAGACGAGCTTTATCGCCTGGGTGCGCTACGACCGGAGACCGGACCTCCTGGCCGAGCGGTTTGGCACAGAGCCCCACTATATCGTAGTAGGGCAGCAGGGCAAGCTGTGGCAGGCGCCCCTGCGCTACCCCATCCAGGCGTGGAAGACGTGGCGCTTGCTGCGCCGCGAGCGGCCCGACGTGGTCTATGTGCAGAATCCGCCCATCTTTGCCGTCCTGGTCGTCTACCTGTACGCCAGGCTGCACGGCGCGCAATACATCATCGATTCCCACACCAGCGCCTTTATCGCGCCCCGGTGGCGCTGGGCGCTGGGGCTGCTGCGGCGCCTGGCCCGCGGCGCCCTGACCGTCATCGTTCACAACAAGGCCCAGGCTGACATCGTCAAGCAATGGGGGGTCCCTTACGTGGTCATCGGCTTTCTGGCCGGCGACTACCCGCCCGGCTCGCCCTACCCGCTCAAGGAGGCCGGCAACGGGAATCACGAGCCCTTCCACGTGGCGGTCATCAGCACCTACGAGCTGGACGAGCCTCTGGACGTGGTCTTTGAGGCGGCGCGGCAGATGCCCGACGTCAGCTTTTACGTCACCGGCGACTCCCGGCGCATTACCCCGGATCTCCTGGCGCTGAAACCGGATAACTGCCACCTGACCGGCTTTGTACCTTACGATCAGTACATCGGGCTGCTGCGCCAGGCCGGGACCATCATCGACCTCACCACCCGCAACCATACCCTGCTCATGGGCGGTTTCGAGGCCGTCTCCCTGGGCACACCGCTGATCACCTCCGACTGGCCCATCCTGCGGCAGTACTTTTCCAGGGGCACGGTCCACATTCCCAACAGCGTGGAGGGTGTCTGCCAGGGGGTGCGCTATGCTCAGCAGCACGAGGAGACGCTGCGCAAGGAGATGGCGGCCCTGAAGGCCACACTGGACGCCGAGTGGCAGGTCAAATCCGCCGAACTCTGGGAGCTGATACACGATGAACAATAACGCCATCACCAGCGAGCGAAAGCGACCGGGCGCCGCGAAACGGCACTGCATGATCGTCCACGCCTACTATCCCCTGGGAGAGACGCGGGTGCAGCGCCAGGCCGAAGCCCTCCTCAAGCGCGGCTACCAGGTGGACGTTATCAGCCTGCGGAAAGAGGGCGAGGCGGCGCGGGAAACCTTCAAGGGCACCCGCATCTACCGCCTGCCCGTGCGGCGCTACAGGCGCGGTGGACTGGCCGCCCAGTTCCTGGAATACGTGGCCTTTCTCTTCATGGCCATGGTCACGGTTTCCTGGCGCCACCTGATCACGCCCTACGCCACGGTCCAACTCCATAGCCCGCCCGACTTTTTGGTGTTTGCCGGGTGGCTGCCCAGGCTGCTCGGAGCCAGGCTCATCCTCGATCTCCACGACTTGATGCCCGAGTTCTACATGGGCCGCTTCGGACGCGGAGCGGGCAGCCTGCCGGTGCGCCTGGTCCGCCTCCAGGAGCGCCTCTCCACTCGCTTTGCCGACCACGTCATCACCGTCAGCCACCACTGGCGCCAGAACCTCATCGAGCGCGGTGTGCCCGGCGAAAAGGTGAGCGTGGTGATGAACGTCGCCGACGACGCCATCTTTGTGCGGCCGGACGGCGAGCGCCCTGCCCTCGACGGCGCCGGAAGCACCAATGGCTCGGGCCAGCGGAGCGGGCTGCGGCTGATCTACCACGGCGCCGTCGTGGAGCGCTACGGCCTGGACCTGGCCCTGCGCGCCATGGCCCGCCTGGAAGACCAGGCGCCCGACATCCACCTCACCATCCTCGGCCGCGGCGACTACATGGACAGCCTGCGGCACCTGGCCAGGGAGCTGAAGGTGGACGGCCGGGTGGCCTTTTACTACGAGCTGCGCCCGGCCGAGGAGCTGCCCGCCATCATCCTCCAGGCGGATGCCGGCATCGTGCCCTACCGCGACGACCCCTTCACCGACGGGCTGCTGCCCACCAAGCTGATGGAGTATGCCGCCCTGGGCTTGCCGTCCATCGCCGCCCGGACGACCGCCATCGAGCGCTACTTCGAGGGCACCATGGCCGAGCTCTTTACTCCCAACAGCGTGGAAGACCTGGCCAGCGTGTTGGTGGCGCTCTATGCCGACCGGGGCCGCCTTGCCGCCCTGGCCCGCAGGGCCGATGCCTTCAACCGCACCTACAACTGGACCAAGATCGGCGCCGAGTACGTGGACCTGGTCGAGCGCCTGGGAACCGGCGCATCGGCGTCCCGTCTCCCGGCGCCGGTAGACGCCGAAGAGAGGAGCGTATGAAAATACGGATCGTTCGAACCCTCGACCCGGGCAACTGGAGCCGGTTCGTAGAGGACCATCCCCAGGGAAATATCTTTCACACGCCCGAGATGTTCCAGGTGTTTGAGCGTGCCGCCGGGCACACGCCCGGTTTGTGGGCCGCCGTCGAGGCCGACCGGGACGGCGAGCACAACCCGGGAGAGGAGCGGATCCTGGCCCTGTTCCTGCCCGTCGAGATCACTGTACCCATCGGGCCCGGGGCAGGGACCATCCTCGGCGGCCCGCTCCGCCGCTTCACGACGCGCGCCGTGGTTTATGGCAGCGTGATCGCCGCGCCCGGACCCGAGGGCGAGCAGGCCCTGGACCGCCTGATGGAGGCCTATCGGCAAGCGACCGATGGGCGCCTGCTCTTTACCGAGTTGCGCAACCTCACCCCTCTGGACGGGCTACAGCCGATCCTCGACCGGCGGGGTTTCACCTACGAAGAGCATCTGAATTATCTCGTCGACCTGGATCGCCCGCCGGACGAGATCCTGCAAAACATCAGCCGGCGCACGCGCAAGCAGATCCGGCGCGCGCTGCGCAAGGGCGACGTCGTGGTCGAGGAGGTGCGGGACCGCCAGGGTCTGGCCGACTGTTACGAGCTGCTGCGCCAGACCTACGCCGCCGCCGAGGTCCCCCTGGCCGACGGCTCGCTTTTCGAGGCGGCCTTCGATCTGCTGGTCCCGCGCCGGATGGCCCGCTTCAGCCTGGCGCGAGTGGAGGGCAAGCCGGCGGCTTGTTCGGTCGAGCTTCTCTACAAGGACACGGCCTACGGCTGGTACGGTGGCACGGACCGGGACTATGGCGCCTACGTGCCCAACGAGGTCCTCACCTGGAGCATCCTCGAGTGGGCCGCCCTCCGGGGATACCGGGTGTATGATTTTGGCGGCGCGGGCAAGCCGGACGAGGAGTATGGCGTGCGCGTTTTCAAGGCCAAGTTTGGCGGCGAGCTGGTTTCCTACGGGCGCAACACCTGCGTGCACGCACCCGTACTGCTGAACGCCAGCAAGGTGGGCTACAAGCTCTTTCGCCGGTTGGGGCTCTTTGGCGCTGCGCGCCCCGCCGGCACGCCCGGCTCCACGCAGGCCAAGCCCACCTTGCCCGGGGGCCTGGATGAGGAACCGAAAACAGATGGCCCGTTGCCTCCCTCAGGGGCGCGCCGTCGTGAACAGGGAGTATAACAGGCAGATGAAAGCAATCCCGGCAGTTGTGACACCCCTCGACGAACACATGGGCCTGGACATCGCCCGCTCCCTGGCCCCGCGCGGCATTCCCGTCTATGGCGTCGACGCCCACCCGGATGCCGTGGGCAGGTTCTCCCGGCATATCAAGTTCGTGCGGAGCCCGAACCCTGAGCGGGACGAGGCCTCCTACCTGCAGTTTCTCGTGGACATGGGCAAGCGCCTGGGCAGGGCCGTGCTCTTTCCGTTGAGTGACATGCACGTCCTGCTCTGCTCGCGGCACAGGGACGTTCTGGGCCGGTACTACGAGTACGTCATGCCCGACCACGAGACGATGGAGAGGCTGACCACCAAAGACGGCCTGCGGGCCGCGGCCCAGGAGGTAAACCTGCCCACTCCCAGGACGTTGCCGGTGAACGGGACGATGAGCATCGAGGAGATAGCCGCCGAGATCAGCTACCCGGCGATCCTGAAGCCCACGGAGAGCACCTACTGGCACACGCCCGAGTTCACCAGCCTGCTGCGGCGGGGACTTTTGCAGGGCCGGGCCAAGGTCGTCCTGTGCCACGATCCGTCAACCCTGGTAAAAACCTACCGGCGCATCGCTGTCCACGATAGCCGCCTCGTCGTACAGGAGGTCGTACCCGGCGAGGACAGCCGCCTGGCCTACATCGCCTTCTACCTCAACCGCGAGTCGAGGCCGCTGGGCATCTTTGCCGGGAGAAAGCTGCGCGTCATTCCAACGGGATTTGGCTCGGCCAGCTACGTGCGGACCTTTCACGATCCCGATCTCGAAGCCGCGGCCCTGCAGCTACTCGAGGCCAGTTGCTACCAGGGGTTGGGCGGCCTGGAGTTCAAGAAGGACCCCCGGGACGGAACCTACAAGCTCATCGAGTTCAACACGCGCTTTGGCATGTGGGACGGCCTGGGCGCCCGCTGTGGCGTGGACCTGGCCTACCTTGCCTATCAAGATGCCCTCCGGCAGCCGGTGGAACCGCAACTGGCCTACCGCGACGACATGATCTGGGTGGACTGGCAGCGAGACATGAGGGCGGCCTTTGACTACCGGCGCAAGGGCCAGCTATCCATCGGCCAGTGGCTGGGCTCGCTGCGCGGCGAGAAGATGTGGGCCATTTATTCCAGGGACGACCCGGGGCCGGGGGTGGCCTTTACCGTGGCGCTCCTGGGCAAGATGTGGGAGAGAATCAAGGGAGCAGCCATCCGCCGATGAACGTGAATCTATGGAGTTCCAACACCCCGGCAAGATTCTGGCTCCTGGAGCCAGGGGAGAACGGCCAACCGATCGTATCGCCCGATGACTGGCTCCAGGCGGTTGCCCGGTCGGTCCACGTCCTGGAGCTGCCGCAACTGCCCGACACCATCGAGCCGGGCTCGTACGACCTGGACGCCATCCTGCTTCAGACGCTGGGCGAGGGACAGTTCGGCCCCGAGCGCTGGCGCCTCGGCGCCACCCGCCGCGCCTACTATACCCTGAAGCCCTTCCTGCCACGCGCCGTGACCCGGATGCTCCGCCGCCTCACGAGCCGGCCTATGCAGGACAAGTCGCAATTGGGCTGGCCCATCGAGGACCGCTACGCCCGCTTTCTCTGGGAGGTGGCAAAGCAGATTCTGGTCGCTACGGGCAAGAATTCGCTGTCGTTTCGCAACTTCTGGCCTCACGGCCGGGCCTATGCCCTGGTCCTCACCCACGACGTGGAAACCGCCGAGGGACAGTCCTACGTCCGGGCCGTGGCCGACCTGGAAGAACGCCACGGGTTTCGCTCTTCTTTCAACTTTGTGCCCGAGCGCTATACGGTCGATGAGGCGTTGCTGGCCGAGCTGCGACAACGGGGCTTTGAGGTTGGGGTGCATGGGCTAAAGCACGACGGCAAGCTCTTCCGCTCCCACGCCGAGTGGAGCCGGCGCGTGGCGCGCATCAACGACTACCTACACCGGTTCGAGGCCCGGGGCTTTCGCACGCCCCTGACCCATCGACAGCCCGAGTGGATGCAGGACCTGGAGATCGACTACGACCTCTCGTTCTTTGACACCGATCCCTACGAGCCCATGCCCGGCGGAGCCATGAGCCTCTGGCCCTTCCAGGTCGGCCACTTCCTGGAGCTGCCCTACACCCTGGCGCAGGACTACACGCTGACTTCCGTCCTTGGCGAGGAGACGCCCAGGCTCTGGCTGCAAAAGCTCGAGGTGATTCGCAACTACCATGGCATGGCCCTTCTCAACAGCCATCCCGACTACTTGCGGGAGGAGCGGACCCGGGCCGTGTACGTCGACTTTTTGCAGACCGTGAAGGAGAAGAGCGGATATTGGCACGCCCTGCCGGCCGAGGTTGCCGCCGGGTGGCGTGAGCGAGGCAAGAGCAGGCCAACGCTGCCGGCCGGACGGCAAGGTCTTGAACGAAGTGAAAGCCAAGGTTTCGAGCTTGAGACGGAGGCGACTTTGCCTGGCGTAGCCTCGCCTGGCATAGAACGAGGCGAGATCCGCCTGCGCGCCGGGGTGCTGGTCGTCGCGCCCCTGGCCGGCCCCAAGGTGGAGGCGGACATGCAGCCCGTCCTGGGCCGGGAAGTGCCGGTGAGACCATGAAGCGAGAGATGAACCGAGATCTGGAGCTCGTGTCCCCGGGCCTGGCACAACAAGAGGCGATCCGGGAGCGCGCGTACCATCCCACGGGCGCGTTCGTGTCCTTTGCCCCCCACGAGATCGAGCAGTCGCTGGCGAGCCGCTTCGAGGAGCAGGTGCTTAAGCACGGAACGCGGGTGGCCATCAGGGTCCACCGGGAGGACGGCGGGCCGGCAAGCCGGCAGTGGTCCTACGGCGAGCTGAACCGCGCCGCGAACCGGCTGGCACACGCCATATTGTCGCGCGGTGGCGAGGACGAGGCCCCGGTGGCACTCCTGGTGGAGGACGCTGCCCCCACCGTGGCCGCCATTCTTGGCGTCTTGAAGGCGGGCCGCATCTTTGTGACCCTCGACCCTGCCTATCCCGACGAGCGGCTGGCCTACATGCTGCGCGATTCGGGCGCCGGGCTGGTTCTGGCCATGACCGGAGAAAACCAGGAGGGGCCGCAGGCAACCGGCGAACTGGCCGCCCGCCTGGGCGTGGATTCCGACCAGGTCATCGACCTGGGCGAAGCGATGGCCCAGGGCTCGGGCCTGCCGGACGAAAACCCCAACCTGCAGGTGCCGCCGGAGGCACTGGCCTACATCATCTACACCTCGGGCTCCACCGGGCAGCCCAAGGGGATTGCCTTCGACCACCGAAGCGTGCTGGCCGGCATCAGGAACTATACCAACGCCTTCCACATCACCGCCGACGACCGGCTGACGCTCCTTCACTCCATCAGCTTTTCCTCGGCCATGGTCGATATTTTCTGTGCGCTTCTCAACGGGGCGACCCTCTACCCGTGGAACGTCAAGAAACAGGGCCTTGCCGGGCTGGAAGATTGGCTCGACGTGGAAAAGGTGACCATCTGCGATTGGGTGCCGACGCCTTTTCGCTATTTCGTGGACGCCCTCAGCGGCGAAACTCGCTTTCCGCACCTTCGCCTGCTGGTGCTGGCCAGCGAGGCGGTTACCAGGCGAGAGGTAGAGTTGCACCGGGCACACTTTGCCCCGGGCTCGATCCTCGTCAATCGCCTGGGAGCCACCGAGACCTACAACTACCGCCTCTTTTTCATGGACCACGACACGCCGCTTCCCGAAGTCTTGAACGCAGTGAAAGATCTGGGGGGCAACCTGGTGCCGGCCGGTTACCCCGTGCCCGACAAGCACGTCATGCTCGTCGACGAGGCCGGCCGCGAGGTCGCACCCGGCGAGCCGGGCGAGATCGTCGTCAAGAGCAGGTACCTGGCCCGTGGCTATTGGCGGCAGCCAGAGCTGACCGCGGCGGCCTTTCGGCCGGATCCCGAGGGCGGCGACGAGCGGCTATACTGGACGGGCGACGTGGGCCTGATGCACGCCGACGGCCTGCTGGAGTACCGGGGGCGTAAGGACTTCCAGGTCAAGATCAGGGGCTTTCGCATCGAGGTAGCCGAGATCGAGCGGGCGCTGCTGGCGGTGGATGGCATCGAGGAGGCTGTAGTAGTGGCCGAGTCCAACGGTGCCGGCGATCCCCGGTTCCTGGAGCCCGTTCCGGGTGCGGACCCCGCGGCGGCCGAGACGGCCGAAAATGGCACCGGTGAAAAGCAGCTTGTGGGCTACATCGTTCCTTCCGGCGGGCGCGCCCCCTCCGGAAGCGAGCTGCGCGAGGCGCTGCTGAGGGCGCTGCCCGACTATATGGTTCCGGCCGCCTTTGTCACCGTCGATGCGCTGCCCTTGACCGCCAGCGGCAAAGTGGACCGCAAGGCCCTCATGGCCCTGGGCGCCACACCCGGGCACCGGGCAGGCCACGACGCCGGCCGAAACGGAGACTCCGCCCAGGGGCCCGGATACGGCGACCTCCTGGAGCCCCGCGACGAGCTGGAGAGGCGAATGGTGAGGGCCTGGCAGCAGGTGCTGGGCCGGCAGCAGGTGGGCATCAGGGACAACTTTTTCGACCTGGGCGGCCACTCCATGTCGGCCGTGCGCCTCCTGGTCGAGATCGAGCGCGAGTTCGGACAGAAGGTTGCACCGCCGACGTTCTACCAATACCCGACGGTCGAAGAGTTGACCCAGGTGGTGCGCGGCAGATCCGGGGCCCCATCAGAGCGGTCGGCTACCGGGGGAGAGGGGTCACCCCTGGTTAGCGTCCAGCGCCCGGCAGTGCACGGACCATCAGCCGGCGCCAGGCCGCCGTTCTTCTGTCTGCCTGGCAACCTGGGGAACGTCTTTACCGACCTGGGTGACCTGGCCCGATTCCTGGGGCCCGATCAACCCTTCTACGGCTTCCAGGATGGGCCCCACAATCCAGCCCAGATTCCGGCCGTCGCTTCTTTGTACGTACGAGAGATGCAGCGCGTGCAGCCCCACGGCCCCTACTTCCTGGGTGGTGTCTGCCTCGGCGCCGTGGTAGCCTACGAGATGGCGCAGCAGCTCGTGGGGCAGGGGGAGCGGGTGTCTCTCCTGGCCATGGTGGAGCCGGCACGCCCCTGGCGGCCAGGACCAAAGGCCTACCTGAGTTTTCTGCGCTATCTCTACGACCGGTTCCTGCGACGCGTTGGTTATGCGCGGGAGGGAAACGCTCCCCAGGGCCCGGCGGAGCTGAGTGCCTTTGTCCGCTTGAAACTAAAGCTCGTGGCCAATGTGTGGGCACTGCGGCGCTACATCCCCCAGCCCTATTCCGGTCCGATCCACGTCTTTCTCTCCGAGGGCTCCCTTGGCATCCCGGACAATCCGCAGTTGGAGTGGCGGCACCTGGCCCGGGGTGAATGGTCGGTGCACGCCATCCCCGGCGACCACGGCTCCATCACGGGCGATAACCGGATCGTCATCGAGCCGGCGCACATGCGTGTCCTGGCCGGGAAGCTGAGAACGTTGATCGAGCAATATATCCATGGAGACGCAGGAAAGGCAAAGTCTTGAACGTAGTGAAAGGCAAGGTCTTGAACGAAGTGAAAGGCAAAGTCTTGAACGAAGTGAAAGGCAAAGTCTTGAACGTAGTGAAAGGCAAGTTATGACTGATACCAAAGTGGCAGGATTTCCGGCCAAGCCGCTGGTCCTGGATAGAATGGGAACTTGTGTCCGAGCTGGCACGCGTCTGCTGGGACTCCTGGGTGCGGATATTCGGCACGCGGATCTCGCCTTCTCGTTCAACAACCAGTTGTTATCCTACTGGGAACGCAAGTACCTATACGTGCCCTACTCGGTGCCCGCCGAGGAGCTGGAGAACGCGATACAGGGCATCCGCGCCCTCGATATCCTGGCCTGCAACGTAACCTTTCCCCACAAGGTAGCAATCATGAACTACCTGGACGAGATGGATGACTCGACGCGGCGCATGGGATCGGTGAACCTCGTCGTGAATCGAGAGGGTGTCCTGTGGGGGTACAATACCGACAGCATGGGCTTCATGGACGCCCTGCACGCGACAGGGCTCATGGACGACCTGGATAGCGCCCTCATCTATGGCGCCGGAGGCGCCGGGCGAGCCCTGGCCACCGCCCTGGCCGCGGCGGGCATATCCAAAATATGGCTCTATGACATCGTCGAGGCCCGGAGCCACGCCATCGAAAGCCGGCTGAGCCACAACGGCTGCCGGGTATGCGCCGTCGCGCCGGAGGATCTGCCGCACCTGCGGCCGGCCCTCATCGTCAATGCCACGCCCCTGGGGCGTGGCGAGCAGGCCGGCGTCTCGCCCCTGGAGGACCTGCGCACGGGACAGGATGCCCGGCTCTTTTTTGACCTCAACTACAACCCGGCCCGATCCAGGTTTCTGCAGCAGGCCGGCACCCTGGGCGTGCCTGCCGAAAACGGCTTGCGCATGATGTGCTACCAGGCCAAGCGGTCTATCGACATTGCTGTCGACCAGGTCCCATTTGACTGGTTCTACACGGCTTTGAGAACGAAAGAGATAGAACAGCACATGGTGGCTGCCGGGTCCGCGCCTGCGGCAACACCCTAGAGAGGAAGCGGCAGAACGGGGCTGCCGGGCATGAAGGTGTGGGGAGAGGTCCCGGCCCCTTCAGGTTCCACCAGCTCGATGACCGACTCGAAGGCGCCGATGTCGTGACCTCCGCCCCGGGGCCGGGCCTTGCCCGCGAAATCCGTGGTGACGTCGACGTCCGTTCCAGCATCGATCATGGGAGACAAAAGTTGCAGTCGAAAATCCCCCCCGGCGGCGTCCACGAACTCCGGATCCACCCCCCACAGGTCGCCTCGGGATGGTGATCCCGATAGCCGGCGCCCATCGCTGCGATAGACGTTGTTGTACCCCGCATCCAGGCTCCGCTCCGACACCGTATCGGGAGCCAGGTGCGGCCTCGCGATGTTGTAAAAGATATTGTTCTTGATCGTGACGCGCAGCGAGCGAAAGAGACCGATTCCCACCTGCGTCGAAAGATCAAAGTCCAGGTCGCTCACGAACGTGTTGTTCAGGATCTGGATCCGGCGGCCGTCCAGGATGGTGATCTGATTAAATGCCAGGATGACATTGTTCCTGATGACAATGTCCCGCACGAGCCCGTTCTGGGACTCGATCATGAAGCCCTTGCCCTGCTCGTCCGGTCCCTGGTACTCCAGGTTCTCGCAGCGGTTCCCCTCGAAGACAATGTCCACCGCCGGTCCCCAGGTCTGGAAACAGTCGATGTGCGGGTTCACGTTCTGGACGTCGTCGTAGCTGATATCGTGGATATAATTGCCCCTGATCTGATGTCCACGCCCGAAGAAGCGGATGCCATCGGCGTCCACCCAGCGGGGTGGGTCGGCCCAGCGTGGATGATGCTGGACCGTGCCCCAGATCTCGTTGCCCTCGATGACGTGGTCGTCGCCGTGGAGCTCGATGCCCACCAGCCCGTTGCGAACCAGCAGGTTGTTCCGCACGATGCAATCGGTGCTACCCGGCTCTCCCATCTCGCCAAAGAGCAGGATGCCACCCCGCGTCGCGTGACGAATCTCGTTGTCCTCCAGCACGCAGCGGCCGGCGTTGACAAAGATGCCAACGCCGTCATCCCACAGGTCCTCCGTGCCCGTGATCTCGAAGCCACGCACGGTGATGTCATCGGCCAGGATGGTAAACCCTCTGGTCCGTACCGCGCCAACGGCCTGAAAGATGATGGGCGCGCCGCGCTTGCCGGGCGTCGTAACCCGGACTCGCTCCTGGTAGCGTCCGGCCCGGACGTGAACGGTGCTTCCGGCTACGACGGTGTCTGCCGCCTTCTGGATGGTGCGCCAGGGCGCCAACGCTGTACCGGGGTTCAAATTGGAACCCCGCAGCGCGTCCACGTAATAGTCTCCTGGCTGGGGCCGCTCGGGCCTCTGCCCGGGAACAGGGGTGGGCAGCGGTGAACAGGATGCAATTGTGAGTAGGAGCACGAGCCCGCAGACGATGAGGGTGTCTCCGCGTGGTATCTTGACCATGGCTCCCGGTACCGTGACCAGTGGCTGGCCACATCGAGGGTTGCAGCGTCCACCGGAAGGAATTAGGGACGCAGAATATGCTTCACCCAAGGTGCCGGCTCGGGGACCCCGGGCAGGCGTATGATACCACATTCTGGCCCTTTGTCAACAGTGAAATACTGCCAGGGCAAGAAAAAGGGCCTCTCTCGAGGCCCTTTGGTTCCTGTCTCTGGTGCAGCAGCCGTCAATGGTGGATCACAGAGAGATAGAGCTTCCACGGCACCATTCTGCTGGGCGGGGCCACGTGGGTCAGGCCCACGGCGTCGGCGACGACGTCCTGTCCGGACGTGACGTCGTCCTTGACAGAGATAGAACCACCGGTCTCGAATTCAAAGGTCCCAATCAAGTTCCACTTCCCGCCGTTGATCTGCTGGTTGACGCGCAGCGTCCTGGAGCTGGTGGAGCCGTTGACGACGTACGGAACGTCGGCTGGGCGCCATTCCCCGCCACACCACCAGGCATAGACGGCGTAGCGGCCGGGCTCGGGCACCGAGAACGACCAGGTGGCGACGTCCTGTCCCGTGCCGAGGAGGTGATTGTATGCATGGCTGTCGCCATAATGCTCGCCGCCGGCTTCTTCGTACCGCTGCCAGGCGTCTTGTTTGTAAGAGCTGGAAAAGGCGCTGCTCTCGTTGTCATAGATGTGATCGACCGTGGCGGTAGGGGCGGCTGGCGGCACTCCGCCTGTGCACTCACAGGCGCCGATGTCAAAGGCCTCGCCCTGGGGCCGGGCGATCCCGTCATAGTCCACGGGCACCGTCGACCCCACGTTGTATCCCGCGTCCACCGCCGCTGACGTCGTCTCCAGGTGATAGTCGCCTCCCCCGGCGTTCGCAAACCCCGGCGCAACTCCCCACAGGTCCCCAGGATACGGGCTGCCCTGCAACGCCTTCCCGTCGCTCCGGTA
>JAAYZQ010000254.1 GCA_012514775.1 Anaerolineaceae bacterium
ATCGAGTGCCCGCTGTCGAATCCAACCGTCTGCGAGCCCTCGTCGTTGATGGCGTCCACCATCTTTTGCGCCATCAGGTCATAGGCCTCGTCCCAGGAGATTCGCTGGAACCTGCCCGCGACGCCCTTTTCATTGATGCGCTTCATGGGATACTTCACGCGATCGGGATGGTAAATGACCTGCATGGCCGACATGCCACGCGCACAAAGTCCGCCCTTGTTCTCGGCTTCTTTGCAGCCATCATAGTACACGATCACGCCATCCTTCACGTGGGCGTTGCCCATATGATAGGTGCCGCACACATCGCCGCAGCCGCACCTCACTGGGACTACGGTATCCGCCCCGAACGGCAACCCGGTCGTCGTGTCATCAGTCGTGGTGTCGGCATGGGCAGCCGGCGCGTACCCAACCAGGGCACTGCCGGCAAGCGTAGCCCCACCAACCACGCCGGACCACTTGAGGAACGCTCGTCTGGAAAGATCGTCATTCCAGAACTTGTTTTCGCTGCTCATTCTTTCTCTTTGCCTCCTGTTTGCGATTCTATGAAGTGATCGAAGAAGCAAACCTTTGATCTAGTTCAACGTCTCGCCTCCCTTCCGGCGTCGTCGAGTGTCCAGTTGAGAGTTCCATGCCAAAAGCACGACGCGGCGCGAGGTCCTGCTCATCCTCGATAGCCCGTCGCTTGCACTTCAAACCGCCATGGACCCCTGCGAGCTCGAGAGAATCTACTCCCTGGCTCTTCTCCCCTGACTTGACCGTCTTTCCCTTCTTCAAAGCTCACCTTGAGCTTTGTGCAAATCGTGCCCCTCCATTATATCCCTATACCGGCGCGGGTCATACCCCCGAATGGGCGGTTCTGAATGGCAAATGGAGCTATCTTTTCATGGCTCCCCTGGGTGCCGGGGCATCGGAACTCGTGGCCTGCAAGGGCCAGAGGCGCCGGCCGGCGGATTACCCACTCGAGGGGGGATGGGTAGGTACCCAACCGGGTAAGGGCGAGAACGGCAGGCACGGGCCGGTACCGGCCCGTGGACAGCAGTTTGACAACAAGGCCCAAGTATGGTACTAGATCATGGTCCAGGTGGAATGGGCCATAGGCCCGGCGCAGGCGTGCCGGCCGGAAAGGAAGTGACGTGGCAGCATACTCGTTCGCGGTGGGAGATCTGCGGTGTGCGGTGGTGGAGGATGGCCGGGCGGTCCTGCCTGTGGAGGGCATGGTGCGCAACGTGCCGCCCGAGACGTGGAAAGAGGCCCTTGTCCGGGGCGGTTACTCGGCCAGTGAGATTGCCTTTTCTTACAACTATCTGCACGTCCGCTCGGCGCAGCATCACATCCTCGTCGACACCGGCCTCGGGCCGGACAACCCCGCGCAGAACGAGGCCTTCGAGACGCGGTACAAGATGCGCCTGCCCCGGGTGCAGCGCGGCGGGAGCGTGGCCGACCAGCTTCAGGCCCTGGGAGTGGCGCCGGGCGAGGTGGACTGGGTGATCCTGACCCACGGGGACCGCGATCACGTGGGCGGGCTCGTAGACGTGGCCGGGCAGGCGATCTTGACCGGGGCTCGCTACGTGATGCTCCAGGAAGCGTGGGATTTCTGGAACGACGAGGCGGCCCTGGCGCGCTGGCCCGAGTTCATGACCAGCTTTGGCCGCCAGATCCTGCCCGCTATTCGAGACCGGGTCATTCCCATCGAGGCAGGGGTCGAGTTTTTGCCCGGCATTGCGCTCCTGGCGGCGCCGGGCCACCGGCCCGGCCACGCCGCGGTGTCGATAACCTCCGCCGGCAAAACGTTGTTGCACATCGCCGACGTGGTGCCGCACCCGGCCTTTGTCGAGCACCCGACCTGGCAGTGGGCCGTCGACTCGGACCCGGCGCAGGCCCAGGAGGCCCGAGTGCGGCTCCTCGGCCAGGCCGCCGATGTGGGAGCGCTGGTCTCTGCCTCTCATCTGCCTTTTCCCGGCGTGGGGCGCCTGGTGCCCCTGGCGGAGGGCTGGCACTGGCAGCCGCTGGCCTGACCGGGGCTGCTGCCCACCGGGACCTGCCTCGCCCGCGAGCATCGCTCGTCCTCCAGGGTACCGGCGCCTGAAAGCCGGCACGCGGGCCGGTATACGCCTTCCCCGCCCATGCCAAAGCGTGGGCGGGTCTTGATCCGTGCATTCTCCACGCCTGGGTCACGTGCGGTGACCCCGGCCTTGAGGCTTTCTTGACCTGTTCGCCGCAAACATTGTCCCCGCCTTGACCTGGTTTCGTGTATAATTCCATCGGTTCAATAGCGCTTGCCTGAAAAAAAGCGGCGAGGGCCTGAAGAGGCCGGGCCACCTGTTGCCAGGTGCCCGGCCCGTATATTGTGCACGAAGTGAAGGTACTAACGTGGCGAGCATCAGCATCGAATCAGAAACTGGCACTACTGTAATGCACCTGGAGGCGGCCTACACGCCGCCTCGTTCCTGGCGCACCTGGCTCATCGGCCGGCCGTTGGCGACGGCCGACGCGCCTAATCAGACCATTGGCCGGCTCGTAGGCCTGGCGGTCTTTGCGTCCGATGGTCTTTCGTCAACCGCGTATGCCACCCAGGAGATCCTGGTCATCCTGGCTGCCGTCGGAACCTCGGCGTTCGGCCTTGTCTTTCCTATCTCGCTGGCCATTGCCACACTGCTGGCGATTGTCGCGATCTCGTACGAGCAGACCATCCACGCCTATCCCGGCGGCGGCGGAGCATACATCGTCTCGCGCGACAATCTGGGTGAACTGCCCGCGCACATTGCCGGCGCCGCCCTGCTGACGGACTATGTCCTGACCGTGGCCGTATCCATCGCCTCGGGCGTGGCCCAGCTCGCGTCGGCATTGCCTCCCCTGTTCCCCTACAGGGTCTGGATCGGCGTAGGCCTGGTTATGTTCATCATGCTCATGAACCTGCGCGGCGTCAAGGAATCGGGCAGGCTCTTTGCCATTCCCACCTACTTTTTCGTGGCCATGATGTTCATTACCGTGGGCGTGGGATTGGCCCAATACCTCCTCGGTTCGCTGGGCAAGGTCATCGATCCGCCGCCCATGGAGCAAGTGCAGGTCGCCCAGGGGCTGTCTCTCTTCCTGATCCTCCGGGCCTTTGCCAGTGGCAGCGCGGCCATGACCGGCGTCGAGGCCATTTCCAACGGGATCGGTGCCTTTCGGGAGCCGCGCAGCCGGAATGCGGGCATCACCCTCATCTGGATGGCGGCCATTCTGGGCACGATGTTCCTGGGCGTCAGCTTCCTGGCAGGGCCCGTTGGCGCCCTCCCTTCCGAGGCCGAGACGGTCGTCTCGCAGATCGCGCGGACGGTCTTCCAGGGGCGTGGTGCCCCCTACCTGGCCATGATCGCGTCTACGACCCTCATCCTGGTCATGGCCGCCAACACGTCCTTCGCCGACTTTCCGCGGCTCAGTGCTCTCATCGCCAAAGACGGCTTTTTGCCGCGGCAGTTTACCTACCGCGGCAGCCGCCTGGTCTTTTCCCGGGGCGTCATGGCCCTGGCACTGCTGGCTTCGGGCCTGATTGTCGTCTTCCAGGCCAGCGTGACGGCCCTCATTCCGCTGTACGCCATCGGGGTGTTCCTGTCGTTCTCCTTATCGCAGGCCGGCATGGCCCGTCGCTGGTGGAAGATCGGGCACCTCACCTCCGGGCAGGAGGTCCAGGAACGAGGCTCCACCCTCCGCTGGGAACCCAGGTGGCGCGCCAAGATGATGGTCAACGGATTTGGTGCCGTTTGCACGGCCGTGGTCATGTTGATCTTTGCCGTGACCAAGTTTCGCAGCGGGGCATGGGTGGTCGTGGTCCTCGTGCCTGTCATGGTGTTTGCCTTTCACCGCATTCACCACCACTACAAGGACCTGGCAGGATACCTGTCGCTCGAAAACTATCGAGCGGCACCGGACGTGTCGCCGCGCCACCGGGTGATCTTGCCCATCGGTGGCGTGCACCAGGGGACCCTGATCGCGCTGCGCTATGCCTGCTCCCTTTCGCGCGACGTGACCGCCGTCCACGTGTCCACCGACCCGGACGAGGTGGAACGAATCCGGAACAAGTGGGAGCTGTGGGGGCAGGGCGTGCGCCTGGTCATCCTCGACTCACCCTATCGTCTCTTTGTCGAGCCGCTGCTGGCCTATGTTGAAAGGGTCGCGGCGCAGCGGCAGCCAAACGAGCTCATCACCATCGTGGTGCCCCAGTTCGTGCCCAAGCGCTGGTGGCACAACCTCTTGCACACGCAGGCGGCCATGATGCTGCGCCTTGCCCTCCTCACCAGGCCGGGCATTACCGTCACCGACGTGCGCTATCACTTGAACGGGCAGCCGGCGCCCAACGGAAAGGATCCGCACGGGATGGCGCGAGAGCCAGGAAAGGGAGCCTGATCGAAGAGCCTCCGGCACAAAACGAGATGGGGCTGCAAAGCACGAGAGGGGATCGGCCCTTTCGCGGCCTTGCAGCCCCTTTGGATTGCAGCGCGGTCAACCGCGCACCGGGCTCGTTTATGGTGGGTGCCTGGGCGCCGCGGTCGCGTTCGCCTGGCGCCCCCCACCACGAACGTTCCCTATCGCTGGTCGTGCGGCACGGTCACGGTGGCCGTTGCCACGGTGACGTTGCCGCAAGCATCGGTCACCTCGTAGGTGATGGTATAGATCCGGCCGGTGCCGCCGCCGGCCCGCTCGGCCCGCAGGCTGAAGGTATAGTCGTCGACGATGAGGATGTCATCCGGCACGTCGCCGTCGCCCAGTCCTTCGTCGGGCTCGTTGGACGTGACCGACACCAGCCTGATGGCCGGCGCCGGGTCAAAGTTGTCCGTGGCCACCACCGTGGCGACCACCGTGACGTACTTGTGGTTGACCGGCCAGAGCGTATCCGGGCTGACCGACACCTCCACCACGGGCGGGATCTCGTCACAGACCTGGAGGCCAACGATCACCGGATCGTGGTCCGACGAGCGGAAGGGATCGGGCGCAAAGAGCGCATCCTGGGCCGGCTGCTTGAAGCTCATGTCATAGTCGATGAGGTCGGGCTCGTCGGCGTTGATGTGCCAGATGGTCGTGCCCGTCACCTCGTCGAACAGGCTGGCGTTTGCCAGCCCGTGGTCCAGGTAGCCCAACTGGCCGTCAAAGACGTAAGAGTAGGCGTACTCGCCCACAATGTGCCAGACGAGGTCGGTATAGCCCCCGGCCAACAGGACATCGATGGGATCTTCTTTGTCGTAGGCGTTCAGGTCGCCGATGATGAGCACATCGGCGTCGCCGCTGCCCGTGGGATCGGCCGCCAGCCAGTCGACCAGGACCTGCGCGCCAAGGGTACGCGTCAGGTTGCAGTTGCCCTGTACCGGGTCGTCGTCACCCGGGCCGCAGGCCGTCCCTTTGGACTTCAGGTGGTTGACGACCGCCGTGAGCACGCCCCCGGTGGCATTGTCCATGAAGGCCTGCGCCAGGGCGGGACGGCTCATCTCGTCCAGCTCCCCCTTGTCATTGAGGTAGCCGAAAGGATTGGTAAACGCCTGGTCGTCCAGGATGGCAGGGGCGCCCAGGGGCGTCACCGTGGCCGGCTTGTAGATGATTGCCTGGCGGATCGCGTCGATGCCCATGGCGCCGGTGGCGACGTAGGCATACGTGCCGGCTCCCAGGGCATCGTTGAGGCCCGCCACCAGGTCGGCAGTGGGCACGTCGCCCGGATGGTTCTCGATCTCGATGAGCCCGACCACGTCGGCGCTCATGGTCGACAGGGCAGCGACGATCTTGGCCCGCTGGCGTTCCAGCTCTTCCAGCGAGTCGGCCCCGCGGCATTCCTGGTCTCCGAGCGGCCCGCAGATCCAGGCGCCCGTGTCGATGGTGGTAAAGTAGTTGAGCACGTTGAAGGAGGCCACCTTGAGGCTACCACCCACGTGGTCGGGTTGGGCCGGGCGGGGATTGGCCGGCGTGTAGGCCGCGCCCGCGGTGGGCTGGATGCGGTACAGGTCAAAGCTATAGTCCACCACCCCGGTCACGTTCTGCAGCACGTCGCCCCCGCGGAAGAGGTTGGTCAGGTCAAAAATGCCGCCGTTGGGGTGCAGCGCCGGATCCGGGTTCTGCGTGCCACGCCCGTCATCCAGGGTAATGCGGCTCAGGCTGTTGGACAGCGCCAGGGCCTCGGCCTCCGGCGAGCCGGGCTCGTAGACGGCCGTCGGCTGCATCTGGCGGTCGACGGCCAGGACGAGCTCGCCATAGCGGTCAAAGTCGAAATACTCGGCAAAGAAGAGGGGCTGCTCCAGCACGACGAGCATGCCCTCGTACCGCTCCAGATCGTCGGGGCTCGCCAGTGGCAGCGATATGGGGGTTGGCGCCACGGGGCTGCCCCCGGAGCAGCGCCAGACCTGGCCCGCCGAGATCTCGGTCAGGTTGTAGTACTCTGAAACGACGCCGTGCACCCGCACCCGCTCGCCGGGGAAGACGTCGGTGCCGCCCGGCGCGTAGATAAAGATGCCGTCCGACGTGGCAGCGTTGGCGTCGCCGCCAGGGTCCTGGATGTGGAATCCGTTCAGGTCGCCGTGATCCGGACTCTCGTTGTTCTGAAAGTCGCCGACCACGATCCCCTCGACGGCCACTTCCTGGCCGACCAGGGGGCTGGCCAGGCCGTCGCCCTGTACCTCATAGATGGGCGTGTAGGGCTCGCCGCAGGGGTCGGCCTGGGGGACGTATACCGCGTTGGGCGCGCCGGGGGTGTTCAGCGCTTCGCCCAGGACGGGGCTCCCAGGGAAGCCGGGGATGCCGGCCAGGTCAAAGTCGTTGCGCACCCAGTCACCGGCAGAGTCGGTGTCCAAGCCGTCGGGGATGCGCGAAGCACCGCCGGGGGGAAAGCTGCCGAGCCCGTCGTAGTTCGGGCCGAGGACCGTAGTCCCGTAGGTTCGATCGTCCGCGCCGCCGTCGTACACGGCCACGGAATCCACCAGCGCATCCCAGGGCGTGAGGTCCAGCACGCCATCATTGTTTGTGTCAAGGTCCTGGCCCAATGTCCCGGCAAAGCCCTTGACAAGCAGGAGGCTCAGCGTGCCGTTCTCCAGGGCATTGGCAGGCAGATTCGCGAGCCAGAACCCGGCGGCATCAGTCGTGCCGGCGAGGATCACCTCGTCGACCACCCCGGCACCGGTGCCATCCCCTTCAATCTCCAGGATCGCGTAGGCACTGTAGTCGGTACCTGGAGAGCCCCAGAGCTCCACGTACTCCACGTCAGTGCCCGCGGTGCTGGCCGAGAACTCGTTGATCTTGGGTTCCTGAAAGCCCGCTTCGCACAGATGCAGGGGCGAAGCACTGTGGCGGGGGTTCGGCGCGCCGGTCGCGAAATCGTCGTTGTTGTTGTCCGTGTCGACGCAGCCCTCGCCGGCGCGGAAAGCGGCGGTTGTGTTGCTCAACCCTGGTGCGGCTCCTGCGCCCTCGTAAAAGTTGGCAGTCCCAAAACCCACCAGGTCGACGATGCGCGCCGCCTGCTCGGGAGAGCACGGCGCCGAGCCGCCGTTGCAGCCCAGCGAGTCAGTGCCCGTCACGAGGGCCACCTTGCCCGCCGTGGCGCTCATGCTGATGGGCGTGGGGTCCGTTACATCGGGCGCCGGCAGCGGCGCGGTGCCGCCCGATCCCTGCGCTTCCTGAACCAGAAGATACTGGCCGGGCTGCAGCATTAGGTCCGGGAGCTCGGTCAACATCGTCGAGCTTGCGCCAAAGAGCCCCGTGCCGGTGGCGCTGGCGTACTGCAGAGAGAGGCCATTCAGCGAGACCGGCGCGTCACCGGCGTTAAAGATCTCGATATAGTCGTGCGTGTAATAGGCTCCGGAGTTGCCACCCCCGCCATAGACCTGGCTGATGCGCAGCGGGTTCGCCGGCGAAGCAACGGCGACGGGTGACAGACCGGCAACGGGTAGCAGCGCAGTAACCAGGATTACCACCAACAGGCCGGCGATTCCACGTTCCAGGACTCGATGCTTTTCCATGGTTCTCCTTTCACCCCGACTTGAGCAGGTGTTCAAAGGTCTGCACAGATGGTTACCCACAGTGGAACACAAGGAAAGCCTGATTCAGGCTGAGGCACGGTCTGGACGCTTCACCTCCTTTCCCTGCAACAGCACAGCTTGCGAGAGACAAGCGAAAGCGAGCGCGGCCCTTCGAACGAGTTTGCAAGAAGCGGGCGCCTGGCGGCCAGGATGGTGCCCAAGGCCGGCCACGAGGAGAGCGATGGATGGTGCAATGACGGACCCCGCCGATGCGGCGGACCGCACGATTGGCCTTCAGTGTAGCATCTTGAGCGGGGTTTGTCAAGACGGACGAGATTTGCAATCTCGGGTGCAGAATGCAAACAAACTGAAGGAGTTTATCGTTATATGAGTGTGCTGCTACGCCGGCTCCGATCACGGCGCGGCAGGACAGGGGGGAGAGAGTGTTGCCACAATCGGTGCGCGGCAGCCTGCGGGCCAAGATCATCGCCTGGTCGTTTGTGCCCACGGCGATCATCCTGGTCGCCGTAGCCGTCGTCAGCCTCTATGCCTACCAGTGGATGACCGAGAGCCTGGTGGTCGACCGCGACAGGGACATGACGAGGCTTTCCGCCGAACTGCTGGCCACGGAGCTGACGGCCTATACCGACCCCTTCTCGGATCAATTCCTGGCCATGTTCGACGGCCTCATTGCCTTTGATGCCGACGGCCAGGTGATGGCCACCGAGCCCCTGGCCGCCGGCCGGCGCCGGCCGGCCTGGCTCCGCGAGATGCACCTGGCCAGCCTCGCCGACTCGTCGCAGCCGGCCTTTTCCCGGGTCATCACCGACCGGGCGCTGGGCGAACAGATCGTGGTCGTCATCATTCCCCTGAAGGAGGAAGGGAGCGGGCCGAGCGGCGGCATCGCCGGCTATTTTCGGCTGGGCGCGCGCACCGGCAGTGTCCTGAACCGCTCGGTGGCCAAGATCCGGCGCCAGGAGAGCAGCAACGTTTACCTCGTGGACAGCAGCGGCCGGGCGATCTATCACTCAAGGCCCGAGTACATCGGCATCAGCCTGGCCGGCCAGGCGACGGTGCAAAAGGCACTGGCCGGCGCCCCCGAAGCCTACCGCACACGCGACGCCGCCGGCCGCGAGATCGTCGCCAGCTTTGCCCCGGTGCCCGGCACCCCCTGGACCCTGGTCGTGGAGGAGGATTGGGCGAGCCTGATCCGCGCCAGCCGCCACTATGGGCAGCTCCTGTTGCTGCTCCTGGCCCTCGGCACCCTGATCCCCACCGTCATTGTCAGCATCGGCGTGCGGCGCATCACCCGACCCATCGCCGAGCTGATCCGTGCCGCCCAGGAGATGGCCGGCGGGCACTTTGGCCGGCGCATCACGGCCCATACCGGGGACGAGATCGAGGAGCTCGCGAGCCAGTTCAACCGCATGGCCGCCCAGCTCCAGGAATCGTACGGCTCGCTGGAGCGCAAGGTGGCCGACCGTACCCGCGAGCTGGCCACCCTCAACACCGTTGCCGCACAGGCCAGCCAATCGCTCGATCTGGACGAGGTTCTCGGCTGCACCCTCGACGAGGTGCTGGCCGCCGTCCGGTTTGACACCGGGCAGGCCTTTCGCCTGGACCCGGAGAGCCAGCGCCTGCTGCCCATTGTCCAGCGCGGGCTGTGGCAGGTGCCGGAAAACGGTGCCGGCTGCCTGCCGCTGGACTGTAGCCTGGCGGGCCGGGCGGTGGCACGGCAAGAGCCCGTGGTCAGCCTGGCTGCCGAGGCACCGGGCGGCGAGATGGACGACCTGGCAATGCGGGAGCAGGTGGCCGTCCTCATCAGCGTGCCCCTCATCGCCCAGGGCCGGTCGGTGGGCGTTCTCAACCTGGGCAGCCGCTGCCCGCAGCCCATCCAGCCCGAAGAGTTGACGCTCCTGTCCGCCATTGGCCGGCAGATCGGGGTCGCCGTGGAAAACGC
>JAAYZQ010000255.1 GCA_012514775.1 Anaerolineaceae bacterium
ACATCGCCGATCCGACGACGACCCTCCTCTACACCGCGGCCCTGCTGTGGATTCCGGATCTCCTGGCCGGGCTGGCCATCGCCTGGATGTACGGCGGCTGGTGGGCCATCAAGCGCGGCGCGCCGGCCATCGCCGTTGTCTCGCTCATTCACGGCGGCGTCCAGATGGGCTTGATTACCTTTCTTCCCGCCCTCGCCAACTTTATCGCCTCGGCCCTCGCCCTGGGCGCTGCCTTTCTCCTGACCCGGTGGAGCTTTTACCGGCAGGAAGACAAGGAGGCCGAGCCCGATCGCATCTTTACTGACGAAGCCAAAAACGCTGCCCTGGAAGAGCGCCAGGGCGAGGGCGAGGCCGGGCAGCAGCCCGCATCGCGCAAGGCTACCGCCCCCGAGATGTCGCTGTTCCTCGCCTTTGCGCCCTATATCGTCCTGACGGTGCTGGCCGTCGTTGCCCTGCTCATCACGCCCGTGCGCGACTTCCTGGAGCAGATCCAGTTGGGGCTGCCCTTTCCGGCAACCACCACCGGCTACGACGTGCAGCGCGAGGCGGTCGACTCGTACGCCAGCTTTGCCCCCCTGACCCACCCCGGCACGCTCCTCCTCATCTCGGCCCTGTCGGGCTATCTTCTCTACCGCGCCCGGGGTCACTATCCGAAGGGGGTCAGCGCCGGCGGCATCCTGGCCCGCGCTGCCAACAACGCGCTGCCGGCTACGACGGCCCTCGTCGGCCTCCTGCTCATCAGCAAGGTGATGGACCACACCGGCATGATCACCGTCCTCGCCCTGGGCGTCGCCGAGGTGGCGCCCACCGTCGTCTTTGTTGCCGCCAGCAATTTCATAGGTATCCTTGGCGCCCTCATCACGTCGTCCAACACGGCGTCCAACCTGCTGTTCGCACCCTTGCAGGCGACGGCCGCCGAGGTGGAGGGCGTTTCAGTCCCGCTTGCCGTGGCTGCCCAGTCGGCCGGCGGCGCGACGGGCAACGCCATCGCCCCGAGCGACGCCCTCATGGGCGCCACCATTGCCGGCATTCCCGAGAGCCTGGGCAACATCCTTGCCAAGGCGCTGCCCTGGACCATCCTTGCCGGACTACTAATCTCGGCCGCCAGCGTCGCCATCCACTTTCTGTTCTAGAGGAACCATGACCAGAAATCATCTGTACATTGCCGCCAGCCTTTTGAGCCTCGTCGCGCTGGCCCTCATCGTCCTGGGCCTGCCCGACCGCTCGCCCCTGTGGCAGATCGGTCTCGGTCTCGTGGCGCTCGCCATGCTCCTGTCGCTGGCCACGCGCTGGATGGCGAGAAAAGAAGAGCAACAAAGCAGCGAATAAGCCTTGGCACCATTTTGACAACTCGCCTGGTGTCGAGTACAATGCAGCCTGTGGCCCGGTGAGGTGCCGGCGATAGGGCCAGTTCCTCGTCGATACCTCCGGCGGCCAGGCGGCCAGTGAAGCCTCGACGCCAGCCATGGTCGGATACCGGGCGTGCCCCTGCCGGGCGTTCCCGCGTCGCCCCGCTGCTGTTCGCGGCCCTGCTCCTCATCGCCATGCCCGCTGCCGTCGGCACCATCGCCCTCATCGTCGCCAACGCTGCCGAGTACGGTCTTGCTCGCGTGCCCGTTGCCTCGTGGCTGGTGCTGGGCCTGGCCGGGCTGCTCCTTGCCGTCGCCGGCACCGGAGCCTACTCCTGGGCCGGCTGGCGGAAAACGCAAAGACACCTGGCCGAGACCGCCCGGGAGCTGGCCGACCTGCAGAGCCGGCCCATCGAAGATGCCATCCCTGCCGTGGTCGGCCACAGGCAGCTCTCCCACGCCGAGCCGGTGGCCCTCCTCCAGGTCCTGTTCCGCCGCCCGCCCGATGTACGCTACGTCCACGTCGCGCCCCTGTCCGGCGGATTTGGAGGCAGCACCGTGCTGCTCGCCCGGCTCCAGCTTGAGCAAGGTGGAATCGACCCGGCCCGCACGTTCGTCGTGAAGGTCGGCGTTCCGAGCGACATGGCGGGCGAACAGTCCAAGTTCCACCAGTACGTGCTGCCCGCCCGGGTACAGGCTCCCGCCTTCTTCCGTCACGCCGTGTGGGGCGACTGGTCGGCGATTGCCTACAAGTTCGCGGGCCTGGATCCCAACGGCGAGGTCCAGAGCCTGGACCACGTCTATCGTAGCTACGCTACGCCCGAGCTGGTGAGGCTGATGGTCGCCATCTACGGCCACCTGGAGCAGGCCTGGTACGAGCACGGGCAGGTGGAGCGGACCGACCTCTATGCCGAATACCACCTGCTCGGCCAGAAGGCGGCCGCCATCGCCGGGCACGTGGCCCGGCTCGCCGACGAGACCGATCCCTACCGCTTGAACCTGGGAGCCCTCGAAGAGGAGCTGCAGCCCAACTTGCGGCCGGCGTTCTGCCCCGATGCGACAATTCCCTGGTCGGACCCCGTGGCCTTTGTCCGCACGTGGACCGGCCGAAGCCTCACCGTCCCCGTCCATCGCGCCACCGTGCACGGCGACCTCAACGCGCGCAACGTGCTCGTGGAGATCGGCGCCGACCTGCAAAAGCAAGTGTGGTTCATTGACTTTAGCCACACCGGGGCGGGGTTGTCAGAGGAGCGCACGGCCGAGGCCCTTGTCGCCGGCCGGCTATCGGCCGGCGACAAGGGCCACACCCTCCGCGATTTTTCCCGGATGGAAGCGGACCTGAGGTTCATCCTGACCCGGCTGGCCGACGGTGACGATTTGCGCCAGGCAATCGCCTTCGAGCGCGCCTTGCTGGGCGCGGGGCTGGCGCTCCCTGCCGAGCCGCCTTCCGGCACCATTCCCTTTGACGAACGATTTCAGAAAGCCTGGCTGGTGATCGGCGAACTTCGCCGCCGTGCCGCCGCCTACCTGGTCAACCCCGACGACCTGCGCCCCTACTACTTTGCCCTGCTCCAATCCACCCTGCCCATCGTCTACTACCATCCAGACCAGTTCGAAAGTCGCGCCTGCGAGCGCCAGCAAAAGCGCTACGCGCTGATCGCGGCCGGAATGCTCTGCCACGAGTTATAGCTGGAGGTTTGGAATTGCTGGGCGCTAGCCGTTAAGCCGGTAACCGACGTTCCGGATCGTCTCCACGCTGCGGTATTCGGGGTCCCTCGCCAGCCGGCGGCCCGGGGGATCCAGCGCGCGGCGCAGCCGCTTGGCGAGCTGTGCCAGGGCAGCATCGGTCACGCCGGCGGCCTCGGCGCCGTACACGGCCTCGATGATCTCGCCGGCCGGCACCACCTGGCCGGGCGACCGGGCCAGCGCCAGGAGCAAGGCAAAGACGCGCGGCGGCAGGGCCACCCGCTCTTCGCCCGCCGCCGAAGCCACGCGTGCCTCGTTGGCTCCGCTGGCAGTAATGCGAACGGCGGCCGGGAGGGCTGGCCTGGCCTGAACAAAGGCCAGGAACAGCGGGCAAAAGAGCGATGGCGCGCCCGCCGGCCCGGCGCGGGTCACCAGGCCAAAGCGTTCCAGCGACAGGACGCCTGCCAACGCGGCGCCGGGCGTGATGCCGCGGGCAAGATCCAGGGCCGCCGCCTGCTCGACGGCGGACAGATCGCACCACAGCTCGTCGGCGAGGCAAGCGATCTTGGCCGAGCCCAGCAGGCGGGCGGAGAGGCCGGCCGGCGGCAGCGACGCATCGGCCCACCCGCTGGCCACCAGCTCGGCGGCGTTCTTTAAAAAGCCGGGGTGGCCGCCGGTGACCGCCAGGAGGGCGGCGCTCTGCGTGTTGTCAAAGGTGAATCCGAGCCGCTCCTCGTCGCGGCAGAGCGACTCCAGCGCGTCGGCGCGGGCAAGCGGTCCGACGTTGCACGGATCGTCCAGCAGTTCGCTCAGCTCGTGGAGGGGCCCCGGCAGCCGGCGGCCGGCAAGGATGTACGACAGGTTGCCCTTTGGCCGGCTGTTGCGCAGGTGCGCCAAAAAGTTGTGGAACGGCCGGCTCTGCCGGGCCTCGGCCTGATCCAGGTCGTCCAGCGCGACGACCAGGTGCACGTCGGGGTGCAGGGAGAGGATCGCGTCCTTGAGTTGCGGGCGCGGGCTGTCCGAGCCCGGGCCGGCATGGGCGACGAGCTGCTCGCGCTCTAGCTGAGCCAGGATTTCCGCCAGGATCTCGCCTTCGTCGCCGCGGGCGAGGCCCACGCAGTCGACGTAGGCAAAGGCGGTGGTGGCGGCGCGAGTGCCCAGGTGCAGGGCCTGGGCCCCACGGTTAGAGACCACGAAGCGCAGCGCGCTCGACTTGCCCATGCCGGCCAGGCCCGTCACGGCGATGCTGCGCAACCGGTAGACGGCGCCCAGAATCTGCTCGACCTCGGCACGGCGATAGTCTGCTGGAAAGGCGTTCTCTTTGAAGACCGGCATCGAGCCACACTCCTGTTTGCCCGTGGGCCGCTGTCGCTGGCTGACAATATTGTACCATAACTGTTGGCCGCTATCAACTGCCTGACCGGTCCCGATCAAGCAAGCGGGCCGGACGTGTGTCATAATAGGCCACAACGAGGAAAGAAAGGAGATCGCTATGAAAGTCAGAACAATGCTCCGGACCGCTCTGCCCGGCCTGCTCTTGATGGCCCTCCTGGCCGGTGCTGGGCCCGTGTTGTCCCAGGACGCCGGCGCCCCGGCCCTGGGCTGGCAGATCGAGATCGCAGACCCAGACGGCGCCTCCGTGCCCTCGCTGGCGTTGGATGCCCAGGGCCGGCCGCACGTGGCCTATGGCGGCAACCTGGCCGGTACCTACGAGTATGGCCTGAAATACGCCTGGCACGATGGCTCGGCCTGGCAGATCGAGATGGTGGACGAGGATATCAGCCCGGGCTGGGAAAACTCGCTGATCATCGACCCGCTGGGCGATCCGCACATCGCCTACCACGATCCGCACGAGGCATTGATGTATGCCCACTACTACAGCGGGAGCTGGCACGTCCAGCAGGTAGAGACCGGTGGGGACGTCGGCGAAAAGGCCGTGCTCGACCTGGACTCGGCCAACATGCCCCACATCGCCTCCTGGGACTATACCAACCACCGCATCCGGTATGCGCGGCGCAGCGGACCGGACTGGGAACTGGAGACCGTGGTGACGTTCGTGGGCACGGGCAGCACCACGTCGCTGTGGTTTGCCCTGGACGCGGCCGATCAGCCGCACATCTGCTACTATGATTATGACCTGACCCTGCTGCGCTATGCGCGCAAGGTAGGCGGCGTCTGGCAAAGCGAGACGGTCGATCCCGAAGAGCACCGGGGCCACGACTGCTCGCTTGTAGTCGACGCTCAGGGATATCCGCGCATCAGCTACAGGGGCGATGGCTTGATGTACGCCCGCTACGACGGCTCGACGTGGCGGCGCACGCAGGTTGACAACGACTGGGGCGCCGGCTACGGCATATCACTGGCCCTCGACGGGCACGGCCGCTCGCATATTGCCTACGGCGTCCAGGACTACCCGGACCCCGAGCTGCGCTACGCATACTTTGACGGTTTCGACTGGCAGATCGAGAGCGTCGATACGGCGGCCGAGTCAAGCCGCTTCGAATGGATGTCGCTGGCGATGGACGCCGAGAACCAACCCCACGTCGCCTACCAGGACTTGCAACCGAACGACCTGAAGTACGCGGTGAAAGGCCTGCCCAAGATCGTCAGCCGGCTCTACCTGCCCTTGATAAATCGCGACTGAGCACGCTCGCCTCGCCCGCCGCCCTGGCGGGCGGGGCGGCACTGCAAAGCCACGCACCACCAGGAGGAGAAATGGAGCTGAGGGGGATCCAGTGTGTTGTCGAGCCTTTCTCGACCACCTACACCACCGTCAACAGCCCCGTGGATGTCGAGACCCTTTCCGCCACGTTTCACGCCGAGCTCGTCAAGCACCTGGCGCGCTTCGGGCTCGTCGTGTCGGCCGCCAACCCTGCCGGGGGACCAGGCGAGATCGAGATTGAGGGTGATTTCGTCCAGTTCGACGAAGGCAGTCGCTGGCAGCGTTACTTTCTGACTTTCATGTCCGGCGGCGCTGCCGTCGAGGTGGAGAGCCGGCTCTATCATCGCGGGACGCTCGTGAGCGAGCTGTACGCCAGGACGAACCAGGGCATCGGCTTCCTGGGCGGAAGCGGCAAGAAGCTGCTGAATCGCTCCGCGGCGGCGGCCGGCCGCTTGATCGCCGGCCAGGTGATTGCCGCGCTGCAAGCGCGTTAGGAGGAAGGGACCATGAACGTCGAGGGCAAAATCACGTCGGGCCGGTCCTTGCGCCAATGGCAGGCTCATTTCCACAGCCAGGTCCGCCAGGGGCGCCCGGCGCGCGACCTGCTTGCCGACATGATCCAGGCCGGCTATTCACCGGACGAAGCCAGGGCCATGGCCGACCGAGCCGTGCGAGCCTATCGCAGCGCGCTTGGCAAGCTCTTGGGCTGCAGCACGCTTCTCCTGCTGGGCGGCATCCTCTTTACCTGCTCCACCTACAGCACTGCCAGGGCGTCAGGTTCTGCAAGTATGTACTATATCTGGATCGGGGGCGTCCTGTGTGGGCTGATCGGCATTGTCTACAGCGTCGTCCGAATGTCCAGGCTGCGGTGAGGAGGAAACCATGAGCCAGGAAAAGCTGCTTCGAGCTGTGGCGCTCGGTCTGGCCGCACTGTGGCCGGTCGGCCTGGTGCTGGCGGTGGCGTCGGCCACCGCAGAAGCGGGTGCTGTGGGAGTCATGGCCGCCGTCCTGGTGTTCTTGCCTTACATCGGCGGCCCAATCGTCACCGTGCTCCTGTCCAGGGAGCAGGGTGAAGGGATGGGCCTTGGCTGGGCCATCATGGCTTTTCTCTTCCCGGTCGTCGTCCTGCCCATCGTCGCCCTCCGGAATGTGCAATGGAGGCGCATCCCACAGACGGCCCGCCTGGCAGTTAGCGCCGACCTCGCGGCGCTTGACAAGGCGCTGCACGCTGTCAAGCCGCCGTACCTGGCCTCTAACGCCGCCTATGCCCTGGCCGGCCTGGGCACCGATCAGGCCGGCCAGGTGCTCATGACTGCCATGCGCGATCAGCAACCGGGCGTGCGCGTCGCGGCGGCCGGCGGCCTGGGGCTCCTTGGCCCGCGGGCGCTCGACGTGCTCCTGCCCGCCGCCCGCGACCTGGACCCCCAGGTGCGCGAGGCCGTCGCCCGATCGGCGGGCCAGATTGGCGGCCCGCAGGCCGAGGCCGCGCTCGTGGCGCTTCTGGATGACCGTTACCCGTCCGTGCGAGCCGCGGCGGCCCGGGCCCTGGGACAGGCCGGCGGCCCGGCGGCGCTGGCACCGCTCGCGGCCACCCTCGAGGATCCGGTGCCTGCCGTCCGCCAGCGGGCGACCGATGCCTTGGCCCGCCTGGCGACCCGCGGCGATGAGGGCCAGCGTGCCGCCGCCGGGCAGGCCCTGCTGAACCGGCGGCAGGAGCACGAGCTGTCCGCGGGCCTGGCTGCCGCCACCGCGCCCACCGCGCCCGCCGATGCAGCGCCGGCGTGTCCGGCCCGGGCTGTGCCCGCCAGCGGCCCGGAAGCACGCTCCGACTGGCCGGCTCCCGTTGCCTTTCCAGACGCCTGGCACGCTGTCGGGGCCGGCGAAAAGTCCAACCTCGCCGTCGTCAGCCTGGTGTTGGGCATCGCGGCCTGGCTTCTGCTGCCGATCATCGGCGCTTTGGGCGCCATCGTCACCGGCCACCTCGCCCGCCGGGACGTCCGGCAAAGCGAGGGGCGGCTGGGTGGCTCCGGGATGGCACTGGCCGGGCTGCTGCTCGGTTACGGGCAGATGGCAGGCATCATCATCCTGACCCTCGTGCTCGTCGTCGCCGGACTGCTGTCCAATGCCGGGCAGCGCGACCTGGCCGGGCCCGCCGCTGCCTCCCCAGTTGCGCCCACCGAGCGGCCAGTCGTCCTGGTCGTCACCGCCACGCCCGCGATGCCCACCCCCTGGTACGAGGCGACCGCGACGGCTCAGGCCCTGGAGATACAGCAGGTATCCGCTCTGCAGACCGCCGAGGCCGTGCAGGCAGCGTCGGTGCAGACCGCCGAGGCCGTGCAGGCAGCGTCGGTGCAGACCGCCGAGGCCGTGCAGGCCGGCGCCCAGGGCAGCCTTTCGGCCGCCGCTGGCTGGCCCATCGTCGCCCAGGACACGTTCGAGGGCCCGACAACCGGCGTGTGGCCCCTTGGCACGTTCGAGGACGGCATGGGGGTCTTTACCACGACCATCGAAAGTGGTGGCTATCGCCTGGCCATGGACATATCTCAGGGCTCGCACCGGCTAATCTTTCCCAGCACCGGCACGCTGACCGACTTTTACCTGGCCCTCGATACCCGGCAGCTTGGTGGGCCGGCGGGCACCACCTACGGCATCGACTTTCGCGTCCGCGACAATGCTCACATGTACTACTTTTGCCTCTATGCCGATCAGTACTATGCCGTGGGCCGGCTGGAAGATGGTGTCTGGACGAACTTGTCGCGTGGCAGCGCCGCCGCGATCCGGGCCGCTGGCCCCAATCGCCTGGCCATCCTGGCCCACGGCTCTCGTCTGACGTTTTTCGTCAACGACGTGGTCGTCGGGGCCGTTGACGACGCGACCTACGACAGCGGGGCCATCGCCCTTGGGATCGAGCTGCTCCAGGCGGGCGACAAGGCCGTCTTCGAGTTCGACAACGTGGAGCTGCGCGCTCCGCCGGCCGCCTCGCTGCCCGGCCTGGGCATGCAGACCGCAACCAGCCCGCCGCCGGCCGCCACGGAGGGGGTCTGGCCGACGGCTACTGCTGCGCCTTCGACCTCTCATTAGCCATTAGAGGAGTGAACCTATGAATGGAAAATGCTGGCTACTGAAGAGCCGCCCGGCCGTTGGCACGATCCTGCTGATCGCCCTGCTCTTCACGGCTTGCTGCCCCGACCCCATCGTGCGCCAGCCCACGCCCACACCAACGGCCGCGGTCCTGGCAGGCAAACCTTCGCGACCGTCGGCCACGGTGACTTTCCAGCCGCCGCCCGCGCCCACGGCCGAACCTCTGCCCTCGCCGGCGGCGACGGCGGAAGACAGCATGACTTTGCGGGAGGCCATCGACGAAGGGGTGGCCGAGGTACAGATCCTTGGCACCGGCGCTGCGTCGGGCAACAGCATCATCATCGCCGTGCGCCGCCTCGGCGACCGGCTGGCGACGATCCGCGTTGAGCCCGGCATTGTGCTCGCCAGCTCAAACCCTGCCGAGCAGGATATGGTCGTCCGCCGCTTGCTGGGCTGGCGCGTCGATGAGCAGCAGTATCGCCCGGCCGAGGCTATCAGCCTTTTCGGGCCGGAAGATGCCGCGCAAGAGTACGCTGTAGAAGCCTACTGCCTGAACTTCCAGCGGAATAGCCCGGGCCAGGCCACCTCTTTTTCCGTCGGGGGCCCGCCACCGCAAGGCGTGCTCGCCGTGCTTCAAGCCGTGGATCAGGTGCCGGGCGCCGGCACCGACGTGGCTGCCCTCCAGATGGCCGTTTGGGCCGTCACCGACAACCCCACCGGCGCCGAGATGGCAGAGCGCGGCTATCAGTCGAGTGTGGACCTGGTGCAGCAGATATTGGAAACCGCCGGCCTCAATCCGGGCGATTACCGCTTGTTTGGCGGCTCGGCGCCACCGCCCGGGCAGACAGAGGAGGCCCCGGCGCCTACGGCCCCGCCAGCGATGGCCGTCCAGGCCCAGGTCTCTACCATCCTCGACGTTGGCGGCCAGGAGGTGCTGTGGTCACCGGACGGCACCCAATTGCTGGTGAGCCTGAGGGAGATTCACTTCTACGACGCGCAGGGCTGGAAACCGGTGCGCTCCATAGACATCCAGGACTGGATAAACGGCATGTTGCTCTCGCCTGACGGCACGACCCTCGCCGTCCTGGCCGGCACGAAGGACATCAAGCTGTACGATGTGGCCACGGGCGGCGAGATCGTCACCCTGGCCCGCACCCGCGCCAGTACGAGCGCCGCCTCCAGCGGGTTCATGGCCTTCATGCCCGACGGCCAGGCGCTGGCGGTAGTCGTCGGCGACACGATCAAGCTCTTTGACGCCGTGTCGGGCCAGGAGAAAAGCACGTTGGTGGCCCCCGGCACCCACAGCATCGCCATCTCGCCCGACGGAGGCACGCTCTTCGCGGCGAGCTGGGAGGGCATCCTAGCCCTCGACCCCGGCAGCGGCGAGGAGCTGCTTCGTTTTGGCGAAGCATCCAGGTCGTGCAGCCGCATGGCCCTGTCGCCCGATGGCAGCCTGCTGGCCGCCGGCTCGGCCTTCGACGGCTCGATCTCGCTCTGGGATGCGGCCGCCGGCCGCCAGGTACGCACGCTCCGGGGCCACAGCGACGGCGTCAGCGCCCTCGCCTTCTCGCTTGACGGGCGGATGCTGGCTTCGGCGGCGCGCGACGTGACCGTCAAGTTATGGGACGTAGCTTCCGGCGCCCTGCTCGCCACGCTCATTGGCCACACCGACGAGGTGAATAGCCTGGCCTTTGCGCCCGACGGCAAGCTGCTGGCAACCGCCGCGCTCCTGGAGACCACGCGGCTGTGGCAGCTCACGTCCGGCGTCCTGGACGCGACGCCCACGGCGGCGCCCACCGCGCCAGGCCCGGTGCCCACCCGCCTGTCGCTGTCGGCTCAAGCCATCTCGCCGCAGAACGCCGACCAGGTCAAGACCGTCGGGCGCATCGAGCCGGGCGGCACCCATCTGGCCTGGTCGCCCGATGGCCAGACCGTAGCGGTGGGCTCGGACAAGCTCTCGTTCTACGATCCTTCCACCTGGAGCCTGCGGCACGCAGTCGACGCCGACCGCTGGGTCAAGGGCCTGGCCTTTGCACCCGACGGCAAGGCGCTGGCCGCCATCGTCGAGATGCCGGGCGTCGTCCTCTACGATCCGGCCACCGCCGCCGAGCTTCACACCCTGCCTCGGAGCCAGATCAATATCACCCCCATCTCCAGCGACTACTGCGCCTTCACGCCTGATGGCAAGGCCGTGGCGGTCATCCTCGGCGACACCGTCAAGCTCTTTGACGTCGCCTCAGGCAGCGAGACGGGCACCCTGGTGGCGCCCGGCGCTCGCTCCATCGTCTTTGCAGCCGGCGGGCAGACGCTCTTCGCCGCGAGTTGGGAGGGCGTGTCGCAGATCGACCTGGCAACCGGCGAGGCGGTCCGCGAGTTTGGCGACACGTCGCGCAGCATCAGCCACATCGCTCTCTCACCTGACGGCGCCCTCCTGGCTTCGGGCGGGATGTTCGCCGCGCCCATCGTCATCTACGAAACCGCCACGGGGCGCCAGTTCCGCAGCCTGGCCGGGCACGACGACGGCGTTTCGGCCCTGGCCTTTTCGCCCGGCGGCGAGGTGCTGGCCTCGGCATCATCCGACGTGACCATCAGGCTCTGGGACGTGGCCCAGGGTGCAGAGCTGGCAGTCCTCGTCGGCCACACCACGGCGCCGCGGAGCCTGGCCTTTTCGCCCGACGGCGCCTTCCTGGTGTCCGCCGATGACGATCGGTCCGTTCTCATATGGGCGATTAAACCCT
>JAAYZQ010000256.1 GCA_012514775.1 Anaerolineaceae bacterium
CGGCGTCTTGCTGTGTGGGCGGCCGCCGCCGGCCATCGTCCAGGTCGAGGATGCCCGTCGCACCGCTGGATACCCGGACGTGGAACCGTCCGCTGCCCAGGGCCATCGCCTCGGCGCCGAGCCGGTCATACAGCGTGACCTCCGCCGGAGCCAAGCCCACCGCGCCTTCCACCACGTCGGCGGGCAGATAGGCACGGCGGTCCTCCCGGCTGATCCGGCAACCAGCCCCGGCGAGCAACGTCAGGACCGCGGCGTCGTGCACGGCAATGCCCGTGCCCGCCAGGATACGCAGCGCACCCCCGTGGATGGCCTCCACGTCCGCCGTCGCAAGGACATGCAGTCCGCCGTCCTTGTCGCCCCTTCGCTCCAGCCCCGCCATGGCCCCTCCTACTCCACCTTGAGCCGCGGATCCAGGATATCCCGCAGGCCTTCGCCAAAGAGGTTGATGGATAGCACCAGGATCAGGATGGCAATGCCCGGCAGGGTCGACATCCACCACGAGTTGAGCAGGTAATCGCGTCCCGAGGCCACCATCGACCCCCAGGCCGGCGTAGGCGGCTGGATGCCCAGGCCCAGGAAGCTCAGGCTGGCCTCCATGATGATCATAAAACCCATGCGCAGCGTGCCCAGAACAAAGACCGACTGGATGATGTTGGGCAGGATTTCGCTGGCGATGATGACCAGGTGCGACTGACCCACTACCTTGGCCGCCTCCACGTACTCCTTTGGTTTTTCAGCGAGCATCTCGCCACGCACCAATCGAAAGAACTCCACCCAGCCTTTGAACGTCAACGCCATGATGAGGTTCCAGAACCCTGGCCCCAGGAAGGCCATCATGCCGATGGCAAAGATCAGGAACGGGAATGCCAGGAGCAGGTCTGCGAACCGCGATAGGACCTGGTCCAGGACCCCGCGGTAGTAGCCGGCCAGCGCGCCCAGAGCCGTGCCGACGGCGACCGAGATACCCACCGACAACAGCCCAACCAGCAGCGAGACACGGGCTCCCACGATGATCCGGCTCAGCAGGTCGCGGCCCTGGTCGTCGGTCCCCAGCAGGTACGTGAGGTTCCCCCCCTCCTGCCAGGCAGGCGGCAGGAGGCGCATCCGAAGGTCGCTCAGGGTGGCATCGTGGGGTACGATCTGCTCGGCAAAAATGGCCGCCAGAATGTACAGCACGACCACGATCCCGCCCCCCAGGGCCAGAGGCCGGCCCCGCAACTGGATCCAGAACTCGTGGAGATTGCCCCTCAGCAGCCGGAACCGGATGCGCCATACGTAGGCCATACGGGCGATGGTACTCTGCGCCGTCGTCGTCGCGTCCATCCTCTTCCTCCAGCAATCTCTGGCTACAGCTCGATCTTGGGATCCAGATAGGTATACAGCACGTCGACGACCAGGTTGGCCAGCACAAAGGTGAACGCATAGATCATGACCGAACCTTGAATCAGCGGAAAGTCCCGCTCAAAAATCGCCTTGACCACCATGCGGCCCAGCCCGGGCCAGCTAAAGACCGTCTCGACGATCATGTTGCCGCCCAGCAACGTGCCGATCTGCAATCCCACCACCGTCACCGTCGGGATCAGGGCATTGCGCAGGGCGTGTTTCATCACCACCAGGAACTCGGCTTGACCCTTGGCCCGGGCCAGGGTGATGTAATCCTGCCGCAGGATCTCGACCATGCTCGAGCGCAGCACGCGGGCCACGATGGCCGCCACTGAGGCCCCCAGGCTGACCGACGGCAACACCAGGTGCTTCAGGCTACTGACCAGCGCCGGCCCGTTGCGCGTCAGGATGCTGTCCAGCACATAGATGCCCGTTACGTGGTCCAGGCTCACGCCAAACGTGATACGGCCCTGCACCGGCAACCAGTGCAGGCGTACGGCAAAGAACAAGATGAGGATGATGCCCAGCCAGAACGCCGGCATAGAGACGCCCAGAAAGGCGCCGGCCATGCTGAATTGGTCCAGGAGGGATCGCTGCCGCACGGCAGACACGATGCCGATGGGGATGGCGATGATCAGAGCAAAGAACAGCGCACCAGCCGCCAGTTCGATGGTCGCCGGCAGCCGCTCGACGATCAGCTCGCTGACGGGCCGCTTCTGCGTATAGGAGTAACCCAGATCGCCGCGCATCGCATCTTTGAGGAACAACCACAGTTGGACGTGCAGCGGCTCGTCGAGATGAAACTCGCTCCGCAGCCGCTCCATCTCGCCGACCCCCACCGCCCCGCCCTGGCCCATCATGATATCTACCGGATCACCCGGGGTCAACCGCATGAAGAGAAAAACCACCACGGCTACCCCGAACATGATAGGCACGGTGATCAGCATCCGCTCGATGACCTTGACGGCTCTCACCGATCCCCCCCTCCTACAATGTGCGCACCCGATGCAGACATTCGGGATTCGGAACCCCGGGATCCGGGACTGGTATCACGCGCAGCCCGGATCCCGGTTCGCGTACCGCACCCACTACGAACTCGCCCTCCCTCAAAATCTAGGGCGCGACACACACATCGTGCAGGTTGATCCGGCTGTCCGACGCCGGCGTCCAGTTCAGGATGTCGGCGCGGGCGGCCTCTGCCTCTTCGGGCAGGATCAGGAAGACGGCGGGCGCCTCGTCGTACACGAGCTGCTGCGCTTCGTCATAGAGCGCCTGCCGCTCGTCGGTGTCGACCGTGATCTCGCCCAGCTTGATCAGCTCGTTGACCCGTTCGTTGTTGTACCCCGAAAAGTTGCCGCGGCCGTAGGACTCGCCCTCGATAAAGCCGTGCCACTTGGCCTCAAAGTGGCCCACCGGATCAAAGGCCGAATCGCCCCAGTCGTCCAGGTAGGCCTGGCGCTCGCCAGCCTGGAGCATTGGCTTGACGACGCTGTACTCCCAGAAACGCACGCCGGCGTCGATGCCGATGGCCCGGAACTGGCCGGCCACTGCCTCAGCCAAGGGCCGCCACTCCTCGATGGTATCGATGGTGAATGTCAAGGGCTGGCCGTCCTTGTCCAACGTGCCGTCGCCATTCGAGTCGGTCCAGCCGGCCTCCGCCAGAAGGGCCAGAGCCTCGTCTGGATCGTAGGCGTAGGGCTCCAGGCTCTTGTTCACATAGTTGTTGTAGGGCGATAGGGAGCCGGGCAGGGCCACGGCGCGACCGCCATAGATGGCATCGATGATCAGCTCCTTGTCCACGGCATAATTCATCGCCTGGCGCACCAGCGCGTCGTCAAAGGGCGCCATGTTGACGTTCATCTCCATCCACTTGGGCTGGGTGCCAGCCGCGCCCTTGACCTGGATCCCCGCCGTCTGGGCCAGGGTATCCACCGGCTCTGCCGGTACGCCCTGGATGATATCCACTTCCCCAGCCAGCAGGGCAGCTACCCGGGTCGATGCCTCGGGGATGACTTTGAACACCGCCTGCCGGACACAGGCCGGGCCCACCGGCTCCAGATCGGGCGCGCCACCGTAATAGTCGTCGAAACGCTCCATCAGGATCTCGTCCAGCCCTGTGGCCGAGACGAACTTGAAGGGACCGGTACCGACGGGATGGGCGACGAACCCTTCGGTCCCCACCTCCTCTAGGTAGTGCTTGGGCACGATCTGTTGGTGGACCAGCATCTGCATTGCCACCGGCCACGCGGCGCTAAAGTGCATGACCACAGCATAATCGCCGGTCTTTTCGATCGATTCCAGGGGGGCGATGAGACCCTTCCGTGGGGACGTGTGCGCCTCGGGATACTCGATCATGTTCTCCAGGATGATCCGCTCAAAGGTGAACACCACGTCGTCCGCGGTCATCTCGGCCCCGTCGTGGAACAGGACCCCCTCACGCAGCTTGACCTCCAGCGTGACGTCGTCCACCCAGTTGATCTCCTCGGCCAGCTCCAGGTGCACGCCACTCGTACTGTCGCGGGTGACCAGGCCGTCGAACATGTTGCGGACCACCGTCTCAGACTGGCGGTTGCGGTGGTCGGCCGGATCGAGGGTGTCCGGTGCTGCCGACAGGCCGACGATGATGACGTCGCGGGCAGGCGGGGCAGTCGGCGTGACCACCTTCTCAACCTCTACCTCCTCGGTGACGACGATGGTGACCTCTTTTTCGATCACCTCGGCGGCACCCTCCACGATCACGGTTTCCTTGACTATCTGCGGCTCGGGGGTGGGTCCACAGGCCGCTAAAAGTGCCAATAGGGTGATAAGCGACACACATGCCAGCAGAGTCCTTTTGGTAGCCAACATCCCTTTCCTCCTTTTCGGTTTTCTCACCGATGGTGAATCGAAACCAAGAGAACGTCCAATCCAGTGATAGCCTCACCTCCTCACATCCCAATTGGCTGCCGGAGTGGCCTGTGGGTGACCTCTGCTTTGTGTAAGCCAAACGGCCGCCTACCCAACTGGATACGTCGCTCCGGCAAATCAAAGCTTGCCGGATGGGGCAGATCGCGATGCCACCGCGGCCTGCGCCCTTTTGTGAAACCCTCAGCGGGAGACCAAAGACCAACCTCTTCCCCGCCGCGGCGGGGGTAGATCCCGACCACCAAGACTTCAGAGTTCTAAAATGTGCTTACTCATGTGCTCACTATGGTGTCGCTACTTGCCACTTTGTCCCTAGCACACCTGCGAGGGCTCTACCACCGATCGGACGTCTCCATCTATCATCCACCCATCGAACCTGGGGAAACTTGCGGGGTCGCTACTCGAATTCTGGTTCTGCTGGCATAAGTATAACGTAATTCTATCACAGTTCTCCCAGGGGTGCAAATTTCGACATCGACGGATGAAATTACCGTCTCGTATGTTGACAACGGAAATGATATCTGTTATACTGCTTCTGGGAGGTTCGGTTATGGCGGACACAGGCGTGCTACTTCAAATCAAAAAAATGCTGCCATCGCTGCCCGCGCAGGAGCGCAAAGTTGGCGAATATCTCCTCCAGCACCCCCACGAAGCGGTCAACCTCACCATCACCTCGCTGGCCAAGCTCGCCAGGGTGAGCAACACTACCATCTCCCGATTTTGCCGGCGCATGGGCTTTGACGGCTACCCCCAGATCAAGATCGCCCTGGCCCGGGAATGGGGCACGCCATCCACGCTGGTGTATGTCGAGCCCCTGCCCGACGATACCCTGACCACTGTGGCCCAGCGGAGTTTTGCCGCCAATATCCAGGCCCTGCAGGACATCCAGCGATCGCTCGATCTGGACGTGCTCGACCGTGTCGTGGATGCCATTATGGCTGCCCGGCGGGTCGATCTCTATTCTGCGGGCGGGGCCAGCATCGCTGCCCGCGAGTTGCATCTCAAGTGCATGCACCTCGGCATCAACGCCAACGCCTTCCTCGACTCGCAGATGCAAGTCATGTCTGCGGCCTCCCTCACGGATCAAGACGTAGCCATCGGCATCTCCCACACCGGCCGGCAGAGTCAGGTAGCCGAGGCGCTCGGCCTGGCCCGCGAGGGCGGAGCAACCACGGTGGCGCTCACCAGCTATCCCGGCACACCCGTAGCCAGTGCTTCGGACATTCTGCTCTCCACGGCGACGCTGGCAGCCGCCATCACCTACGATTCGCCCACCGTGCGCAATGCCCAATTGGCCATCATCGACGTGATCTATGAGGCCATGCTGCTGAAAGGGACGGACCTGGCTCGGGAAAAGATGGCCCGCGTGGCGAGAGCCATCTCGGAACACACTTCCGGTCCCGGCCGCCGGTCCTGAGCCCTGGCGCAGGGAGAAACCCATGCCTGAATATACCACACTCACGCTGCAAGGCGACGCCTACTCGATGGGCCAGCAGCACGGCCAGCAGGTCGGCCATCTCCGGCCCTTGATCCTCGAGGCCGTCGCCGCGCGTTTCCGCCAGCTCGAGGAGGACGGCCCCGACCCCCGTTTCGAGGCCTTAATGAAGGATACCCAGGCCTTGTTGCAGCAGGAAGACGAGCCCTTGCTGGCCATGATCCGCGGCCAAGCCCAGGCCCTGTCCTTGGAGTTCGATGTCCTGTTGCGCTACAACCTCATCGCCTTCCTGCGTGACGATCTTCTGGTGCGCCGCGCCCGCGCTGCCGAAGGCTGCACCACCTGGGCCGCGTCGGGATCGGCCACCGCGGACGGGGAGCCCATCCTGGCCAAGAACCGCGACTATCGCGCCGACCACCTGTCCCTCCAGATCGTGGCCCAGGCCACGCCCGAAAACGGCTACCCGTACCTATACGTCGGCAGCGCCGGCAGCCCGGGCGTCTTTTCAGCCGGCATGAACCAGGCCGGCCTGGCCGTGGCCGACACCCACGTCTACTCCACCGACCTGGGCCCCGGCTTGCCCTCCTATTCGCTGATGATGCACACCCTCGAAGACCACGAAACGGTCGCCTCGGCGCTGGACTATCTCCGGGCCGCGCCCCGCCTGGGACGCAACAACCTGATCCTGGCCGACGCCACGGGGCACCTGGCCGTCCTGGAAGGCGGCCACAGCCGCTATGGCCTCTTTGAGAGCCACAGCGGCGCCCTGGTGAACACCAACCACTTTGTCAGCGATCAGATGCGCGGCTACTATGCCCACGTGGATCCACCCCAGGACCGCAGCCGCTCCACCGGCCGCTACGAGACGGCCAGCCGGGCCCTGGCGGGCGCCCAGGGCCAGATCGACGTGCCCTTTGCCAAGGCGCTGGCGGCCACCCACGACGGTCCTCTTGGATCCCTCTGCTGCCACCCCGAGGCGGGCAGCAAATCGGCCACGATTTCGGCCGCCATCTTTCTCCCCCGGCAGCAGCAGATGCTTTTTTGCCACGGTCTGCCCTGTCAGGGACCCTTTGACCACATCTCCCTACAAGGACGATCGGCATGACGTTGACCAAGATCACCATCTGCGGTGCGGGCAATGGCGCCCACACGCTTTTGCCCATCGCCGCCCAGAACCTCTCCTGCGACGTCGACCTCTACGCGCCCTTCGGCGACGAAGCCCAGCGCCTCGCCGCCGGCATGGCCCGCGCCGGAGGCCTGGAGACCACCGGCGCGGTGCAGGCCACGGCCCGACCTCGCCGCATCAGCGCCAACCCGGAGGAGGTGATCCCAGGCTCCGAGATGGTGGTACTGGTCCTGCCCGCCTTTGCCCACGAGGACACCCTGCGCCAGATTGGACCCTACCTCGAGCGGGACGCCTGGGTCGGCGCCATCCCGGCCCGGGGCGGTTTTGACTATTGTGCCGCCTCGGTCATGGCCAGCTTGGCCCGTCCCGATGTGCGCCTTTTCGGACTGCAAACGCTGCCCTGGGCCTGCCGCATCGAGACCTACGGCCAGCGGGTCCACGTGCTCGGCGTCAAGGACGCCGTGGACGTGGCCAGCCGGCCCGCTGTAGAGATCGGCGCCATTGTGCCCATCCTGGAGCGGATGTTGGGCCTGCGCGTCGGCGCGGCGGCCACCCTGCTGGCCCTCACCCTGGCCAACACGGGACAGATCATCCACCCCGGCATTATGTACGGCCTGTTTGCCCGATGGGACGGCACGACTTTTGGCCGCGACGAGGTGCCCCTGTTCTACCAGGGCCTGAGCGAGGAGGGCGCCGCAACCCTGGCCGCCTTGAGCGACGACGTGCAGGCCATCCGCGCCCGCCTGGAGGGTGCGCTGGACCTGACCGCTGTGCGCCCGCTGGACACCTGGCTCCGGCACAGTTACGGCGAGGCCATCGCCGACGCATCGTCCCTGCACAGCGCCTTTGTCACCAACCGGGCCTACGCCGGGCTCAAAGCACCGGTGCGCGAGGTGGCCCCGGGCCGCTTTGTGCCCGATTTCGGCGCCCGCTACCTGGCCGAAGATGTACCCTTTGGTCTGGCCGTCAGCCGGGCCATCGCGGTCCTGGCGAAGGTCGACACGCCGGCCCTGGACCGGGTCATCACCTGGGCCGGCGAACGCCTGGGCAAAGACTATCTCGGCCGGGATGTGGGCCTGGCCCGCATCCCGCAGAACTATAGCCTGGACAGCCTCGAGCGGCTGGTAGGTTTCGCGAAAGAGAACCTCGAGATCGTAGAGTAGGGACGACCGTGGGGCAGGGCTATTGCAAGGTCGGCCAAGACGTGGTGCGGCGCAAGATGGATGCTGCCTGCGGGTACGCAGGCGCTTATGCGCGAGGGTACTCGCGGCGGGCATGAC
>JAAYZQ010000257.1 GCA_012514775.1 Anaerolineaceae bacterium
CGAGCTCGAAGCGGTGCCCGAAGCGCCGGCCCACGGCCGCCAGCACCCGCTGCGCCTCGGCCGTCACCTCGGCGCCGATGCCGTCGCCGGGTAGAACGGCGATGCGAAACGTCTCGTCCGTCATGAATCCTCCGTTTGCCGCGCCAGCCGGGCGCGGGTATAGCGCACCAACCCGCCGGCCCTGACGATGTCCATCATGAAGGGCGGGTAGGGCTCGGCCTGGTGGACGCGGCCGGTGTCCAGGTTGCGGACGATGCCCGCCTCCAGGTCGACCTCCAGCCGGTGGCCCGCCTCGGCGTCGTCGACGGCCGCCGGGCACTCCAGGATGGGCAGGCCGACGTTGATGGCGTTGCGGTAAAAGATGCGCGCAAAGCTGCGGGCCACGACGCAGCCGGTGCCCGCGGCCCGGATGGCCAGGGGCGCGTGCTCCCGCGACGAGCCGCAGCCAAAGTTCTCGCCGGCCACGACGACGTCGCCCGGCCGCACGCCCGCGGCAAAAGCGGGGTCCAGGTCCTCCAGGCAGTGCTCGGCCAGCGCCTCGGGGGCCGTCCTGTCCAGGTAGCGCGCCGGGATGATGACGTCGGTGTCGACGTTGTCGCCGTACTTCCACACCTTGCCGGTCAGGGTCATGGGTTCCTCCCTTCGGGCGCGGCGATGCGCCCGGCGATGGCCGAGGCGGCGGCGACGGCCGGGCCGGCGAGGTACACCTCGCTTTCGGGGTGGCCCATGCGGCCGCGAAAGTTGCGGTTGGTGGTGCTGACGGCGCGCTCGCCGGCGGCCAGGACGCCCATGTGCCCGCCCAGGCAGGGGCCGCAGGTGGGCGTGCTGACGGCGGCGCCCGCCTCCACAAAGGCGGCCAGGAGCCCCTCGTTCAGGGCGTCGAGGTACACCTGCTGGCTGCCAGGGATGACGATGCAGCGCACGCGGGGATGCACGCACCGGCCCCGCAGGATGCCGGCCGCCACGCGCAGATCCTCCAGGCGGCCGTTGGTGCACGAGCCGATGACCACCTGGTCGACGGGCACGTCGCCGGCCTGGCCGACGGGCCGCACGTTGTCGGGCAGGTGGGGAAAGGCCACCTGGGGCTCCAGGCGCGAGGCGTCGATCTCCAGGACCGAGGCATAGCTGGCCCCCGGGTCGGGGGCGTGGACCTGGTAGGGCCGCCGCGCCCGGTCCCGGACGTAGGCCAGGGTGGTGTCGTCGACGGCCACCAGGCCGGCCTTGGCCCCGGCCTCGATGGCCATGTTGGCCATGGTCAGGCGCCCGTCCATGGACAGGGCATCGATGGCCGGCCCGGCAAACTCCAGGGCCTTGTAGCGCGCCCCATCCACGCCCAGCAGGCCGATGGTGTGCAGGATGAGGTCCTTGCCGCCCACCCAGGGGCGCAGCTCGCCGCTGTAGACGCAGCGGATGGTCTCGGGCACCCGCAGCCAGGTGCGGCCGGTGGCCATGGCCACGGCGACGTCGGTGCTGCCCATGCCGGTGGCAAAGGCGCCCAGGGCGCCGTAAGTGCAGGTGTGGGAATCGGCGCCGACCACCAGGTCGCCGGGCAGCACCAGCCCCTGCTCGGGCAGCAGGACGTGCTCGATGCCCATGCGCCCCACCTCAAAGTAGTGGGGCAGCGCCTGCGCCCGGGCAAACTCGCGGACGGCCTGGCACTGCTCGGCGGCGCGTATGTCGCGGTTGGGGGCAAAGTGGTCGGGCACGATGACCACCTTCTCGGGGTCGAACACCCGCTAGACGCCCAGCCGGGCCATCTCCAGGATGGCGAGGGGCGCGGTGATGTCGTTGCTGAGGACGACGTCGACCGCCACCTCCACGAACTGCCCGGCGTGGGTCTCTTCCAGGCCGGCGTGCGCCGCCAATAGCTTTTCCGATAGCGTCTGGTTCATGCGGCCTCCACGGGCTCTTTGCCCTCGGGATGGCGTTCGGCCCCCGGTTGGCCGTTGCCACGGGCAGGCGAGGGTTGGGCCTCCGCCTCGCGCCGGGCGGCGATGAGCCGGTTGAGGGCAAACATGTAGGCCTTGGCGGCGGCGACGACAATGTCGGTGTCCGACGCGCGCCCGCTGAACACGCGGCGCTCGTAGCCGTTGTCGCGCACCGGATCGCCGGCCTGGATGCGGATGGTGACGCGGCCCACGGCGTCGATGCCCTCGGTCACCGCCTGGATGGAGAACTCGATGAGCTCGTTGGGCTCGCCAATGACGCGGTTGATGGCCCGGTAGACGGCGTCCACGGGCCCGGCGCCGTGGTCGGCGTCGCAGAAGAGCTGGTCCTCGGGCCCGCGGATGCGCACCGTGGCCGTGGGGATGCTCCGGTCGCCGCACGACACCTGCACCTGCTCCAGGTGAAAGGTCTCGGCGAAAAAGACCTGCACCTCGTCGGCGACGATGGCCTCCAGGTCGCGGGTATCCACGGTCTTTTTCTTGTCGGCCACGGCCAGGAAGCGCTCGTACACCTTCTCGAACTGCTCCTCGTCCAGGTCGTAGCCCAGCTCGCCCAGGCGGTGCCGCAGCCCGGCGCGCCCCGAGCGGGCCGAGAGCACGATCTCGGAGTCGGGCACGCCCACGTCCCGCGGATCGATGATCTCGTAGGTGGTCCGCTCCTTGAGCACGCCGTCCTGGTGGATGCCCGAGGAGTGGGCAAAGGCGTTGGCGCCGACGATGGCCTTGTTGGGCTGGACGGGGACGCCGGTCAACTGGCTGACCAGGCGGCTGATGGGATAGATGCGCCGCGGGTCGATGCCGGTTTGCAGCCGGAACGTGTCGCGGCGGGTGGCCAGGGCCATGACCACCTCCTCCAGGCTGCAGTTGCCCGCCCGCTCGCCGATGCCGTTGACGGTCACCTCTACCTGGCGGGCGCCGGCCCGCACGGCGGCCAGGGTGTTGGCCGTGGCCATGCCCAGGTCGTTGTGGCAGTGCACCGAGATGGTGGCCTGGCCGGCGTTGGGCACGTTGTCCAGGATGCCGCCGATGAGGGCCCCGAACTCCTCGGGCGTCGCGTAGCCCGTGGTGTCGGGGATGTTGACCACGGTGGCGCCGGCGTCGATGACCGCCTCCACGACACGGTACAGGTAGGCCGGCTCGGCCCGGCCGGCGTCCTCGGCATAGTACTGCACGTCGCCCACCAACTGGCGGGCATAGCGCACCGCCTCCACGGCCCGGGCCAGGGCCTCCTCGCGGGTGGTGCGCAGCTTGTGGCGGATGTGGACGTCGGACACGCCCAGGCCGGTGTGGATGCGCGGGCGGGCGGCGCCGCGCAGAGCCTCGGCCGCGGCGTCGATGTCCTTGCGGTTGGCGCGCGTCAGCCCGCAGACCGTGCAGTTGCGGATCTCGCGCGAGATGCGCTGCACGGCCCGAAAGTCGCCCGGCGACGAGATGGGAAAGCCGGCCTCGATGACGTCGACGCCCATATCCTCCAGGGCGTGGGCGATTTCGATCTTCTCGTGGACGTTCAGGGCCGCCCCGGGCGATTGCTCGCCATCGCGCAGCGTCGTGTCAAACACCGCCACGCGCCCGGCAATGGGCACCGGCGATTCTCCGCCGGATACGGTCGTTTCAGTTTCTTTCACGCTCACCTCCAGCCTGGCAAAGGCATTCCCTGGCCGCCACCCGTCCCGCTTCCAGGCGCAGCAGGTGGGTCATGCGGCGGGGCAGGGCCAGGGGATCGTGGGTAACATAGATGAGGGCCGCCTCGTCGCCCGGCGCCGGCGCGTCGTCCAGGAGGGCCAGGATCCGCTCGCGGTGGGCGGCGTCCAGTCCCTGGCACGGCTCGTCGAGGACGAGGAGGGCAGGGCCCTTGACGAGGGCACGGGCCACCAGGACGGCGCGCTTCTGGCCGCCCGACAGGCTGCCAAAGGGAGCCGCGGCCAGGGGCAGCAGGCCCAGGCGCTCCAGCACGTCGCCGGCGGCCGCCCGCTGCCCGGGCGTCGGGGGCCGGTGCAGCCCCACCGAGTCGAAAAATCCGGAACAGGCGACGTCCAGGCAGGTCGACCGGGGCGGGACGTAGCTCTCCAGCTCGGGGGCCACCCAGCCGATCCGCGCTTTGATCTCCCAGATGCTCTCGCCCGTGCCGCGGCGCCGGCCAAAGAGGCTGATGCGGTTGGCATAGGCCTGGGGATTGTCGCCCATGATGAGGCCGAGGAGCGTCGTCTTGCCCGCGCCGTTGGGCCCCAGGAGCGCCCAGCGCTCCCCCGCCCGGACCGTCCAGTCCACGCCGCGCAGCACCTCCACCCCGCCATAGCGCACCGTGGCGGATTGCACGTGGACCAGGATCCCACCCGTCCCCCCGGCCCCCTTCCCTACCAGGGAAGGGGGAGTCTGCTCCCCTCCCCTTGCAGGGGACGCACCTAACCCCCCAGCCCCCTTCCCTACCAGGGAAGGGGGAGCCTGCTCCCCTCCCCTTGCAGGGGAGGACCCAACGCCTGTGCCCCCTGCACCTCCCGACGCCGGAGCACACCTGCACTGCGCGCACACTTGCCCGGGGCAGCGCCAGGGGGCGCAAGTGTCGGGACGGCGCGACGCAGGACGGTGTGCG
>JAAYZQ010000025.1 GCA_012514775.1 Anaerolineaceae bacterium
AGGCCAAAGCGCCGTGCGGGCTCGGTGCAGCAGGCTTCCACCCAGCGCCGGAGCGACAGGCGGCCGGTCCGCACGCCGTGGCTGTACATGAGCGCCAGTCGTGTCTCGATGCCCGGCGCGCCGCCGGCAATCCGGCTGAAATCATCGCGCCCGCGCACTTTTTGGGTCTCGAAGAAGAAGGGGCAGTGGTCCGTGGCCACGGTGTCGATCTCGCCGGCTGCCAGCCCGGCCCACAGGGCGTCTCGGTCGGCGGCCGTGCGTGGCGGCGGAGCCATGACGAGCTTGGCCACCTCAAAGCCCGGCTGGCGGTAGGCGCCCTCGTCCAGGAGCAGGTATTGGGGGCAGGTCTCCACCCAGACCGTCTGTCCGCGCCTCCGGGCCGCCCGGACCTCTTCCAGCCCCAGGGCGCAGGAGAGGTGCGCCACGACCACCGGCGTACCGGCCACGTGTGCCAGGGCCAGGAGCCGGTGGACGGCCTCCGCCTCCATCACCGCGGGCCGGGTGGTGGGATGGTTCTGGGGGCCGGTGTGCCCCTCGGCCAGGGCGCGGGCCACCAGGTAGGCAATGGCGTGGTGGTTTTCGGCGTGGACCAGCGCCCGGCCGCCGCACTCGCCCAGCCTGGCCAGGGCGCGCAGCAGGCCGCCGTCGTCCAGGCGCAGGCGGTCGTAAGCCATGTAGAGTTTGTAGCTGGCCGCCCCGGCGGCAATGCAGTCCGGCACCTGGGCCAGCGTCTCGTCGTCGGCGCGGGAAAGGGTCATGTGCAGGCCATAGTCGACGGCCACCTTGCCCTTGGCTTCGGCGCGGCGGGCCAGGAGGGCATCGACGAGAGGCTGTTGGGGACCGGGCTCTGCAAAGTCTATGATCGTCGTCGTGCCGCCGTGGGCCGCGGCCACCGTGCCCGTGGCAAAATCGTCGCTTGAGCAGAACTCGCCCACGGGCATCTGCAAGTGGACGTGCTCGTCCACGGCCCCGGGCAGCACCAGGAGGCCCCGCGCGTCTATGGTCTCGGCGCCTTGCAGCCCCACGCCCAGGGCGGCGATCCTTCCGCCTGTGATACCCAGGTCGGCGGCGCCGGTGGTCTCGGCGGTCACGACGGTGCCGTTGGCTATGACCAGGTCGAACATGCGCGGTTCCTCCTCCTGGCGGCTACTATACCCCAGTACGGCCCGGCTGTCAACCACACCTGTGCCCGAGCAATTTGACAAGATTGGTCCACTATGCTACACTTCCTCGTACCCCCTCCCCCCGGGGGGAGGGCTCGGGGGCAAAGATGAGTGACGAATACACGCAAAGTATTGTGAACCGCCTGAAGAGCATCGAAGGCCACGTTCGTGGCGTCCAGCGCATGCTGGAAGAAGGTGCCTACTGCATGGATATCATCAATCAGAACCTGGCCGTGCAGCGTGCCCTGGAGAAGGTGAACCGACTCATCCTCGAGCGGCACCTGCAAACCTGCGTTACCACCGCCATTCGTGGCGAGGATTCGGCCGAGCGCGAGCGGGTGATCGACGAGATCCTGTCCGTGTTCGAGACCACCGGCAAGATGTAGAGTCCGAAAAAGGAGGGTTCTATGAAGACCGTTACGCTGAGCATTCCGGGCATCAGCTGCAACCACTGCGTCATGACCGTCAAGAGAGAGACGGGGTTTGTGGAAGGCGCCGAGTTTGTGACCGGCGACGTGGAGGGCAAGTCGGCCACCTTCCAGGTGCGCGACGACGACGCCCTGGCCGCTTTGAAAAAGACCCTGGCCGAGGCTGGCTATCCCCCTGCCTGATGGATAAGAAGCAGATCAGCCTGCCCGTGACGGGCATGACCTGCGCCAACTGCTCGCTGACCATCGAGCGGAACCTTCGACGCATGGAAGGCGTGGAGGAGGCGGCGGTCAACCTCGCCACGGAAAAGGCGGCAGTCATCTACGATCCGTCGGTCGTCAAAGAGACGGACTTTCTTGCGCTCATCCGGGACATCGGGTATGATGTAGCGACGGCCAAGGCCGACCTGCCCGTGACGGGCATGACGTGCGCCAACTGCGCTGCGACCATCGAGCGGACCCTGAAGCGGCTGGATGGCGTGGTAGCGGCGAACGTGAACCTTGCCAATGAGCGCGCTCACGTGGAGTACCTGCCGGGCGTCACCAGCCTGGCGGCTATCCAGGGTGCCATCCGCGACGCCGGCTATGACGTAGTCGTCGCCGGCGAAGGCGAAAGCGTCGAGGATGTAGAGCGGGCCGCGCGCGAGGCCGAGATCCGGGACCAGACACGCAAGTTCTGGGTCGGCGTCGCCCTGGCGTTGCCGCTCTTCCTGGTGAGCATGGCCCGCGACTTCGGGTTGCTGGGTATGTGGGCCCACCAGCCGTGGGTGAACTGGGTCTTTTTAGCCCTGGCTACGCCGGTGCAGTTCTACGTCGGTTGGGACTATTACGTCGGCGGCTTCAAAAGCTTGCGGGCTGGCTCGGCCAACATGGATGTACTGGTGGCCATGGGCTCCTCGGCGGCGTACTTTTACAGCCTGGCGGTCTTGCTCTTCCCCGCCCTGGGCGACCACGTCTATTTCGAGACGTCGGCCCTGATCATCACCTTGATCAAACTGGGCAAAATGCTGGAGGCGCGGGCCAAGGGGCGTACCTCGGAGGCCATCAAGAAGCTTATGGGCCTCCGGCCGAAAACGGCGCGCGTCATCCGCCCCGGCAGCGAGGAAGAGATCGAGGTGCCGGTGGAGGCCGTGGTCCTGGGCGACCTGGTGGTCGTCCGGCCGGGCGAGCGGATGCCCGTGGATGGTGTCGTCGTGGAGGGGCGTTCGGCTGTTGACGAGTCGATGCTGACCGGCGAAAGCCTGCCGGTGGACAAAAAGCCCGGCGACGAGATCGTCGGCGGGACCATTAACAAACAAGGCCTGTTGAAATTCGAGGCCACGCGGGTCGGGGCTCAGACCGCCCTGGCCCAGATTGTCCGCCTGGTCGAAGAAGCCCAGGGCTCGAAGGCGCCTATCCAGCGCCTGGCCGATCGTGTCTCGGGAGTCTTTGTGCCCATCGTCATTGCCATCGCCACACTAACGTTCCTGGCCTGGCTCCTTATCGGCGGCGTCGGCTTTACGCAGAGCATGATCTACATGGTCGCCGTCCTGGTCATTGCCTGCCCCTGTGCCCTGGGGCTGGCCACGCCGACGGCCATCATGGTCGGCACGGGTCGCGGAGCCGAGCTGGGCGTCCTGTTCAAGAACAGCGAGGCCCTGGAGAGGGCCCACGAGTTGACGACCGTGATCCTGGACAAGACGGGGACAATTACCCGGGGCCAGCCGGCGGTCACGGACGTGGAGGCCATCGACGCGGATGCCATGCCCGGTTCGCAAATCCTTGCCCTGGCTGCCTCCGCCGAGCGTGGCTCGGAGCACCCGTTAGGGCAGGCCATCGTTCAGGCGGCCCGCGAGGCGGGCCTGGCGCTGGCCGAGCCGGAGCGGTTCGAAGCCGTGGCCGGGAAGGGGGTCTCCGCCGTGGTCGACGGCGCCGAGGTGCTGGTGGGCACCAGGCGGCTCCTGGAAGACCGGGGTCTCGCACTGAACGGGCTGGAGGATTCGTTGCTCCGGCTGGAGGAAGAGGCCAAGACGGCCATGCTCGTCTCTCGCGAGGGCGAGGCCCTGGGCGTGGTGGCCGTGGCCGATACTCTAAAGGAAGGATCGATAGAGGCCATCCGCCAGATGCAAACCCTCGGGCTGGAAGTGGTCATGATTACCGGCGACAATCGCGCCACAGCCGAGGCCGTGGCACGGCAGCTCGCCCTGGCCGGCGAGG
>JAAYZQ010000002.1 GCA_012514775.1 Anaerolineaceae bacterium
GAAGATTGTCTCCTGCCCTTGATACTTTGCCAGGTCGCGCCGTTTGACCAGCAGCCGCACCGCCTCGTCGTACTGCTTGACCTTCTTTTCCTCGATCAGCGATTCCACCTCGGCCCACGCCTCGGTTTCGCGCGCAGCCAACGCCTCGAGCTCCCGGATGCGTCTGGCCTCGGCCTCTGCCGCCTGTCGTCGCCGCTCCTGCTTTCGTTTCTCCCTGGCTTCTCTCAAGAGCTGGCTCACCGTTCGGCGTGGTCGCAGCTCCGCGCCGGGCATGGGGGCAACTTTGCGCAGCCGCCGGTTCAACGCCACCGACAGGTGCGGCTCGCCCCGGGCCAGGCGCCGCAAGAAGGCATCCCGTTCCTCGCCTGAGAGCCGGTTCATCGCCTCGCTCAACCAGCCATCCGTCACCGCAGGCCTGTCGCTGCTGGTCTTGGCTGCCACCTGGATCAGATACTCGTCTATGCTAAAGAACTCGGCAAAGGTCCGGAGCGCCGGCGTCAGCTTTGCCAGTTCCGGCGGCACCGGCGGCTCGACGACCGAGTCGAGGAGGTCGTCTACTGTGAGCGTCTTGAGCCAGGCCAGGTACAGTGCCCGATAGTCGCCCCGCAGGATGTCGTCCCGCAGGCCGATCATTGCCGGCAGCCATCCCTCCCCGTCTACCCAGTCACCGCCCTCCTCGTCGTGGAACTCGATGTTCAAGATGGCGTACTCGCCCGCCGTCGAGAGGGACAGATATTCCTCGACGATGAGTGGTTGGCAATAGGCCCGCGCGGCCTCGATGTCCAGCACCGACGTGGGGAAGCGGAACATCAACTGCCGGCTGCCCCAGTTGGCCATGTACAGCATGGCGTCGTAATACTGCGCCAGGATCTCGGCCGCGTCGCCGGGAAAACTGCTCCAATGGTAGATAAACACGGCCTGCCTGGGGTGAGGCTGCACGCGGCTGGACAGCCGGGCGACGGCCTGCTGTTCTTTTTCATTCAACGGCCGATCGATGGCCTGGAACTCGTAATATTGGTACTCGCTCATAAGGTTGGGCTTGATAAAGCCATACCGTTGGTAGGTGCAATGCACTTTCCCAGGGCACTCCTCCACCGCTCGTGGCGCCGGATTGTTATCCGGCGCGAGCAAATGACGGGCCGAGCAGGTGCAATGCACTTTCCCACGGCCGGACCTGCTTCACGAACGCGCAGGTTCCCGCGATTTGGTGGGCTGCGGCGGCGAGGAAAAGTGCATTGCACCTCTGGGTCAGCCTGGCTAGCCATTGTTTCTCGATGCAGCCGCCCGCATACCTCGGCACCGCGGATAGCTGGGGCACCCCCAGAACTGCTCGCCCTGGTGTCGCCCGCGCCGGCGGGACGTACGCAGCACCATCGGTTGGCCGCATTTGGGACATGGGGGCGATCTCACTTCGGCCATCGGGGCCGGGCCGGGCGGAGCTGTACCCTGGAGCGCCCGGCCACCTGGCACGGAGCTCGTACCGGCCGTCGCTTGTACCTCTCTGCCGGCCAGGGCTCGCAGCCTTGCACTCAGCGCATGCAGGTCGTATGCACGTCGCATGCGCTGCCTGTGCAGCGGCAAGCCCGCCGCGGCGAACACCCGATCCACAAAGCCGTCCCGTTCCTGGCGGTCGGCGCGGTTGTGGCTGGCATCGTCCAGCTCAATTCCGAGCAAGGGCTTCATGGATCGAGGGTCGCACAGCAGGAAATCCACGTGTTTACGAGCGATCCGATTGCGGTAGCTCGTGTTGGTGCCGTAATCCCCGGTCCTGGCAAAGAACAGATCCGCCAGCGACACCTTGGGACACACAACTGCCCAATCGCCGGCTGCCCTTTGCAGCAGGTGGTAGAAGCTGCACTCCGCGGGCGACAGGAAGTCATCCCGGACGTGAAAGGGCAGCACTTCCGGTTCCGCTGCCTGGGGCTCCGGGTCGGCTGTCCCGGGCTTCGGCTCTGCTGCCTCGGGCTCCCCGTTGCCTGCCGTGAGGCAGACAGGTCCGGCAGGGGGCACGGGCTGTGCCCTCGGCCTCGCCCTCCTGGGTGCCAGGCCCAACTCTTGCAGGAACCGCCCCAGGCAGCCCGGTCTGTCATCGTTCTTCATTGGCGTACCTCGATGTATGTGTCGTCTGCCTACAACTCCCCCCGAAGCGCCCGCGCCAGCACCGCCCCCTCGAGCCGCTCCAGCTTCGCCGCCGACGCCGGCTCCAGTAGTCTCGCGGATTGTTCCTGGAGCGCCTTGGGAGGCCTGTGCTTCTCGACTCATCCCTGCTTCTCCTGCAGCATGCGCCATAGCTCAACAGCACGGGGATCAGGTCCGACAGCCGAGGGGTTGTGTGTGTCCCATGCCCAGCGGTCGGGGTTGTCGATAATGTACTGGCGAATGGCGTTTAGCTCTCGCTCGTTGCGAATAATGTGCTCAAAGTAGTTGCGCTGCCAGAACTTGGCCCAGCGGTCAAGGCCGTGGGTTGTGATCCAGGCAAGATACGCCATGAACACCAGCGACTTGAAGGTACCCATCACCTCGCCCAGGGTAGGATTCATGTTCACCGCCTGCGGTTCCGGAATGATCCAATCCCGTAGGGAGGCAACCACATTCGTCGCCGTCGTAGGGGCAGGGCTCGCCCCTGCCCCGTCCTGGGCAACCGCGAGGGTTGCCCCTACGGTGGTTTCTGACGCGCCTGCAGCCGTCGTAGGGGCAGGGCTCGCCCCTGCCCTGTGCCCCGCCCTGTCCTGGGCAACCGCGAGGGTTGCCCCTACTTCCGGGTCGGCGGCAAGCACATCGGATGCGCGCAACCACACGATCAGGTGAACGTGGTTGGGCATGACGACGAATTCATCCAGGGTGATGGTCGGAAACCAGGCCGGCAGCGATTGCCATACTTCGTGAATGATTCCAGACACGGTTGGATCGCTCAAGACACATTCTCGGCCGCGGGTGCAAATGGTGATGAAATAAGCGCCTGCCTGGCGATAGTCGTAACCAGGCAGGCGGATGGAACGCCGGTGGTGCCGATCAGGATCGTAGGGTGTTGTCATTCCCATTCTCCAGCAAATGGTCGGTGTACCGATGATCCCGCCGGTAAAAGTGCTCGCGCGTGACCAGGCTGTCGCTCCAGCCGGCGCTCTTTAATTTGGGCTCTATCAGCAGCGCCCGGGTGTCGGCTTCGTTGCGGGGCATGCGCTACACTGCTCCTGGCTTGCCAAAGGCATGATTACGACGGCAACCCCTGCGTCCGCGTTCCCAACCAGAGGATCGATCCCGAATGCAAGTGGACCTATTATACCCCGCTTTCACGGGGAGGGCAAATCAGCAATGGTTGGCTTGGGGTTTCTGACTGGTACGAACCTATTTGCGGCTATCCGGACGCCGGATTGTTATCCGGCTGGAGCGGTTCAGGGAGAGCGCGTGCCACTTCTCAGCCCGGCGAAAGCAGCCTCGCCTGCTCAACCAGGTCCTGCAGCGTGACGGCGTTGAGCATGTCGGTCACGGCGTCCGACACCTGCTGCCATAGCAGGTGGGTCACGCAGCCGTCGGCGCGATGGCAGGGCAGCCTTTCCTCGCCCTGGGCAAGGACGCACGCCACCAGGGCCATGGGCCCCTCCACCGCCCGGACAACGTCGGCGACGGTGATGCTGGCGGCCTCGCGGCCCAGGCGGTACCCGCCGCCCGGCCCCTTGACCCCTTCCACCAGCCCCGCCGA
>JAAYZQ010000026.1 GCA_012514775.1 Anaerolineaceae bacterium
TACCTGGCGACCAGGGTGTGCAAGGAATGGGACCTGTGCGCGCCCCACGCCATCCTCCTGGAGGCGGGTGGGGTGCTCACCGACCTGTGGGGCAAGGTCCCCGTCTACAACCAACCCGGTCCCGCCGAATGCCGGGGATTGCTGGCCAGCAACGGGCAGGTCCACGACCAGATCCTGGAGGCCTGCGCCCCGCTGCTCCACATGCTCGAGAGGTGACGGCCCGTGTCACGGCTTGACTGGAAAATCCTGCTGCTCAGCCTTGTCCTGCTCACGGCCCTGGCCGGCTGCCGGCCCGCAGATCCCGACCGTGGCGAGACCCGGGGCGGGACCGCGATCCGGCCAACCGCCGTGCCGACGGCCACCGAGGAGCCGGCGGGGCCCATGGCCGAATACTACCTCGAGCTGAGCCTCGACGCGGACGCCGCCCGGCTGACGGGTAAGGAGCGAGTCGTCTTTCCCAACCATACGGGTGGCCCCCTGGACGAGATAGTCTTTCGCCTCTACCCCAACCTGCCGCAGCGCGGCGGCGCCATGGCCGTGCGAGACGTGACCGTCGAGGGCCGGCCGGTGGACGTGTCCCTGCGCGCGGAGAACACCTCGCTGGTGGTACCGCTGGAGAAGCCTCTGCCCGCCGAAAGGGACGTGTCGGTGGAGATGGCCTTTGACCTGCAGTTGCCCGTCGTGGCGGAAGGTTACGTGCTCCTGGGCTACAGCCAGGGGATATGGAGCGCGGCCGATGCCTACGCACTCCTGGCCATCCACGATGGCAAGGCCTGGCTCGAAGACATTGCCCCCGCCCACGGCGACGCGGTGACGGCGGCGGCAGCGGTCTATGACGTGCAGCTCAGCCTGCCGGCGGACCTCGTGCTGGCGACCACGGGCACCAAAGTTGGCATGTCCAACGACGAGCCGGGAACTGTCACCTATCACGTATCCGGCCGGCCGCTCCGCGAGTTCGCCTGGCTGGCCAGCGCCGATTACCGGGTGAGCGAGACGACGGCCTATGGCACACTCCTGCGGTCCTACTACCTGCCCGGCGACGAGGCGGCCGGCCAGGCCACCCTCAACGTGGCGGCGGCGACCCTGCGCGCCTACAACGACGCCTTTGGCCCTTATCCCTACCAGGAGATGGCCGTGGTCGAGGCGCCCCTGCTGCATTTTGGCATGGAGTTCCCCGGGCTGAACCTCATCGGCATGGACCTGTACCGCCACCTACGCGCCCAGCTAGAAGATCGCGTGGTGCACGAGATCGCGCACCAGTGGTGGTACGCCCAGGTGGGCAACGACCAGGTAAACACGCCGTGGCTGGACGAGGGCCTGGCCGAGTACTCCATGGCGTTCTACTACCGCCAGGTGTACGGCGAGGCGCACGTGAACACCGTCGTCAACCAGCGCTGGCTGGTGCCCTACCAGGTGGCCGTGGACAACGGCTACGACGCCGTGGTCAACCAGCCCGCCGCGGCCTTTGCCTGGGAATACGAAGTCATCGTCTATGCCAAAGCGGCCCTGTTTTTCCACGCGCTCCACGGCGAGCTGGGCGACGAGGTCTTCTCCGATGTTTTGCACACCTACCTGTCGCGCTACCAATGGCAGATTGCCAGGCCCGACGATTTTCTGTCGGTCGCCGAGGAGGTCTCGGGCCAGGATCTGGACGACCTCTACAACCGCTGGATCTTGAGTGCCCAATAACCCCGTTTCCTGGCCGTAGATGCGGCTCTCGATTGACAGCCAGAACACCTTGTGGTATTCTTATATTAGGTGACATAGTTGGTGGGACGAGGGCCGTCCAGTATCTCCCATGCCCCGCAGGGAGTTCGGCTAGACGACGGAAGGTGAACGTTCTCGAAGGACATGGCGTTAGTTGAGATGGAGACAGAGTTCGAAAAAGGGCTCGCCGGCCTGGAAACGGAAGGGCTCGTAGGTCGTTGTCAGCGAGGAGATCGGCTGGCCATTGAGGTGCTGATCCGCCGCTACCAGAACTACGTCTACAGGCTCTGTTACCTGGTCATGCGCAACGAACAGGACGCCGAAGACATGACGCAGGAGACCTTTATCCGGGCCTTTCGCGCTCTGCCCAAGTTCGAGATGCGCCAGGGAACAAGCTTTGATGCATGGCTGTACCGAATCGCCGTTAATGCCTGTCGTTCGCGCATGCGCCGGAAGTGGTACCAGGTGTTGCCATGGCCAGAGCCAGCGCCGCAGATCTGCGGTGAGCCAGAGGAGCAGCCCGAACGCGTGTGCCTGATGGGCGAGCAGCGTGAAGAGATCCTGGCCGCCGTCGATTCTCTGGGGGACAAGCACAGGCTCGTCGTGATCTTGAGATACTATGCCGGGATGTCGAACGAGGAAATAGCCCAGGTACTGAGCATTCCATCGGGGACCGTCCGTTCCCGGCTACACGTCGCCCGGCAGAGGCTGAAAGAGCTGCTGAGCGAGCACGAGGAGGCCAAGCCCCTGGTCAAGTCGAAAGAGGTGGCCGCGTGAATTGCGAAGCAGCGGGCCATCTAATGGACGATTTGCTGGACAATGTGCTGAGTCTGCGAGAGCGGGAGCTCCTGGAGGAGCACCTGGCCCGCTGCCCGCGCTGCATGAGCGAGCTGCGCCAGAGACCCGCTTTCGAGCGGGGCATCCGCCGCGCCCTGGCGACCTCGGTGCA
>JAAYZQ010000258.1 GCA_012514775.1 Anaerolineaceae bacterium
AGCTATGTGTCGAGCCCTGGTTGCGCGCGCCCGCCGCCGTTCGCCAGATTTATGGCCCGGGGTGGGGAAGGAGATGATTCGCAGTTGACCCTCCCCCGGGCTGTGATATAATGGCGAACTGCTGGTGTCATGGACCGCGACCAGGGACGATCCAGTACATCGTCCTCCAGAGGAGAGCCCTTGAGCAAGAATAACCGCAATACCACCAACGTCCCGGTCGAGGTCAGCCTCAGCCGCGACCTGAACCTGTTCACCATCACGATGATCGGCGTGGGCGGCATGATCGGAGCCGGTGTCTTTGTACTCACCGGCACGGCCGCTGGCGTGGCCGGACCCGCCCTCATCCTGGCTTTTTTCCTCAACGGCCTCGTCACCACACTGACCGGCATGGCCTACGCGGAGCTGGGCTCGGCCTTTCCAGAGGCCGGCGGCGGCTACCTGTGGGTCAAGGAGGGCGTGGGCGGAGTACAGGGCTTCCTGGCAGGCTGGATGAACTGGTTCGCGGCGGCCATCGCCGGCAGCCTGTACGCGCTGGGATTTGGCCGCTTTGCCAGCGAGTTGTGGCTCATGGCCGGCCTGCCCACCTGGGGTCTGTCGGTCCAGCAGATGACCCTGGTTCTTATGACGCTCATCGTCCTGTTCTTTACCAGCGTCAACTACCGGGGTGCCTCGGAGACCGGGAAGGTGGGCAACATCGTGACCGTGGCCAAGATCGTCATCCTGGGCATGTTTGTCCTCTTTGGCGTCCTGGCCATGGCTCGTACCGAGGCCTGGCAGGCACGATTCACGACCGGGTTCATGCCAAACGGCCTGGCGGGGGTGTTTGTGGCCATGGGCCTCACTTTTATCGCCTTCGAGGGCTACGAGATCATTGCCCAGTCGGGCGAGGAGGTGATCAACCCCAAGCGCAACGTCCCCCGCGCCATCTTTGCAGCCATCGTCATCGCCGTGATCATCTATTTGCTGGTCGGCGTCACCGCCATCGGTGCCACGGTCGCGCCCCCGGGCATGGAGGCCTACGAATACCTGGGCCAGGCGAAAGAGGTGGCCATCGTCGAAGTGGCCCGGCAGGTGTTCCCCTGGGCATCGGTGCGGTGGTGCTGCTCATCAGCGGGCTGGTGTCGACCATGTCGGCCCTCAACGCCGCCACCTACTCTTCCTCCCGCGTCTCGTTCGCCATGGGCCGCGACCGCAACCTGCCGGCCTTTTTCGCCCGCGTCCACCCGCGGCGGCACACGCCCCACCTGGCCGTCCTGGCTTCGGGCGGCTTGATGCTCATCATCGCCTGGTCGCTGCCGCTGGAGGACGTCGCCGCCTCCGCCGACATCATGTTCTTGCTGCTCTTCCTGCAGGTCAACGTGGCACTCCTGCTGCTTCGGCGCAAGTTGCCCGACCTCGACCGCGGCTTTCGAGTTCCCTGGGTGCCGGCCATCCCGATGGCTGCCATCGTCTGCAACGCCGCTTTGGCCGTTCTGCTGTTCACCTTCAGCCCCCGGGCCTGGTACCTGGCCGCCGGCTGGCTGGTGGTGGGCATGCTTTCGTACTATACCTATTTCTCTCGCGTTGAGGCCATGGAAAGGCCCAAGGAGATCCTCCTGGAGGAGGTGTTGGTCAGCCGCGATTATTCCGTGTTGGTGCCGGTGGCGACGGAGGAGCAGGCACGCATCCTGGGGCGTATCGGTGCGGTTCTGGCCCAGGCGAACGAGGGCGAGGTGCTGGCCTTGCACGTCGTCCGGGTGCCGGTCCAACTGAGCCTGGCCGACGGCCGACTGATGCTCAAGGAGGGGCGTTCCTACCTGGAAACAGTCATCGGGCAGGCCAAGGGTCGCGACGTGCCCGTGCACACCATGATCCGCCTGGGCCGCGACGTGGCTCAAGCGGTGCGCAAGACCGTGATCGAGAACGCGTCCGACCTGATCGTCCTGGGATGGCCCGGCTACACGAACACCGCCGGCCGCCTCTTTGGCTCGGTGATCGACCCCATCCTCGATGACCCGCCCACCGACATGGCCATCGTGCGCTACCGGGCCTACCGGCCGCTCCGCTCGATCCTCGTGCCGGTGGCGGGCGGCCCCAATAGCCGGCGGGCAGCGCGCATGGCAGTGAACATGGCCCGTGGCGAATCGAACGGCCCGGTGCGTGTGACGCTGCTGCACGTCCTGCCTCCGGGATCCCGCCCGGCCGACCAGGTGCGCGCCCGGCAGGTGATGGACTATGCCCTGGAGGGCCTGAGCTACGACGCCGTGCATCGCCAGACGGTGGAGGGGACCAACGTGGTGGATGCCGTTCTGGAGGCCGCGGAGGGCCACGACCTGATCGTCATCGGCGCCACAGAAGAGCCGCTGTTCAAGAACCTGCTGGCGGGCAACATCTCGCGGGAGGTGGCCCGCCGGGCGGAGGTCTCGGTGGTGGTCGTCAAACGCCGCAGCAGCGCCCTGCACTCGCTGCTGCGGCAGACGGTGCTGGAGCCGACCACGAGCGACGCCGGCCCCGACGACGCATCCTAAGGACTTCTCAGGATCGCGGCAGTTTCGGGCGTGGCCCAGATGGCCGCGCCGGTGGTGTCGACGGTCAGATCGCAGAGCTGCATCTGGGGCACGTAGCACTTCTGGGCCATGAGGAACTGGTTGCGAAAGTACCGGTTGCGAAAGTAGGTGGGCTCGTACTTCTTGCGATAGTCGATATCGCGCCGCCATTTGCGCTTCAGCCGGATGGCGTCGTCGGTGAGGTAGACGACCTTGATGCCGATGAGGTGCGCGACCTCGTCCAGCAGGAACGGAAAGTTGCCCTCGATAAAGATGACGTCGGCCGGCTTGATCTCGACGGGCACCCCGCCCGGCTTTAGCGCGCCGTCCAGGTCGTGGCTGGACGTGGCAAAGATGAAATCGTAGCGCGGGATCGAGATCGCCCGTCCCCGGCAAATGTCCTCCAGGCTCTGCCGGAAAAGCTCAAAATGAATGGCTTCTTTGCCCAGGGTGTGGATGCCCTTCTCCTCGCGCTGGTCGCGGTCGGTCAAGAAGTTGTCCATCTCGATGGAGGTGACCTGCCTTCCTGCATCCTCGAAGCGGCAGCGCAGGCGCTCGACGATCTCGGTCTTGCCGGCCGCCGTCGGCCCGGCGATGGCCAGGACAATGGGGGTGCCCTTGACGGCGATGAGCCTCTCCACGTCGTCCATGAAGGCGGCGTCCAACTCGGCGTTGGCCTCTTTGAAGGCCTTGTAGCCGATGGATTGGCAGCGATCGAGGCATCGCTGCCGTCGTTCAAAGGCCTGGAACGGCGCGCCGCCCAGGTGGGCCACCACGGCCTCGGTGAAATAGTGCGTCCGCGTCAAGAAGTAAAAGCCGCGGATGTCAAAGTAAAAGTGGGCCCGAATCCACTCCGCCGCGTACTCCCCGGTCACCAGCCCGACCAGGAGCATGGTGGTCAGCCGCTCGATGGTCTCGTCCAGCACGATCCGGTCGCCGGCGCGGGGCTTGATCTGGATGCCCCGAAAAAAGTCGGCGTCCCGGATCCACGCCTCGATCTCTTGCCTCGGCGCGGGCGCGACGGCGGGCCAGCCGCCCTCCCCGGGGTTCAGGTTGTTCAGGCAGTAACGGAACTCGTACAGCTCCAGGTCGTCGATGCCGGGATTGATGGCTCCCATCCTCTCGTACAGAGCCTGGGAAAAGCGCGCATAACTCAGGTCGGGCGGCAGCATGGTCTCACCTTTCGCTCTGTGTCGATCCCCGGGCGGCGCACGGCCTCCCGGTGCCAAACACCAGCGCGTCGTAGGCGCGCCGGGTCCTGGCATAGTCGCCATCGCGGTCCAGGGCGATCCCCCTCCCCATCCCGGTGACGATCCGCCCCACTCCGATCTCGTCTATCTGGCGGTCCAGCTTCTCGAGCATCGCCGGGGCGCTGCCCGGTTCCGTGCTGCGCCCGTCCAGGATCAGGTGCAGGTAGACGCGGCCGAGGCCTCTGGCCCTGGCCATGCGCAGCAGGGCCAGGGGATAGTCGATGGAGCCGTGGGAGCTTTTTTCGGTGAGGAGGCCGATGAGGTGCAGGCTCGTGTCGCGGGCCTTGGCCTCCTCGATGGCGCGGCCAAGGACCTTGTTCTCGTAGAACGAGCCATCGCGCATCGCCAGGTCGAGCCGGACGTCGTCCTGGAGCGCGACCCGGCCGGCGCCAACGTTCATGTGGCCGGCCTCGGAGTTGCCCGGCTTCCCCGGCCGCAGGCCCACTGCCTCGCCCGCAGCCTGCAACAGGGAACACGGGAAGCGCTGCAACAGCTCGTCCCACACGGGTGTCCTGGCGATAAATATGGGGTTCGTGTCGTCGCTCTTGCCCAGGCCCCAGCCATCGAGGATCAAGAGCAGCAGGCGGCGGCGGCCGCCCCAGCGGTAGCCGGGCGCCAGGGTTTCTCCGGTCATGGACCCGGGCGTGTCCAGGGCGAGGGCGTCCAGCACGGTCGGCGCCACGTCCGCCAGCTTGCCGTCGCGCAGCGTGATAGGCTGCGGCCCGCGGGGATCGACGAGGATGAACGGTACGGGGTTGGCCGTGTGCGAGACGTGGGGCCTGCCGTCGGGATGGACCATCACTTCCAGGTTCCCGTGATCGGCCGTCACCAGCGTCACATAGTCCAGGGCCCGGGCGGCATCGATGACCTGTCCCAGCCGGGCATCGACCAGCCCGGCGCAGGCGACCTTGCTCTCGGCATTCTGGGTGTGTCCCAGCACGTCGCCGTTGGCAAAATTGACTACGACGAGATCGTAGCCCGCCTGCATGCCGCGCAGCACTTCCTCGGCCACCCGGGGCAGGCTCAGCTCTGGTACCTGCTCGAAGGGGATGCCGTGGGGAGAGGGAATGCGCGTCCCGTCCTGGCCGGGGAACGGCTGAACCCGGCCCCCGTTCAAGAAATAGGTGACGTGTGCGTACTTTTCCGACTCGGCAACGCGCAATTGCCGCAGTCCGGCGCGGCTGACGACCTGCCCCAGGGTGTCTTCGATGCTGGTGGGGGCAAAGGCCACGGGCACGTCTACGAACTTCTGGTGGTAGAGGGTCAGGATCACAAAGTGCAGATCCTGAAACTCGTGCCGGGGAAAGCGGTCCAGGTCGGGATCGACAAAGGCCTCCGTCAGTTGGATCTCGCGCTCGCCGCGGCGGCAGCAAAAGACGACGGCGTCGCCGTCCTGGATCCGGCCGGCCGGCCCGTTCTGGCCGTCGAGCAGGACCAGCGGCTCGATCCAGTAGTCGGTCTGTCCCTGGCGATACAGGTCCCGGACGGCCCCGGCGAGGATGGCTCCGCCACGCGGGAGGGAATCATCCGGCATCGGTTCTCCGCGTTCCGGCTGCCGCTGCCGCGCCCGTTGCGCCCGATAGAGGGCCGGGAAAGAGGGTGAGGAGATCGCTCATTTCGTGGATCACATAGTCGGGCTTGTGATCCTCGGTGGGGGGTTCCTTGGCCAGCGTGGCCGGCTCCATCAAGATAATGGCCAGCCCGTAGCCGGCCAGCCGCGCCCCCAGGATGTCGCGGGAAGGATTGTCGCCCACGTACACCGAGCGGGCAGGTTCCACGCCAATGCGGCGCGCCGCCTCGATATAGATCTCCGGGCCGGGCTTGCGCAGGCCGGTCTTGGAGGAAAGGACCACGGTCTCAAAGTAGCCGGTCAGGCCGTCCGCTTCCAGCCAGTCGGGGATCTCGGTCTCGGTGATCGTGTTGGCAATGATCCCCAGGTGATAGCCCCGCCGGGTCAGCTCCAGCACCACGTCTTTGACGTCCGGCCGCGCGACCCGCCGCCCGTCGCGATCGCGCCACAGGCGGGTGAGCCTTCCGGACAGCGGCCCGATCCTGTCGGCCGGAAAGTCGGGCAGCATCCACTGGGTCCACAGATCTCTTTCGCAGGCTTCGGTCAAGGACTGCTTGGCATGCTTCCGGTAGACCCGGTACCTTGCTTCCAGCAAGTCGCAGAAGGCATCGGGCGTCTCGTTCGCCCCGACCAGCGTCACGAGCTGCTGCCTGGCCTGACTCTGAAACTCGTCGTCCTTGACCACAATGCGCATCGTGTTGCCCACGTCGATGAAAATGGCTTCCATGTCCCTGTTATCCTTCATTCGCTGCCCCCTTGCTCGCCTGTTCCCCGAAGGATGGGCACGTTGAGTAGATCTGTGAGCGAGCCGAGATAGTAGTCCGCTCTGGCGTCCGGATCATGGTTCACGGCGATGGTCACCAGCCCAACCGCGCGGGCGCCGTCCAGCTCCTCGGCGTCGTGGCCCACGAAAGCCGCCTCGTCCGCCGGCAGCCCTGCCTGGCGCAGCGCGTCCAGGTAGATGGCAGGGTCAGGTTTATGGACACCCAGGACCGTCGAACAGGCCACGAAATCGATCCACGGGGCGATGCCGGCCTTTTCCAACCACTGCATCTTGCGTTCGAGGGAGTGCATCGTGTCGGTGACGATGCACAGGATCAGGCCGCGCTGCTTCAGCCCTGCCAGGGTTTCCTGGCAGCCGGGCATCGGACTGACGCTGTCCGAGTGGCGGTCGATGGCGGCTACCAGCCTCTGGCGCTCCTCCGGGTCATCCAGGCCGTGCATCTGGAGCACCCGATCCCAGTATTCCTCGGGGCTGATGCGCCCCCGGCTTCCTTCCGACTTGAGCGCCTTCTGCCGCAGGCGATCCTCCCCCGTCAGCTCGGCCGGGAGACCTCTCTCCTGCAAACGGTCGGCCACGAACTGGCCCGTGGATTGCGGGCGTTGATACAGCACGCCCGCCGCGTCAAACAGGACTCCCTTAAGCATGGGCAGAGGCCTCCCCCACGGGCGAGACGAGCCCCAGGACGTCCATCAGGTCCTGGATGGCCGCGTCAGGCTCCACGTCCACGATGCCCTGGTCCGACCGGGCTGTGAGAAAGGACCGGATCTGGATCGCCAGGCCATAGCCGGCGCGCCGGGCCCCGACGACGTCGCGCGAAAGCGTGTCGCCCACGTAGGCGCAGGCCGCAGCCGGCACCGCCATCAAGCGGACCGCCTCGTCAAAGATGCGTCGATTTGGCTTGCGCCAGCCGAAATCAGCGCTGGTCAGGACGTGCTCGAAGTAGTGGGCGATGCCGTACTCTGACAGGCAGGCCGGCACCAGCCTGCGGCTGAGGACATTGGAGATCATGCCCAGGCGAAAACCGCGGCTGCGCAACGCCTCGAGAAGGGCCGGCGCCTCGGAGCGCAGGCTCCGCGCCTGAAACCGGGTGGCGTGCAGATAGGTCAGCTCTTCGGCGACGGCCGCCAACCGATCCCTGGCCAGGCTGACATTGGACAAGATGTGCTCTGTCCACACCTGCTCGGGCGACAACTCCACCTCGCTTCCTTCTCGCCACGCCTGGTACGCCTCCATCCCGGAGACGACGGCGGCCTGTAACTCGGACACCCCCAGGCCGGGGTCCAGGTCGTGGCTGCGCAAGAACTCGAGCATCGCGCACGCACCCGCGTGGCGAGTGGTATCGTCATAGTAAACAGTCTCCAGCGTGCCGCCCATGTCAAAGATGACGGCGCGGATGCGATTGGTCGCCATGGATGAATCGCTTTCCTTCCCGCGTGAGGTTGCCGGGCCTTTGGACACGAACACGGCGTGTTCGTGTCCAAAGAGCCCGAGTTCCTGTCAGCCCGTTTTATCCCTAGGGAGCCAGTAGACTGATGGCCCAGAAGTCACGCACGGGGCTCAGGTTTTGATAGCCAAAGAGATCGTCGCTAGGCCAGAGCTTGATCTCGTCCCTGGCCGGCATGCCTTCGGCGAGGGGCATCCCCTCCACGCCAGAGTAGGCACCCATCTGGTTCCACGGCTTAAAGCCCTCTTCCGAGAGCGCGAACTTGATGAACAGCTTGGCGGCGTTGGGATGCGGAGCCTTGTTCGCAATCGCCAGGTAAGACGCCTTCAGAATGCCAACTGTCGGTTCGAGGCCGTAGCACGGCGCCATGGCCAGCTCTCCTTCCATGGTGCTCTCGTAGCTCGACAGACCGGTCCAGCCATACCCCGGCTCGACCGACGGATCCATGCCCAGGGTCGCAAAGGCCGCGTCGACCTCGTCGCCGCCGGGTTGGATGCCGGGCTCATTGCGGGCCAGCTTCTTGAGGAACAGGTAGCCCGAGTTAGGGGTATCGTCGCCGTAGGCCTCATCCTCGGTCCACTCCCTGCCGAAATACGCCTGGTAGGCCGCGGCCATCTCGTCCGCGTGCTGGATGATGAGCGTGATCTTGGCCGTGGTGCTGCTGTCAGAGATGGGGTCCTCCATGTAGAACTTGCCCTTCAGCTCTGGCTCGGTAAAGGCCCACCAGTTGTTGACGGGGCAGCCGTCGGGGTAGATTTCCTGGTTGTAGCCGATGACGTCTACCGAGCGGCGAGCGATGGCATACGGCCGGTCGGGGGTCACTTCCGGCTCCACCACGTCCGGGGGAAGGTACCACCACAGCCATTGGTTGGGCATGAACTCGCCATACAGCAGGTGCCCATCGCTGTTGAACCAGATGTCGCCCACGACGTTGCCGGCTTCCTGCTCCGCCGACATTTTCACGGCAATGTCGTCGGTGTCTCCGCCGGCCAGCTTGATGTCGGGGTACAGCTCGCTCCAGGGCTCGAGGAGCTTCTCGATCTTGCTGGAGTTGGAGTATACGACGACACTGCCTTCCTTCTTGGCAGCCTCTTCGATGGCCGCCCAGTCTTCCTCTTCCGGCGTCCACGGGCCGAGGGCGTTCGCCTTGGCCCACTGTTCCGCCTCGGTAAGCTCTTCCTCCGGCTCGGGAGCCGCTTCCTCGACCGTCGCCTGGGCCGGCGGCGCCTCTGATTGCGGTACCGCCGTCGGTTCTGCTGCGCCGCAGCCTGCCAGCATCGCCACCAACAGGCTGACCATGATCCATTTAGCCAACGTCTTCATTGCCTCCTCCTTACTGTTTCACGAGCTTTTCCATCGACGCCCACGCCTTGTCCTTTGTACGGTCCAGCCTCCTTTCCCATCCTGAAGGGTACGCAGGGATGCAAGCAGACCAGCCCTTCCCTCCCTCAACCTGCAAGCAGGTCGCCACTCTCCTTGGAGTAGAGGTTGATCATGTCCGGGTTGAATTGCAGCCAGACCGTGTCGTCCATCGACACGCTGCTGCTGCCCGGTTCCTTGATGGTGATCTCTAACTTGCCTGCCTTGGCCACGACCGTGGTATCCGCTCCGGCAGGCAGAACGGAATAGACCGTGCACTCCAGGGCGCCGGGCACCGGTTCGGAGGAAATGGTGATGTCTTCCGGGCGGATGGCGACGATGACGGGTCCTGAAGCCTGTGGCCGGTTTGCAGACACGGCAAAGGTGCCGATCTCCACCACGTTGTCCCGGGCAACCCCCTCCAACAGGTTGACCTTGGGGTTGCCGATGAAATCCGCCACGAACAGGTTGGCCGGGTAGCGGTAGATGGTGTCGGGGCTGCCCAGTTGCTGCAGGACCCCCTCTTTCATCACGGCGATGGCCGTGGACATGGTCAGGGCTTCCACCTGATCGTGGGTGACATAGATGGTGGTCGCTCCTGCTACGTGATGAAGGTGTTTTAGCTCCGAGCGCATATCCATGCGCAACCGAGCATCCAGGTTCGACAGCGGCTCGTCCATCAAAAAGACCTTGGGCCGGTAGGCGAGCATGCGCGCCAGGGCGATCCGCTGCTGCTGGCCGCCACTCATCTCGCGCGGATAGCGGTCCTCGTAGCCCTCCATCTGCACCTCGGCCAGCGAGGCCTTGACCCGCTGATCCATCTCTTCCTTGGGCAGCTTCTGGACCTCCAGGGCAAAGGTCATGTTCTTGTAGACGGTCATATGCGGCCACAGCGCATAGTTCTGAAATACAAGGCCGAGCTGCCTGTGGCCCGGGGAAAGCGAGATTCCCTGGGAGTGCGAGAACACGAGCTTGTCCCCGATATAGATTTCGCCGCCGTCGGGATCTTCCAACCCGGCGACGCAGCGCAACAGGGTCGTCTTGCCGCAGCCCGAAGGGCCCAACAGGGTCAGGAATGAGCCGCCCTCGATTTCGAGACTGACGTCATCGACGGCGCGCACGTCGCCGAACCGCTTGGTGAGATTGTTGATGATGATTCTTGTTCCCATGGTCTCCCCCTCTTACATTCCCAGGCCCTTCTTGAGACTTCCACCCCGGAAGCGGCTGATGATGAAATTGCCGATGGCGACGATGGATATCAAGATCAGGATGACGATGTTCGCCATCTGCCCGTCTCCGTTCTCGATGTAGAACATGGTCTGGCTGGCCAGCACCTGAGTCTCGGGCGTGACCAGCAGGATGATCAGCGATAGCTCGCGCATCACGGTGATAAAGGTCAGCAGGAAACCCGAGACAAACCCCGCGCTGGTCAGGGGAAATATGATGGCCTTGAACCGCCGGAGGGCACTGGCGCCGGCGATCTGGCCGGCCTCCTCCAGCTCGCGGCCGACCTGCATCATGGCCGAGACCCCCGACCGCGAGGAATATGGTATCTTGTCGGCCACCGACACCACGACCAACAGCGTAAAAGTCCCGTATAATGCCGGGATCGGGCCCAGAGGCTTGACAAACATGGCGATATAGACCGCGCCAAAGGCGATGCCCGGTATGACGTAGGGAATAAAGGCCAACTGCTCGACCAGCTTGCTCAACCGGGTGCCGCGCCCCTTGACCACCGCGTAGCCGATAAAGATGCCGAACAGCGCCGTAAAGAAGGCTGTCGACAGGGCGAGCCGGATCGAGTTCCAGGCCGTCCTCCAGATCTTTGGGTTGAGCAGGACGCCTGGCTCGCCGTGGTTATAGATCGTGCCGCGCGCGCCGATCCAGTGCTGCAAGGAGAGGTTGCTCAGGGCATAGTTTCCGTCCTGCAGCATCAGGGACGACCAGATGAGCAGGCCAAGGGGCACGACGATCACGAGGATCTGGAAAATGATCACGGCGACGAGAAAGACCTGTTTCAGCCCGCCCAGCTTGCTCACCTGGGCCACAAAGCCCCTTCCGCCAATCGTTTCGTAGCTCTTGCGCGTGCCGACGACTTTTTGGTTGAGGTTGATGATGACCAGGGAGAACAGGATCAGGACGATGGCCAGCACAAAGGCATCGGCCCTGTCGCCTACGCCGATGCTGCCCCTGATCATGGTAGAGACCACATAGTACCGGATTGGGGTTCCCAGGATGTTTGGCCCGCCAAAGGTGCCGACGACCTTGGAAAAGGTCATGATGACGCCCGACAGGATGGCGGGCATGACGAGGGGGAAGGTGATCTTGCGCAGGATCCGCCGGCGGCTGGCGCCCGCCAGCTCGCCGGCCTCCTCCAGGTTAGAGTCGATGGACATCAGCGCCGCGGACACGAACAGGAAAAAGAAGGTATAGTAGTGCAGGGCGCTGCATATCATGATGGGTACCGGCCCGTAGGCCAACCAGTTTGGGGGGCTTTGCCCCGTCAGGAATTCGAACACGCCGGGCGTCCCCCCCGAGAGCCTGTTCTTGAAGAACACCAGCCAGGCCTGTGCCAGGGTCCAGGACGGCATGATGTAGGGGATGAGCGCCAGTTGGTTGACCAGCTTTCGGCCCGGCATGTCGGTGCGGATCACCAACCAGGCCAGCGATCCGCCGATGATCAGCGCAAGGAAGGTGGCCCCCGTGGCAATGGTCAGCGAGTTGCGCAGGGGGGTGTACATGTAGATCTTGCCCAACTGGCCGGTGAGCATCCTGGCATAGTGGTACAATGTGAGGCCGCCCACCTCGGCGTCTGGCACGCTCATCAGGTCGCGGGGCTGCCAGGTGACTGTCGTCATGACCATGCGGTAGAGGGGGATGATGATCATGTAGAACATCAGGAACAACATGATCAATGACAGGAGGACGTGCGTCCGCGTCAGCCACCGAAAGAACCTTCGGGAGCCGGCGATCAGGCGCATAGAAACGGGCTGCGATGCGAGTGCGGGAGCTGCCATTCTTGGTCCTCCTGTCTACCGGGAGCCCATTCGGCTGAACAGCTCGGCATTCGCCACGTGGGACAAGTCTGCCATAGACCCTCCTCCTTTGTGAACGACCGGCAGAAAGCTAGATGGTGGTGTCCAGGCGAGACTTGGCGCGCAATTGATCGAGCCGGGTGAGGGCGGCCAGGCTCTCTTCCGGCCGGGCCAACGCCACCGCGAGGATGAGCGCGTTCAGTATCGCCATTGGCACCGTCAACGAATGAAACGTCGAAACAGGCCCTCTCCGGGCAGCAAGGATGACATCGGCCTTGTCTCGCAGGGTGATTCCCAATGTGTCGGTAAGGAGAATGGAGCGACAGCCGGTTGCGCGGGCGTGCTCCAGGACGGCGACCAGCTCGGGCCTCGCGTAGTGAAAGCCGGCGACGAGGACGGCGTCTCCCGGCTGGAGGAGCTGGAGCTTTTCCAGGAGATGGCGGCCCGATTCGGTCATGCCAACTGTGAGAATGCCAAGCCGCCTGAAGCGCAGCTCGGCCAGGCGGGCCAGGACGTCGGAAGGCCCGCTGGCGTAGGCAAAGATCCTCCGGCCGCCCAACAGGACGTCCACGGCGCGATCAAAGTCCGCCCGGTCGACGGTCTGCGACGCTTCGGTGAGGTACTGGACTTCCATGGCCAACACGTTGGTCAATACGTGGCCCTCGCTCCGCGCCAGGTCGCCCAGGGTGTGTTGCAGGCGGCTGGCAGGGGTCGCCTCCGCGCGAAAGAGCCCTTGCAGGCAGCGGCGCAGATCGCGAAAGCCGGTGTAGCCAATGGCCTTGGCAAAGCGTACGAGGGTAGCTTCACTTACGTCCAGGCGTTGGGCCAGATCGGCCGCGGGCAAAAAGGCGGCTTCGTCGTAGCTGGCCAGGAGATAGGAGGCGATGCGCTGCTGACTCTTGGTCAGCTCGGGCAAATGGTTTTCCAACCTCTGCTGGAAGTCGCTCAGCTTCTGTTCCATGAAACTCCTCGAGCCTTCTGCACCTTGCAGCTACCACTTTCCATGAGGCGCGTGAAAGATTATACATCAGAATTCTGCAATTGTCAAGTAGAGTTTCATATCGACTCACCGATATTTCATGCACAAACGCAAATTGCCTCTTGACAAATGTGAATTGCCGTGGTATAATGTGCATGCACAGATGATACGACATTATGCACAAAGGTGAGCCCGTGAAAGAAAGAGTACCCAGTCCCTTGGGAGAGGTGCGCGAGATGCTTGAGGCCCTGGATGTGGAACCCGCTACCAACCTGATCGATGGTCTCTCTCCGCAGTTTCTTGGCGAGATCTATTACAAGATGCTCCTCACCCGTGCCTTTGAGGAGGCCGCCTGGCAGCAATACGGCCTGGGCAAGGTCCACGGCACGATGCATCTGTGCGTCGGCCAGGAAGGGGTCGGCATTGGCGCCATCAGTGCGCTCCACCCCGACGATTATATCGTGTCAACCCATCGCGGCCACGCCCACGCCATCGGCAAGGGGCAGGACGTGCGTGAGATGATGGCCGAGCTGCTGGGCAAGGAAACCGGCGTTTGCCGGGGCCGGGGCGGCTCGATGCACATGGCCGACCTGACCCTGGGCAGCCTGGGCGCCAACGGCGTCGTGGGCGGCGGCCTGCCGCTGTCGGTCGGCGCCGGCCTGGCGATCAAGCTGCGACGTGAGGACCGCGTGGTGCTTTGCTTCTTTGGCGACGGAGCCTCCAACGAAGGCAACTTTCACGAGAGCCTGAACATGGCGTCCATCTGGAAGCTGCCGGTGGTCTTTGTGTGCGAGAACAACCAGTATGGCATGTCGATGCCGGTGCACAAGGGCATGAACGCCGCCAGCATCGCCGACCGCGCCGTGAGCTATGCCATCCCCGGCCACCAGGTGGACGGCATGGACGTCCTGGCCGTCTATGCCAGCGTCAAGGCGGCAGTGGCCTACGCCCGGGCAGGAAACGGCCCGGTGCTCATCGACGCCCTCACCTACCGCTACCTTGGCCACTCCAAGAGCGACAAGCAACTGTACCGCACCAAAGAAGAGATCGAGGAGTGGAAGCAAAAGGACGTCATCGAGCGCCTGGAACGCTACCTCATCGAGGTGGGAATCCTGACCGAGGAGCAGGCGCAAGAGCAGCGGGCGCGGGCCGAAGCGGCCATCGAGGAGGCCATTGCCTATGGCGACGCCGGCCCCGAGCCCTCGCCCCTGCACCTGACGGACGACGTGTACCTGGAAGAGCCCGACGTGCAGGCCGCGCCGGACCGGGTGGCGCCCGCCTGGGTGCGCGACACGTTCGGGCCCCGGACGCCCGTCAACCCGCCTCCGGGCACCCGGGAGCTGTCCTACTCCGAGGCACTGCGAGAGGCCATGGCCCAGGCCCTGGCGAGCGACTCGCGGGTGTTCCTGTTGGGCGAGGACATTGGCGTGTACGGCGGTGCCTTTGGCGTGACCAAGGACCTCGTCGAGGAGTTCGGGCCCGACCGGGTGCGCGACACGCCCATCTCGGAGAACGCCATCATCGGCGCGTCTGTGGGCTCGGCCGTCCTCGGCATGCGGCCCGTGGCCGAGATGCAGTTTATGGACTTTATCACGTTGGGCATGGAGCAGACGGTCCTCCAGGGAGCCAAGATCCGCTACATGTTCGGCGGCAAGGCGTCGGTGCCCATGGTCGTGCGGCTGCCGGCGGGGTCGGGGACGGGCGCGGCAGCGCAGCACTGCCAGAGCCTGGAGTCGTGGTTCCTGAGCGTGCCGGGCCTCAAGATCGTGGCCCCGGCGACGCCCTACGATGCCAAAGGCATGTTGCTCGCTGCCATTGCCGACAACAACCCCGTGCTGTTCGTCGAGAACAAGCTACTCTACAAATCCCGTGGGCCGGTGCCCGTCGAGGCCTACGTCGTCCCCCTGGGGCGCGCGGCCGTGCGCCGCGAGGGCTCGGGCCCCACGGTCGTCGCCACCTCCATCATGGTGCCCCGCGCCCTGGAGGCGGCGCAGGTACTGGCCGAGGAGGGCATCGAGCTGGAGGTCATCGATCTGCGCTCCCTCAAGCCCTACGACGCACCCACCATCGTCGAATCGGTGCAGAAGACAGGACGCCTACTCGTCGTGCACGAAGCGCCGCTCATCGGTGGCTTTGGCGGCGAGATCGTGGCCATGGTGGCCCAGAGCCCGGCGTTTGCCTTCCTGGAAGCGCCCATCGTGCGGCTCGGCGGCGCGGATGTCCCCATCCCCTACAATCCCACCCTCGAAAAAGCCGCCGTCCCGCAGGTTCCGGACATTATCGCCGCTGCGCGCCAGCTTGCAAGGACCGAGATATAGAAGGAAGCCGCCCACCGCAATCCACGGATTGCCCGGGCGCAGACCTGAGGATCAGCCATGCCAACAGCCGTGTTCATGCCCAAGTTCGAGATGACCCAGGAGACCGGAACCATCGTCGCCTGGGTCAAGGATGAAGGGGAGCACGTGGAGAAGGGCGAGCCGCTCCTGGAAGTCGAAACCGACAAGGCCACCCAGGAGGTCGAGTCGCCCGCGACGGGAACCCTGGCCGCCGTCACCGGCGAGCCGGGGCAGGTGATCCCTATTGCCACACCCATTGCCTACATCCTGAAGCCCGGCGAGTCGTTGGACTCGATCCCCACCGACGGGCAGAGCGCCGCGGGATCGCCATCCCCCGGCGAGGGCAGCGAGGACGGTCCGGGCGCTCCCGCAGATAACGATGCCCCCGCCAGGGCCACGCCGGTGGCTGCGCGCCTGGCCGAGAGCCACGGCCTGAGCCTGGACTGCGTCGCCGGCAGCGGCCCCCGAGGCAGGATCACCCGGGAGGACGTGGAGGCGGCCCTCAACGTGGGGCCCGGGGCGCGCAACGGCAAGGTCCGCGCGGTGCCGGCCGCCCGCCGGCTCGCGAGCGAGATGGGCATCGACCTGCGCACCGTGCAGGGCACGGGGCCGGAGGGCCGGATCCAGTCGGCCGACGTGGTGGCCGCCGCCAGGGCGCTCCAGCGCGACCAGGAGCCCGGCCCGTCCCCGTACCCGGCCGCAGCGCCCGCGGCCACGCCCGCTCCAACGGGTGACATCCCCATTCGGCGGGTCGTGCCCCTGACCAACATGCGCCGGACCATCGCCGAGCGGATGACCGCCAGCGTGCGAGAGGCCCCACAGTTTACCGTGACGGTGGACGTGGACATGAGGCGGGCCCTGGCGGTCGTCGAGGACCTGAAGGCCGGCGAGGGCGGGCCCAAGGTCACCCTGACGGCCCTCATGGTCAAGGTGTGCGCCTGGGCGCTGCGCCAGCATCCCGAGGTCAACGCCTCGTACAGGGACGATGCCGTCGTCGAGTGGGACGAGGTCAACGTGGGAGTCGCCACGGCCATCGACCAGGGGCTTATCGTCCCCGTGGTGCGCAGGGCGGACGAGCTGGGGCTGCGGAGCATCGCGGCGCAGGTGGCAGAGCTGACCGGGCGGGCACGGGCCGGCACGTTCAAGCGGGAGGACCTACTGGGTGGGACGTTCACCGTCTCTAACCTGGGGATGTTTGGCATCGACCGGTTCACCGCCATCCTGAATCCGCCCCAGGCGGCCATCCTGGCCGTGGGCCGGGTGGCCAAGCGGGCCGAGGTGGGGGAGGACGACCAGGTCGAGATCCGGCCCGTGGCGTCGCTGGCCCTGACCGCCGACCACCGGGTCCTGGATGGGGCGGCGGCGGCCCGATTTCTCGCGACAGTGCAGCGTGCACTGCAGCATCCTGGTTTGTTGCTCGAATAGGACGAGGGTTCAATGACTGTGCCAATGCTCCAGATCGCAATGGATTATATCGCTCTCCCGCCTGCCCTGGCGATGGCCGTCAAGGTGGCCTCCGAGGTCGACATCATCGAGATCGGCACGCCCCTGTGCAAGGCCGTAGGGCTGGATGCCATCCGCGCCATGCGCGAGCTGGTGGGCCCCGACAAGCTCATCCTGGCCGATTTCAAGAGCCCCGACGTCGGCGGGCTGGAAGCCAAGATGGCCTTTGACGCCGGCGCCGACATGATGACCGTCATTGGGGGCGCGGCCCTGGCCACCGTCGAATCGGCCCTGGAGGCCGCCAAGGCCGCGAACAAAGAGATGCTCATGGAGCTGACCGGCGTGCGCGATATTCTGGCCCGCGCCCGGGAGTGGCGACAGATCGGCGTCGAGCGGATGGTGTACCACCGTGGCTGGGACGAGCAGGCCTTTGCCCGGCAGTGGGTGGAAGAAGATCGAACGGTCATCCGCCAGCTCATCGACATGGGCTTCAGGATCACGGTAACGGGCGGCATCACCAGGCCACTGCTGCCGTTCTTTCAGCCACTGGCCGTGTCGGTGGTCATCTGCGGGCGCGGCATCCGCGAGACGCCGGACCCCAGGCAAGCGGCCCACGAGTTCCGCGCAGAGATGCAGCGGCTGTGGGGAGGAGGGGCCAACAACGGCGTTGTGGCCCCCTTCCCCGGAGGCAAGGTAGCAGGCAACACGGCGGCCGAGAACGCCGCCAAGGCCCTTCGCTGGGGCGTGAGCGAGATGGGGCTGTTGCTGACCGTGGACGGTCGCGACTGCCCGGGCTGCGACTCGCCCCAGCGCTTTTGCTGGGGAAGCCGGGTGGAGGTGGTCGTGCCCGCCGGCGCCAACACCGGGGACGTGCTGGCCAGGATGGCTGCCAGCTACGGGCACACGCCGGCGGCGACGCGTGGCGGCGAAGCCAGCCTGGTGCTGGATCCCGCGCAACTGCCAAACTGCACGCCCAACGAGGTGCTGGAGCTGCTCCGGGCCCTGGGCAATGCGCTGCGCGGGCTCGGATGCGCCGTCGACGTGGCGGCCGGTCTCAGCGTCGCCGAGAACGTTTTGCGGGACTAGGGCGGACACAACTGCGCCCGCCGAGAGGGACATCGGACGTGAGGACAAGGGCTTGCAGCGGCAGCAAGGCAACGGCCTGAAGCGTGCGAGCCGGCGTCAGAAGTGCATCAAGCAGGAGGAAGAATGGCACAAACACAGGTGCAAATGACGGCTCTGGGAATGGTCGAGACGCGCGGCCTGGTGGCTTCCATCGAGGCAGCGGACGCCATGAGCAAGGTGGCGTACGTCCGGCTGGTGGCGCAAGAAGAGATCGGCGGTGGGTACATCACGATCTTTGTGCGCGGAGAAGTGGGCGCTGTGCAGGCCGCAGTGGACGCCGGGGTGGCGGCCGCCAAGCGCGCGGGCGAGCTGGTGGCGGCGCACGTCATTGCCCGGCCCCACGCCCTCATGGAGAAACTGCTGCCGGCAGGCGAGACCAAGGTCGTGCCCCTCGGGGCGCAGACGGACTGAAAGGGCTGAACCATGGACCTCAGGACATTTGTGCTTATCGATTCCATGCAGCCCCAGTACGCCGCACTGACGGGCATCCTGCTCCAGGGCGACACGCCGGTGGAAGGCATGGCCGAAATTTTCATGGAGCTCGCGCCGGCCAGTGACGTATACGAGGTCCTGGACGCCGCCCTCAAGACGACGGACGTCCGCCCGGGGCTGCTCCGCGTGGAGCGCGAGTACGGCACCCTCGAGATTCACGGCTTTCGACAAGAAGACGTCAGGGTGGCGGGCCGCGAAGCGCTGGCCAGGTTCGGGCTGACGGAGGCCGATCGCTGGAAACCCGAGGTCGTGTCGGTCAAGACCGTGACCGGGGTCGATGCCTGGGAGGCGCAGCTCGTCAACCAGACCAGCCGTGGAGGGCTGCTGCTGCGCGGGCAGACGCTGTGCGTCATCGAGGTCGTGCCGGCGGCGTACGTGATGCTGGCCGCCAACGAAGCGGAAAAGGCGGCAAACATCACCCTCGTGCACTACCAGCCGGCGGGCAAGTTCGGCCGGCTCTACATCTCGGGCACCGAGTCGGCTGTGCGCGTGGCGCGGGATGCGGCCGTGACCGCGGTGAGCAGCACGAGCGGGCAGGCGCGCTAGATGCGAGGCGCTGGGGCGCTGACCATGGCGAGGGCAGGGGAGCGAGACCACAATGAAAATCTTTTACAGCGCTGAGGACATCGAGACCCTGGCGAGCCAGGGGGTACGCGAGCTGATCGTCGACGAAAACACGGTGCTAACCTCTGTGGCCCGGGAGACGGCGGAGCAGCTCGGCGTGAATTTGGTGACGGCAGGGCAGGGTAAGGCGGGCGGATCCGCGTCGGAGGCGCCGGCAGTCTCACCCCAGAAGCCGCGCGGATGCCAGCATGGCCCCCTCGGCGGCGACCAGGGCCAGGCCACTGCGCCCGGCAGGGCGCCAGGCGGCAGCTCCCCGGTGGTCGACGAGTTGATCGGCGCCGTGAAACAGCTCGTGAAGCACGGCTAGAGGAGGCCGAGGGTGATCATAGGCAAGGTTGTTGGAACTGCGGTTGCTTCGCTCAAGCTGGACGCACTGAGGGCCAGCAAGCTGCTGGTGGTGCAGCCGGCCGACGCAAAGGGCGAGGGTGTGGGGCCGGCCTTTCTGGCCGTGGACCTGGTCGGTGCGGGCGACGACGAGCTGGTCGTCGTCAGCCAGGGCAGCTCCGCCCGGATGGCCATCGGCAACGATCGCTCGCCGGCCGACGCGGCCATCGTCGGAATCCTGGACTCGATCCAGTATGGCGGCGAGCAGGTGTTCACAAAGCAGTAGGCAAAGGCGAATTTTAGCCGAGCGGCGCCAGGGGCGCTGCCAGGAGGAGATGGAACCATGACGGAAGAGACCGATCCCGGGCTGCGGGCCCTGGGCATGATCGAGACCAAGGGCCTGGTGCCGTGCATCGAGGCCGCGGATGCGATGGTCAAGTCCGCGAACGTGAGGCTGTTGCAGCGGCGGGCCATCGGCGGGGGCTACATGACCGTGATGGTGCGCGGAGACGTGGGCGCGGTGCGGACCGCGCTGGAAGCGGGCAGCCAGGCGGCACGGCGGCTGGGCCAGGTTGTCTCGGTGCGCATTCTACCCAGCCCACACCTGGATCTTGAGCCGATCCTGCCCGAGCCGGTGGAGTAACGCGTGAACGCGCCGCGTGTAACGCCGTCCAGCCTGCGGGCCAAAAAGAGCCGCGGGCAAAGGATTACGATGCTGACCGCGTACGACTTTCCCATGGCCGCGTTCATCGAGCAGGCCGGGGTGGACATCGTGCTGGTCAGCGACGCCGTCGGCACGGTCGGCAACGGGCGGGGCGAGGCCGTGTCGGTTTCCGTTGACGAGATGATCTACCACACCCGCGCGGTGCGGAACGGGACCAGGCGCTGCATGGTCGTCACCACGATGCCCTTTGCTTCCTACAACACCACCGAGGACGCCCTTCGGACGGCCAGCCGGTTGATGAAAGAAGGCGGGGCCGACGCGGTGCACATGGAGGGCACCTGCCGCGAGGCACACCTCATCGGCGAGATCACGGCCGTGGGCATCCCCGTGATGGGTCACGTGGGAGTGACCAAGCAAAAGATCGTCAGCACGGGGCGGATCAAGCTGCCCGGGCTCAACGCCGAGAGCGCGGCCGAGATCGTCGGCGACGCCGTCGAAATGGCGCGCCAGGGGGCCTTTGCCCTCGTGCTCGAGTGCCTGCCCGCCGCCCTGGGCAAGATCATCACGCAGAGCCTGGAGATCCCGACCATCGGCATTGGGTCCGGCAGCGACTGCGATGGGCAGGCGCTGGTGACCCAGGACATGCTCGGCCT
>JAAYZQ010000259.1 GCA_012514775.1 Anaerolineaceae bacterium
AGAGCGGTGACTATTTCGTGGCCCCCACCCTGGGCAAAGCCGACGCAGCCGCCTACGAGAAGTATCCGGACGAGTGGATCTATTTCGTGCGCCTGGACAATCCAGACGCCGCCATCGCCCTGCCGACCTGGTAGGAGGACGCGGAAGAAGGTGGGATAGCATCCCGGTTTCCCGGAACCCTGATAGAGGAGGAACGCGATGTGGATATTTAAAGCAGGAGTGGTGGGCGCGGGGGCCATGGGCGGTGGTATTGCCCAGGTCATCACCTACTCCGGCCTGCCCGTGGTCGTCAAGGACATCGACGAGAAGCAGTTGGACCTGGCGCGCAGCACCGTGGAGGGCATCTACCAGGGCCGGGTGGAAAAGGGCAAGATGACCGCCGGCCAGATGCAGGAAAAGCTGGACCTCATCGAGTACACCCTGGACTATGACGCCTTTGGCGACGTGGACATTGTGATCGAGGCGGTGCCCGAGGTCATGAAGGTCAAGCAGCAGGTCTTCAAAGACCTGGACGGGGTCTGCGGGCCCGACACCATTTTCGCCTCCAACACCTCGGCGCTGTCCATCACCGAGATGGGCAAGGCGACCGGCCGGCCGAACAAGGTCATCGGCATGCACTTTTTCAACCCGGCGCACGTGATGAAGCTCGTGGAGATCATCCCCGGCGCCGAGACCGACGATGACACGGTTGACACCGTGCAGCAGTTCACCCAGGACCTGCGCAAGATCCCGGTCATTGTCCAGGAATGCCCCGGCTTCCTGGTCAACCGGCTGCTCATGCCCTACCTGAACGAGGCGACCCTGGCCCTGGAAGAAGGCGCCGCCAGCGCATCCGAGATCGACGAAGCCCTGGGCCGCGACGGCTTTGGCTGGCCCATGGGGCCCTTTATCCTCATGGATATGCTGGGCATCGACGTCTGCGCCCACGTGGGCGAGTACCTCTACAGCCAGTACGGCGAGCGCGTCAAGCCAGCCAAGCTCTACTACAAGCTGGTAGAGGCCAAGCGCTTTGGCGAAAAGACCGGCGCCGGCTTTTACACCTACACCGACGCCAAGGCCGAGCCCATCGCGGACATCGTGAAGCACATGCAAGAGGCCGGCGAGGTACAGGCCGGCGGCGAGTTCAGCGTCGACCGGCTGATCCTGCCCTTCCTCAACGAAGCGGCCATGTGCGTCCAGGAAGACATTGCCAATGTCAACGACATCGACATGGCTTGTATCGCCGGCATCGGCATGCAGGTCAACAAGGGCGGCGAGCTGGTGCGCATGGGCCCCCTGGAGTACATGGACGAGATGGGACTCGACACGGTCGTGGAAAAGCTGGAGGCCCTCGAGAAGCAGTTCGGCCCCCGCTTCCACCCCGTCGAGATCCTGTACCAGAAGGCGCGGGCCAAGGAGTTGGGCAAAAAGACCGGCCGTGGTTTCATGGAGTGGACGGCCTGACCGCGATTTGGTGGGCAATCGCGAGGGTGCCCCAACCGGGCAACGGCGGGGGTTGCCCCTACCATGAGAATGCCGAAAGGAGCGCAAAATGGCAGAGTATCAGAACGTCAAGATGAGCATTGAGGACCGCGCGGCCCTCATCACCATCGACCATCCGCCGGCTAACGCCTTTGACACGCAGACCGTCACCGACCTGGCCGCTGCCTTTGACGAGGCCACGGCCAACCCGGAGGTGAAGGTCATCATCATCACCGGCGCCGGACAGTTCTTTGTGGCCGGGGCCGATATCAACGAGATCAAGCGGATCGAGGGATACGACCAGGCATTTTCCCTGGTTCGCGCCGGCCAGCAACTCTTTGAGAAGATCGAGTGCTCCAAGAAGCCGGTCATTGCCGCCATCAACGGCCGCGCCTGCCTGGGCGGAGGCAACGAGCTGGCCATGGCCTGCCACATCCGCCTGGCGGAGGACAGCGTACAGTTCGGCCAGCCCGAGATCAAGCTGGGCATCATCCCCGGCTGGGGCGGCACCCAGCGGCTGCCGCGCCTGGTGGGCAAGGGCCGCGCGCTGGAGATCATACTCACCGGCGACAACATCAAGGCCCAGGAAGCCTACCGCGTCGGCCTGGTCAACAAGGTCGTGCCCGTGGGCACCGTCATCCGCGAGGCCAAGCGCTGGGCCAAGGTGCTGTCCATGTGGGGCGGCGTCGCCATGGCGACCGCCATCCAGTCGGTCAACGAGGGGCTGGAAATGGACCTGGCCGAGGCCATCAAGAACGAAGCGCACCTCTTTGCCACCCTGACGGCCACCGAGGACATGCGCGAGGGTGTGAACGCCTTCCTGGAGAAGCGGCGCCCCAGGTTCCAGGACAAGTAGGCGGCACGGGCCCCGGGGGGCGAGGAAACGAGCAAGCGAGGAAACGGGGGATCGAAGGTCGAGGATCCCCCGTCTCTTCCCTGCTCTTCTCGTTCCGGGCAGCCCACCATTCGGCGCAGGCCCGGGCGAGGCGCGCACCTGGGGAGTAGGTGCCGGCCTGGCCGGGAGCCTGCTCACCCTTTCAGCGATCAGAGGAGGGACCGTATGGACCTAAGACTGACAGAAGACCAGTTGATGTTCAAGAAGATGTTTGCCGACTTTTGCACCAAGGAGATTCGCCCCAAGGGAGAAGAGATCGACCAGGGCGAGGCCCCGCCGGTGGATCTCCTGAACAAGGCGGTAGACCAGGGCTTCTGGGCGGCCCTCGTCCCCGAAAGCATGGACGGCGCGGGGTTGGATACCTACACCTACATGCTGATGCTCGAAGAGCTCGGCCGCGCCGACCTTTCCACCGGTTTCGCCCTCAACGTCCACAACAGCCTGGTGGTCAAACCGATCCTCGATTTCGGCACGGGCGATCAGAAGGATCGCTACCTGCCAGCCCTGGCCTTTGGCGAGATGCTGGGGGCCTTTGCCCTGGGCGAGGCGGGCGCGGGCTCGGACGTCGACGCCATCCAGACCACCGCCGGAAAACGAGACGGAGGCTACGTCCTGAACGGCACCAAGACCTGGGTGTTTAACGGCGAATTGGCCGGCCTGTTCCTGGTCTTTGCCCGGGCCGAAGCGGGGATCACTGCGTTCCTGGTGGAAAAAGAGACACCGGGCGTCAAAGTGGGCTACAGGGAGAAAACCCTGGGCCTGCGGGGGGTGACCTGCAACACCGTCTACCTGGACAACGCATACGTGCCGGCGGAGAACCGGATGTGCGAAGAGGGCCAGGGCTTCAGCCTCCTCCCGGCCGCCTCCAACCTCAGCCGCCTGGGGATTGCCGCCCTGTCGCTCGGGGCCAGCGAGCGGGCCCTGGAAGAGGCCGTCAAGTTCTCCATGGAGCACATCCAGTTCAACGTGCCCATCGCCCAGAAGCAGGCCATCCAGAATTACATCGCCGACGCCCAGGTCCTCATCGAGGCCTTGCGGTGCGTGGTGACGCAAACCGCCTGGCTGGCCGATACCGGGCAGGACTACTCTCACCACGCTGCCATCGCCAAGCTGTTCTGCGCCCGCGTGGCCGGCGAGGTCACCGACAACATGGTCCAGGTGCACGGCGGTTACGGCTACATGAAGGACTATGCCATCGAGCGCTACTACCGCGATACCCGTGCCCTGTCCATCGTCGACGGCACGAACCAGATCCAGCAGCATCTCATCGCCCGTGACATCTACAAGAAGGAAGGGATGGACATCCGCCCGTGACGAGGGAACAGATGGGCAAGTGGGCAAATGGTGAGATTTGCACATTTGCAGTTCTGACAAGGAGATGGGACTATGGACTTTAATTTTCCCAAGGAGTACCAGCTCTTCCGCCGCATGGTCCGCGAATTCGCCGAGACCGAGGTCAAGCCCCTGGCCAAGGCGATCGACCGCGAGCACCGCGTTCCCCACGAGACGGTGAAAAAGGCGGCTGCCCTGGGCCTGATGGGCGTCCCCTTCCCCCAGAAGTACGGCGGCATGGGCGGCGGAGAAACCGGCTATTGCATCATGATGGAGGAGCTGGGCAAGGTCTGCACCAGCACCGCCACGGTTATTGGCGCCCACACGGGCATCGCTGCCATGTCCGTCCACCTGGACGGCACCGAAGAGCAGAAACAAAAATACCTCGTCCCGCTGGCCAGCGGCAAAGCCATCGGCGCCTTTGGGCTGACCGAAGCCCAGGCAGGGTCCGATGCGGCGGCCATCAAGACCACTGCGGTGCGCGACGGCGACGGCTTCCGGATCAACGGTGCCAAGGTGTTTATCACCAACGGCGACATCGCCGACATAATCACCGTCATGGCCGTCACCGATCCGGCGCTGGGTGCCTATGGAGGCATCACCGCCTTCCTGGTCGAAACCGACTGGCCGGGCTATAGTATCGGCAGCCTCGAGAACAAGATGGGCATCCGCGGCAGCTCCACGGCCGAGTGCGTCTTTGAGGACGTTTACGTCCCCAAGGAGAACGTGCTGGGCCAGTTCGGGGCGGGCTTTCTGACGTTCATGAAAAGCCTGGACGTCGGCCGGGCCAGCCTGGGCGCAGCCTGCCTGGGTGGGGCCATGTCCGTCCTCGAAGGCTGCATCCAATGGGCCAAGGCCCGCGAGCAGTTCGGTGTGCCCATTGCCACCAAGCAGTCGGTCAACTTTATGCTGGCCGACATGTACACCGAGATCGAAGCCCTGCGCTCGCTCATCTACCGCACGGCGTGGCTCATCGATACCCACCAGCCACACGTGATGGAGGCCGCCGCCTGCAAGCTCTTTGGCTCCGAGGTTGCCTCGCGTTGCATCGACAAAGCGGTGCAGATCCACGGCGTCCTGGGCCTCAGCCGCGACTACTGGGTCGAGCGCGCCTGGCGCGATGCCCGCATCGCAGAGATTTTCGAGGGGACCAACGAGATCCAGCGCATCGTCATCGCTGCCAACCTCTTCCGGCCCTATGGCCTGCGCATCCCGACGTAGCCGGGAAGCGAGGGATAAAAGGAGAGTGAGCCTATGAAGATCATCGCCCTGGTGAAACAGATCCTGGATCCGGCCGGCATCAGCGTGCGGCGGGACAAGGAGCGGGTTTTCATCAACAAAGAGGAGTATATCGTCGGGCCTGGCAGCAAGGCAGCCATTGAAGCGGCGCTGCGCCTACGGTGCGACGGCGACGAGCACACCGTCGTCGCCCTCAGCCTGGGCCTGCCCCAGGCCGAAGACGCCCTCCGTGAAGCCCTGGCCATGGGCTGCGACAGCGCAACCCTGGTGACCGACAAGGCCCTGAAAGACGCGGACACGGCCGTCGCCGTCCGCGCCCTGGCCGCCGCCGTGAACAAGCTGGGCGGTGCTGACCTCATCGTCGCCGGGCGAGCGTCGGGCGATACGGGCGCCGGGCAGGTTGGTCCGCGGCTGGCCGAAGCCCTGGGCTATACCTGGGTCACCGACGCCTGTGCCCTGGCAGCACAAGACGGCGCTTTGCAGGTCACCCGGCGCTGGGGCGAAGGGTTTACCGCCCTGGAGGCCCCCCTGCCGGCCGTCGTCACCGTGGCGCCCGAGGTCTTTCCGCCGCGGTTCCCCCACGGTGCGCGCATCATGAACGCCTACCGCGAGTGGGAGGTCACCACCTGGAACGTGGCCGACCTGGAGCTGAGCGAAGAGGATCTGAAGCCGGTGCTGAGCATGCGCGGCGAGAGCTTTCCGCCACCCGTCGAGATCGGCGAGGTGTTCCGCGGCGACCCCTCGACGGTTGCCGGGGATGCAGTGGTGGCCCTCCGGCTTCAGAAGCTGATCGGCGCCTAGCAGGAGGCAGATATGGACTTTAGCTATCTCGACGACTGGATGGATGAAGAACTGGGCGGCGAGGCCATCGAAGAAGGTGGCGAAGGCTACCGCAACATCTGGGTGCTGGCCGAGGTGACCGGGAGCGAGATCGCGCCCGCCAGCCTGGAAGCCCTTGGCCAGGCGCGGGAGCTGGCCGACCAGATCGGCGTGTACGTCTACGGCGTGCTCCTGGGGCCCGAGGCGGAACCCCTGGCCGAGAAGCTCTTTGCCTACGGCGCCGACAAGGTCCTGGTGGCCGGCGATCCGGCCCTGGCCCAATACCAGCCCGGGCTCTACGTCGAGGCGATGGCCGGGTTGGTGGACCAGTACAGGCCCGAGATCCTGCTCATGGGAGCCACGTCGCTGGGCAGCGACCTGGCCCCGGCCCTGGCCGGGAGGCTCAACACCGGGCTCATGAGCCGGTGCGTCAAGCTCGGCCTCGACATGTCGGAGCGGCTGCTGCTGGGCACCTTCCCGGTCCTGGGCGGCGAGATGTACAACACCACCGCGTGCCCCGAGGCCCGGCCACAACTGGCGACGCTGCTGCCCGGCTACTTTGCCGTGCCCTACGAAGACACCTACCGCACCGGTACCGTGGAGCAGGTCGAGCTGGAGCTGGACGAGCCCGGTGGCAAGCTGACGTGGGTAGACGGTGAGGCAGCCGTCGAACTGCCGCCCGTCCCCCTGGCCAAGGCGCGCGTCGTGGTCAGTGCCGGGCGCGGCATGGGCGACGCCCAGGGCTTTGCCCTGGTGCAAAAGCTGGCCGATGCCCTGGGTGGCGTCGTGGCCGGCTCGCGGGGCGCCCTGGATGAGGGCTGGATCGGCGAGGAGCAGGTGGTCGGCATCGGCGGGCAGACCGTCGCCCCCGACCTGTATCTGGCCTGCGGGCTGGCAGGCGACGTCTACCACTACTTTGGCGTCCAGGATGCCGGGTTTGTGGTGGCCATCAACACGGACGAAAAGGCGCCCATTATGAAGGCCGCCAATATGGCCATCGTGGGCGACGCCCGGGAGGTCATCCCCGCCATGCTGGAGGCCCTCGGCGCCTGATTGTGCTTATGTAAATCAGGGGCGCACACGCTGCGCTCCGGCATCCATCGTGAACACCGGAGGGGCGCACAGTCGTGCGCCCCTTGCGTTGTCGCCGGGCTCCTGGCCCTTTTGTTTGCCAATCTGCCCTGGTTGTGCTATCATTGCCCCTATGAGAGGCCAGAAGAAACGACGCTCCCGCCGTGGTGAGAAATATCCATGCCGGTAACGCTTTCGGACATCCTCGCTGCACGGCAGGTGATAGGCCGCCACGCCTGGCACACGCCCCTGCTCCACAGCGAGTCACTGAGCCGGCGGGTGGGCGCCCCGGTCTACCTGAAGCCGGAATGCTGGCAGGTAACCGGCTCCTTCAAGGTGCGCGGCGCCCTGAACAAGCTCGCCAGTCTTTCCCCCGGCGACCTGGCACGGGGCGCGGTCACCGCCTCGGCAGGCAACCACGGACTGGGGATCGCCTACGCTGCCCGCGCCCTGCTCGCCGATCGGGACGTGCCGCCGGTGACCATCTTTGTGCCCGAGACGGCCGCCGCCAACAAGGTACAGCGGCTGGCCGCCCTGGGCTGCGACCTGCACGTGGCAGGCGCCGACTATGACGCGGCCCACGCCCTCGCCGAGGCGCACGCCCTGGAGCGGGGTGCCCTCTACCTGTCGGCCTACGACGACCCGGCGATCATTGCCGGGCAGGGTACCACCGGCTTCGAGATCCTGGAGGATCTCCCCGGCGCCGGCCTGCTCCTGGTGCCCGTGGGCGGCGGCGGGCTCATCGCCGGCATCGCCGTGGCTGCGCGGGCGATCCAGCCCGGCGTGCGCATCGTCGGCCTCCAGCCGGAGGCCTCTCCGTCCGCCCATCTCTCTCTGCGGGACGGCCGCCCATACGAAACCTACCCGGCCGGCCCCACCATCTGCGACGGTCTGGCCGGGGGCTTCGGGCGGCTGCCCTTCGAGATCGCCCGCAACCTGGTCGACGAGATCGTGGTCGTGCCCGAGGTGGACGTGCGCCGGGCAGTGGCCTGGCTTGCCGGTCACGAGGGCCTGGTTGTCGAAGGCTCCGGGGCCATCGCCGTCGCACCCCTCCTCAGCGGGCAACTCCAGGTTCAGGACCGCCGGGTGGTAGCCATCCTCACCGGCCGCAACCTGGACGCATCCCTGCTGCGGCAGATCATGGCCGAGAAAGAAACCCTATGATTCGAGCAATTCTCTTTGACCTGGACGACACCCTCTATCCATCAAACTCGGGGGTCATGGACCAGATTCGATTGCAGATGATGTGCTACCTCTGCACACGCCTACACCTTACGCCCGAGGAAGCCGACGAGCTTCGCCGGGACTATTTTCTCACCTATGGCACCACCATGCGCGGGCTGCAAATCAACCACGACATCGACGCCGACGAGTATCTGGCCTTTGTCCACGACATCCGCCTGGAGAATCACCTCCAGCCCAATAAAGAGCTGGACGCCGTCCTGGCCGGCATCCGCCAGCAAAAGGTGGTCTTTACCAACGCCTCCCGGGAGCACGCCGAGGCCGTGCTGGCGGTCCTGGGCATCCGCTCCCACTTTGACCGGGTCGTCGACATTCGCGACATGGACTACGAGAGCAAACCCGTGGCCACAGCCTACGGCCGCATCTGCGAGCTACTGGGGCTGGAGCCTGCCGAATGTATCCTGGTCGAAGACAACGTCCGCAACCTGGAGCCGGCCAAGAAGGCAGGCATGGTCACCGTCCTCGTCGCCGGGAGCGCCGGGGGCCAGAACCCCGCGCCCGATATCGTGGACCACGTCCTGTCCCGCGTCGAAGAGATTGGACACCTGCTGGAGACCATCGGAGCCGCAGGCGAGCAGACGGCAATGCGCACGGACCGCACCGCGGGCTGACAGGCGGGCAGCCTGCCCTGGCATGCGCGGCAGCCAGCGGACAGCGGGATCCTGGATCGCAACAAGCCATGGATCAAGCTACGCCGGCAGTTGATCTCTGGAGCAAACCAGTGTATAATGGGTCTGCCCATCGCGTTGAAGACAGAACGCATCGCGGCCCCGCTGCCACGAGCTTGCAGAGGGCCAGGCGAGCAGACCACGTATCCCTGGGGCAGCTCCCAGGGTGGTTGTGAAAGGGAGGAGCGAACAGTTGCCCAGGCACCTGCTGTCCTCTGGCTTTGTCATTTATGCCGGCATCCTTTCGTTCCTTCGGTGCCTGACGGTACGTGAAGGGGCTTGACCCAACTCGGAAAGAGGTCAAGCCCCTTTTTGTTTACCATTGAATCCCATATGCAAGGAGGTTTTACGTGACGCTTCAGAGCGAGTATGACGGACAGTACACCACCGACTGGGACCGGATTCTGGCCGGACGTACGGAACGGATGAAAAGTTCGATCATTCGCGAGCTGTTGAAGTACACCATGCAGCCGGACATGATCTCCTTTGCCGGCGGCATGCCGGCGCCCGAGCTTTTTCCCGTCCGCGATTTCCAGGAAGCTTGCCGCTGGGTCCTCGAACACGACGCGGAGCGGGCCCTGCAGTACGGGCCGACCGAGGGGCACGCGCCTCTGAAAGACTACCTTATTGAGAGCATGGCCAGGTACGAGCTTCCGGCCAAACGGGAGAACATCCTCTTCACCAACGGCTCGCAGCAGGCCCTCGACCTGCTGGGCCGGATCTTTATCGAGGAGGGCGACAAGATCATTACCGGGCGGCCGACCTACCTGGGGGCCATCCAGGCCTGGGACGCCTACGAGCCCGTGTACATTACCGTTCCCCTGGACGACGACGGGATGCGCATGGACGAGCTGGAGAAGGCCCTTGTGGCCAACCCCGGGGCTAAATTCATCTACGTCCTGCCCAATTTTCACAACCCCGCCGGCACCACGATTCCCCTGGAACGCCGTTACAGGCTGGTCGAGCTGGCGGCCAGGCATGGCTGCCTCATCATCGAAGACGACCCGTACGGCCAGTTGCGCTTCGAGGGCGAGGACATCTGCCCCATCTTTGCCATGCACAAGGAAAACACGATCTATCTCAGCACCTTCTCCAAGACCCTGTCGCCGGGGTTGCGGCTGGGCTGGATCGTAGGCCCCGAAAAGATCATTGCCAGGCTGGTGCAGGCCAAGCAGGGCTGCGACCTCCACTCCAGCAGCCTCATTCAGTTCCTGGCCTACGATATCTGTAGTCGCGGCCTGGTGCGCGCCCACGTGCGTCAGATCCGCCAGGTCTATCGCGAGCGGCGCGACGTCATGCTGCGCTGCATGGAAGAGAACTTTCCGAAGGGTGTCAGCTGGACCCGGCCCCAGGGAGGACTGTTCCTCTGGGTTCGCATGCCCGAGGACGTGGACGCCGAGGACGTGCTCAAGATAGCCCTGGAGGAAAAGGTGGCCTTTGTGCCCGGGCGCGCCTTCTATCCCGGAGGCAACGACGGGCGCTGCTGTATGCGACTCAACTTTTCCTACTCCAGGCCCGAGATCATCGAAGAAGGGATCAAGCGCCTGGGCCGGGCGATGGCCCGGCAGATGGCACAGTTGTAGATCTGATCGCCCGCGACTTTTCGTGCGCGGGGCTGTGTGTGGCAGCCCGGCACCCACTGCAGCAGCAAGAGAGGAGAGCAACGGTGATCCAGATCGACAAGGTATCGGGCGACGGGGAGGTCATCAGGCTGCGCGTGGCACGCAAGCTGGTGGGCCGCTCGGCCTATTTCACGGCCGCGTATTGGGTCGACGGATTGCTGGTAGACACCGGCTGCGCCCACACCGCGCGCCAGCTCACCCAGGCAGTCAAGGATTGGCCCGTTGCCCGGATTGTGAATACTCACAGCCACGAAGACCACATTGGAGCCAACGCCGCCGTGGCGGCCATGAAAGGCTGCGAGATCCTGGCCCATCCCCTCGCCCTGCCCATCCTGACAAATCCAAAGCTGCAGCCCCTCCAGCCCTACCGCCGCCTGTTCTGGGGCTGGCCCCGGCCCAGCCAGGGCGAGGCCATCGGCGAGGTTGTGCGCACCAAGCACTTTTGCTTTCAGGTGATCCCCACCCCCGGCCACAGCCCGGATCACATCTGTCTCTTCGAACCGGAGCGGGGCTGGCTCTTTACCGGGGATAGCTACATCGGCGGCAGGGACCAGGCCCTGCGCCAGGGATACGACATTCACAGCATCATTGCCTCGTTGTCGAGGATGGCCGAGCTGCCCGTGCACACTATCTTTGCTGGCAGCGGCAGCGTCCGGAGCACAGGCGTGCAGCCCCTCCTGGACAAGATAGCCTACCTGCAAGAGCTGGGCGAGCAGGTTCGAGCCCTCCACGGACAGGGGCTTTCGGCGCGCCAGATTCGCCGCCGGCTGTTAGGCCCGGATATGCCCATCACCTACGTCACGCTGGGGCACTTCTCAGGCATGCATCTCATCCGCTCCTACCTGGCCGGCCTGGTGCCGGACGAAGCGCCGAACGGCGAGCCGCCCCCGGAGGGCGAGGCGGAGGCGGCGCAACAGGAGGAGCTTATGTAAAAAAGAGGGCAGTACAGTTCTTGACAAATAATTGAGTCTTTTGTATACTCACCATAGACCGTCTTTGGTGCTCCTGCGGGGGCGGGCTCTACTCAAAGGAGGAGAAGAAGATGGAGAAACCGTGGCTCAAGGAGTACGATCCTGGCGTGCCGGCCCACATTGATTATCCCCAGGTGCCGGTACATCGCTTTTTGGAGGACACTGCCAAAAAGTATCCCCACAAGACAGCGCTGATCTATGGCAACGTCGTCGCGCCCCTCGGCAACCGGCTCATGGACAGCACGATGACCTATGGACGGCTATTGGAGCTCACGGAGCGATTTGCAGCGGCCTTGCAGGGGCTCGGCGTCAAAAAGGGGGATCGCGTAGCGGTCCATCTGCCCAACACCCCGCAATTTGTCATTGCCTACTATGCCACGCTCATGGCGGGTGGCATCGTCGTACCCTGCAACCCCCAATACGTGGCCCGCGAGATGAAGCACCAGATCAACGACTCGGGCAGCAAGGTGGTCATCACCTTCAGCCAGGCCTATCCCATCATCAAGCAGATCCGGGCCGAAACCAGTGTCGAAAAGGTCGTGGTGGCCAACGTCAAGGAATATTTCCCCGGCATCCTCAAGTTCTTGTTTACCGTCGCCGTGGAAAAGAAAGAGGGCCACTACCAGGATATCTCGGGCGACGCCGAGACCTATTGGTTCCAGGATCTCCTGGCCCAGGCCGAGCGCAAGCCCAAGCCGGTGGAGGTCGTGCCCGATGATACAGGCGTGCTGATGTACACCGGCGGCACCACTGGCGTTTCCAAGGGAGCGCAGCTCAGCCACTGCAACCTGGTGGCCAACGCCCTGCAGGTGCGCTGGTGGATGGCCGACTCCAAGGAGGGGCAAGAGATCCTGATGACGGCCCTGCCTCTCTACCATAGCTATGCCATGACGGTCTGCATGAACCAGGGCGTCTACCTGGCCGCCGCCCTGATCCTGATCCCCAACCCGCGGATCGTCGACCACGTGCTCAAGTCCATCGACAAGCACAAGCCCACGCTCTTTCCCGGCGTACCGGCCATGTACGTGGCAGTGTCGAACCACCCCGACGTCAAGAACTATGACGTCTCTTCCATCCGGGCTTGCATCAGCGGCGCGGCTGGCCTGCCGCCCGAGGTCCAGGAATCCTTCGAGAAGATCACCGGCGGCAAGCTGGTGGAAGGCTACGGCCTGGGCGAGGCGACACCCGTCACGCACTGCAACCCCATCTACGGCAAGCGCAAGAAAGGGAGCTGGATCGGCATCCCCTTCCCCGATACCCTCGCCGCCATCAAGGACCTGGAGACAGGGGAAAACATCTTGGAGACCGGCGAACTGGGCGAGTTGTGCGTTCAGGGGCCCCAGGTCATGAAGGGCTACTGGAACATGCCCACCGAAACGGCCAACGTCCTGCGGGAGGGCTGGCTGCACACCGGCGACATGGCCATCATGGACACCGACGGCTTTTTCCAGATCCGGGACCGCAAGAAGGACATGATCCTTGGCGCCGGCGGCTTTAACATCTACCCGCGCGAGGTCGAAGACGTACTATACGAACACCCGAAGGTCCTGGAAGCCGCCGTGGCCGGCATTCCCGTCGGCAAGGAAAAGGGCGAGAGGGTAAAGGCCTACGTTGTCCTCAAGCCGGGCGAGACAGCCACCGAAGAAGAGATGATCCAGTACTGCCGGGAGAACCTGGCGCCCTACAAGGTTCCCAAGTTTGTAGAGTTTCGCAGCGAGTTGCCAAAGACGATGGTGGGCAAGATTCTGCGGCGGGTCCTGATCGAAGAGGAGCTCAAGCGCGCCCAGGAATAGTGGCCGATTGGAACAGTATAAAACAGTAGTCAAAAGGGCCCGAACAAGAAGAAGCATATTCTGGGTCTTTCGGGGGCATTTGACAAATCTGGCACTCTAGTCTATAATCCGCGCCAGCCTTTTCCGGGCCGGAGATCTAACGTCAAGCTCGGCCGCGCAGGCCTTGATAAACGAAGGGGGGTGGTAACTCTCACAAGACGGGGTCGCACGTTGTAGTCTGGTCCCAAAGACACAAGGTTTGTAGAATTGAAGGAGGAGACTTCAATGAAAAAGGCATTTGGACTGCTGACGATCGTTATGCTCCTGACCATGGCTCTCGCGGCGTGTGGAGCGGCAGGCACAGAGCTAACCTGCCCTGAAGGAGATATCTGCGTCGAAGTCGGACCGGATGATCCGATTCGCGTGGGCTGGATGTTTGTCGTCTCTGGAGGCGATGCCGCTCTCGGCACCGACACCAAGCGCGGTTGCGAGATCGCCGTCGAAGACCAGGGTGACATCCTTGGACACTCCATTGAGCTTGTGGGTGAGGATGAGCTGTGCAGCGCCGAAGGCGGCCAAACCGCCGCGACCAAGATGGTGGCCGATCCCAAGCTGGCGGCCATTGTCGGTACCACCTGCTCCAGCGGGGCGCGCGCGGCTATCCCCATCGTGTGTGGCGCCAGCATCCCCATGATCTCACCTTCCAACACGGCCCCCGACCTGACGGCTGAAGACAAGCCGCCCGAATACTGGTGCTACATGCGCACCGCCCCCAACGACACCGTCCAGGGCGCGGCCATGGCCGACTATGCCTACGAGCAGGGCTACACCAAGGCCGCCACTGTGCACGACGGCAGCATCTATGCCGACCAGCTACAGCAGGTCTTTGCGAGCAGGTTCCTGGAGCTGGGCGGCGAGATCGTGGCCCAGGAAGCCGTGGGGCCCGACGATACCGATATGAAGCCCATGCTCACCCGTCTGGCTGCCACCGGCCCTGAATTCATCTACTACCCGATCTTTACCAAGGCGGGTGGCCAGATCACCAAGCAGGCCCGTGAAGTTGCCGGTCTGGAAGACGTGCAGTTGTCCGGTGCCGACGGCCTCTTCTCGCCTGACTTCCTGGAGGCGGCCGGCGCGGCGGCCATGGGCTTTAACTGGTCCAGCCCTGACTTCTCGACCTTTGGTGCTGGCTATGGCGAATTTCTGGCCAAGCACGAGACCAAGTACGGCGAAAAGACCCTGGCTCCATTCCACGCCCACGCCTACGACGGCGCCCGCATCATCTTTGCCGCCATCGAAAAGGTCGCTATCCAGGGCGAGGACGGCTCGCTGCTCATCCCGCGCAAGGCCCTGCACGCTGCGATGGCCGCTACGAAGGACCACCCGGGCCTGACCGGTAACCTCACCTGCAATGAACTGGGTGACTGCGCGGACCCAAAGATCGCCGTCTATGAGGGTGTTGACACCGATCCGGAAAGCTGGAACCCCGGCGTAGAAGAGGGCAACAACCCGATCAAGATCTGGCCCTAAAGCTTTGGTTCGGCCGCATTTTGGTTGGATCGGGCTCCGTTTGTACTTGTAGAGACAGGCAGGGGCGGGCGTCTGTGCTCGCCCCTGCTGCTGATACGTTGTAATCGAGGGAGATTGTCGATGTTGCAACGCCTGAAAAGACGCGTGTCGGGCATGAC
>JAAYZQ010000260.1 GCA_012514775.1 Anaerolineaceae bacterium
CCCCTGGACGTCGTCCTGACCCGGGGGAATGGTGTCTGGGTGGAAGATGTCGAGGGCCGGCGCTACATGGACTTTTTGGCCGCTTACTCGGCCGTGAACCAGGGCCATTGCCATCCTCGCCTGGTCAAGGTCATGGTCGAGCAGGCAGCCCGGCTGACCCTCACCAGCCGTGCTTTCCGCAACGACCAACTGCCTCTTCTCGCGGAAGAACTGTGCGAGATGACCGGCTACGAGATGATGCTGCCCATGAACTCGGGCGCCGAGGCGGTCGAGTCGGCCATCAAGGTGGCGCGCAAGTGGGGCTACCAGGTCAAGGGCGTTAAGGACGACCAGGCGCACATCCTGACCTGCTACGGCAACTTTCACGGGCGGACCATCAGCATTGTGACGTTCTCGCCTGAAGAGCAGTATCGCGACGGGTTTGGGCCCTTTACCCCCGGATTCGACATCATCGCCTATGGCGACGCCGCGGCGCTGGAAGCGGCCATCACGCCCAACACCGTGGCCTTTCTCGTGGAGCCCATCCAGGGTGAGGGCGGCGTCGTGGTGCCGCCCGAGGGCTATCTGCGGCAGGTGCGCGAGATATGCACCCGCCACAACGTGCTGCTCATCACCGACGAGATCCAGAGCGGGCTGGGCCGCACCGGCAAGCTGTTGGCGGCCGAGCACGAGGGCGTCCGCGCCGACATGGTGACCGTGGGCAAGGCCCTCTCGGGTGGCATGTATCCGGTGTCGGCCGTCCTGTCCAGCCGCGCCATCCTCGGTGTGCTCCAGCCAGGCGACCACGGGTCTACCTTTGGCGGCAATCCCCTGGGCTGCGCCGTGGCGCGCGAGGCACTCAAAATCCTGCACGACGAGAAGCTCATCGATCGCGCGGCCGAGCTGGGAGGCTATCTCATGGAGCGACTGGCCGCCATCCGCAGCCCCCACGTGAAGCAAATTCGCGGCAAGGGGCTGTGGTTGGGCATCGTGCTCAAGGCCTCAGCCGGAGGCGCACGGCGCTTTTGCGAAGCGCTCATGAAACAGAACTTGCTGGCCAAAGAAACGCATTGGGACGTCATCCGCCTGGCGCCGCCGCTGGTCATCACCAAAGAAGAGATCGACTGGGCCGTCGAGCGCCTGGAAGACGTGCTGCAAATGGAGTAAGGGAGGCCGGCGCCGCCCGGCGGAACCTTTTTGGGGCCGGGAGCGTCAGAGATGTGGCACCAGGCACAAGGTGCTTTCTCCTTTCTCCCTGGACCGGGGGGAGTTGCTCTCCCCCCGGTCGCTCTTTTTTTCGCGCTCCTGCGATAAATCGGGGATTCTACACTTGCCCAATGGCGCAGAGCGTGGTATGATATGCCTGCAATGAGACTCAATGGACACCGGGTCACGATTCGGCCGATGGTCCGGGGCGACCTGGACGCTATGATGGAGTGGCGCCCCTTTGCCGACCCGCTTTACCAGGCCTTTGATTTCCCCCGGCGCAACAAGGCCGAGACCGTTCGCTGGTTCGAGTGGCGCAGCCGCGACCCTTCGCGCCGCCTTTACACCGTCGAGGACGAAGCGCGGCGGGTCATCGGCAGCCTGACCCTGCGCGAGATCAATGGCACCCAGTCGGCGCGCCTGGGCATTACCCTCGGCGCCGACTTTGTCAGCCAGGGCTATGGCAAAGAGGCCCTGGCCCTCTTTTTGGGCTACTATTTCGAGACCATGGGTTTCGAGGAGATGGTCCTCGACGTGGCGGCCACCAACCTGCGGGCGGTGCGGACCTACCAGTCCCTCGGCTTTCGCTACGCCAGCCAGCACTACCGCCTGGCGTCGCACCCCAGCTTTGACGTCCTGCGCCGGGACCCGCGCTATCACCATCTCCAGCGCTTTTTCCGGCGCAGGGGGAGCCTGCACGAGGTGCTCTTTTACGACCTGGCCCTCAGCCGCGAGGACTGGCGGGCGCGCAAAGCCGGCGAGGCGATGAACGAGAGCGGTTGAGCCTGCCGGGCGTGCCCCCGCACGATCTAATCGCGCATGCTCAGCCCAATCCGGCCCCGCTCCAGGTCCACGCTCGTGACCACCACGTCCACCACGTCGCCGACGCTGACCACCTCAAAGGGGTTACGCACGTAGCGATCGGCCATCTTGGAGACGTGTACCAGCCCGTCCTGCTTGACGCCAATGTCCACAAAGGCGCCAAAGTCCACGACATTGCGCACCGTGCCCTTGAGCCGCATGCCCTCCCGCAGGTCCTCCATCTTGAGCACGTCCTGGCGCAGGATGGGCGGCGGTAGGTCCTCGCGAGGATCGCGCCCCGGCCGGGCCAGGGCGTCCAGGATGTCGACCAGCGTCGGCTCGCCCACGTCCAACAGCTCGGCCAGGCCGGCCAGGCCCATCTCGTCGCGCACGGCCTGCACCTTGCCCACCATGTCCCGGGCCTTGAGCCGGGTGGCGGCCAGGTCCATCAGGCGCTCTACGATGGGGTATGACTCGGGGTGGATGGCCGTGTTGTCCAGGGGGTTGGCCGACTCGGGCACCCGCAAAAAACCGGCAGCCTGCTGGTAGGCCCGGGGCCCCAGGCCCTTGACCTTTTTCAGGTCCGAGCGCTTCTTGAAGGGCCCAACGTCGTCGCGCAAGGCGACGACGTTGGCGGCCACGGCCTTGCTGAGCCCGGCCACGTAGCCCAACAGCGCCGGGGAGGCCGTGTTGACGTCGACCCCAACATAGTTCACCACCGATTCCACCACGGCATCCAGCGCCTCGGCCAGCTTTTTCTGATCGACGTCGTGCTGGTACATGCCCACTCCGATGGACTGGGGATCGATCTTGACCAACTCGGCCAGGGGGTCCTGGAGCCGCCGGGCGATACTGACGGCGCCCCGCAGCGAGACGTCCAGGTTCGGCAGCTCCGCCCGGGCCAGGGGCGAGGCCGAATAGACCGACGCGCCCGCCTCGCTGACCATGGCATAGCGCAGCCCGGGGTGTTCCTCGATAAGCTCGGCCACCAATTGCTCCGTCTCGCGGCTGGCCGTGCCGTTGCCGATGGCCACCACACCCACCCCCGCCGCTTTCACCGCCTCCGTAAGCGCCTTTTTGGCCTCGTCCCAGCGCCGGACGGGTTCGTGGGGATAGATGGTGTCGGTGCCCAGCACCTTGCCCGTGGCGTCCACGACCGCCACCTTGCAGCCGGTACGATAGCCGGGGTCGAGTCCCATGACCACCTTGCCCCGCAGGGGCGGCTGGAGCAGGAGCTTGCGCAGGTTGGCAGTAAAAACCTGGATGGCGTGCTCGTCGGCCGCCTCACCCTCGCCGGCCCGCACGTCACGCTCGACGCTGGGTGCCAGAAGCCGCTTGTAGCCGTCGGCGATGGCCGCTTCCACCTGGTCGCGGATGGGCCGGCGTGGACCCCGCAAGAAGCTTATCTCCATGACGTCCAGGATGTCGTCCTCGGGGAGGTCCAGGCGCACGTGGAGGGCTCCCTCCGCCTCGCCGCGCTCGATGGCCAGCCACTGGTGGGGCTGCACGTCGTCCAGGGGCAGGGCCACGTCGTGGTACAGCCGGTACTTGCCGCCAGGGTCCACCTCGGCTTCGTCGCCGGCCAGTTGGCAGACGACCACGGCCTTGTTGGCGGCCAGCTTGCGGGCCTCGCCGCGCACGGCGGCGTCCTCGGCAAAGCGCTCGGCCAGGATATCGCGGGCACCGGCCAGGGCAGCTGCAGCATCCTCCACCTCGTCGGACAGAAAGGAGGCGGCCAGCTCCTCCAGGGGCCGGTCGTCCTGCTGTTGGAGGAGAAGGTCGGCCAGCGGCTCCAACCCCCGCTCCCGGGCGATGGTGGCCCGCGTTCGCCGCTTGGGCTTGTAGGGCAGGTAGAGGTCCTCTACCGCCTGGAGGGTCGTGGCAGCCTCGATGGCCGCCGCCAGCTCGGGCGTCAGCTTGCCCTGCTCCTCGATGCTCTTGAGCACCGCCGCCTGCCGCTCGGAGAGACGGCGCAGGTAGCCGAGACGCGCCTCGAGCTGGCGCAGTTGCTCCTCGTCCAGCCCGCCGGTCATCTCTTTGCGGTAGCGGGCCACAAAGGGGATGGTGTTGCCGTCGTCGAACAGGGCGGCCGTGGCCGCCACCTGGGTGGCGGCCAGCTTGAGCTCGGAAGCGATGGTGGCCAGGATTTCGCGGTCGGTCATGGGTCCCCCATTTCCTGGAATGGTGCCCAGTATACACCGAAAGGGCCGTTTGAGGCAAGGCATCGGGCGGCGTTGCCCCTGGCCGGAAGCCATGTTATAATCGAGGCAGGTACGAGGGGAGCGACGAAGCATGGCGGAAGTATCGGATCGAGCGCGTTGGAACCGGAAATACGGCCTGGGCGAAGGGCCGGCCCACTTTGAGCCCCAGGACTTTCTGGTGAGGCACGCCGGGCTACTGCGCCCGGGCGGCCTGGCCCTCGACGTGGCCTGCGGCTTCGGGGGCAATGCCCTTTACCTGGCGGACCAGGGCTACACCGTGGACGCCGTGGACGTCAGCGAGGTAGCCCTCGAAGCGGCCAGCGCCGAGGCCGAGCGCCGCGGGCTGCGGGATCGGGTCCGCTTCGTGCAGGTCGACCTGGACCGCTGGCCGGTACCGACGGACCGGTACAACGCCATCGTCGTCTTTTTCTACCTGAACCGCGCCCTGTTTCCCAGGCTCGCCCGTGGCCTGCACCCCGGCGGGCTCCTCTTCCAGGCCAACCGCAACCGGCGCCACCTGAAGATCCGCCCCGACTTTTCTCCCGATTATCTCCTGGAGGTGGGCGAGCTCCGATGCATGGCAGAGGCGGCCGGGCTCCAGGTGCTCCACTATGCTGACGGCACGCCGGAGAAGGACTCGGATTCGTTCCTCATCGCCCGGCGGCCAGGATCGCCCTCATTCTAGCCAGACCGCGCAGCGCCCTGGCCTCTCACGGCAGGTAACCCAGGGGATTGCGTCGCAGCCCCTCCTCGATGATCTCGAAGTGGAGGTGGGGCGTCGTGGCGTTGCCGGTGCTGCCCATGGTGCCGATCTGCTGCCCCTTGGTGACGACGTCGCCCGCGCTGACAAGCATCGTATCCAGGTGCGTGTAGCGCGTCATGTACCCATTCCCGTGGCCGACGAGCACCTGGTTACCATAGTTCCACGTGTCGAGGCCGGCCACGATTACGTAGCCATGATCTGCGGCCACCACCGGGGTGCCGGTCCTGTTGGCGATGTCGATGGCATAATGGCCGCTCCAATAGCCCTGGCTCAGGTAGCCTTCGGTGGGCCAGGCAAAGGTCCCGCTGCCCTTCGGTGCGTCTGTAGGGTAGATCTGATCGTTGAACCAGGTGCTTTCGTACGTAACGCCCTCTGTGTAGAACCGGGTGGCACCGGGCACGATGAGCTGCTGGCCCGGTTGCAGCTCGTAGGGCTCCTCCAGGCCGTTGACGGCCAAGCCGGTGATGGCTTCCTCCGGGACCCTATGGCGCAGGGCCACCTTTTCCAGGGTATCGCCCGGCTGCACGGTGTACAGGACGCCGTCGACGGGCAGGATGATGAGCCGCTGCGGTGCCACGATGTCTACGTCGGGATCGTGCTCGTTACCCTGAACGTTGGCCCACAGGACCGTCTCGGGCTCGAGGCCGAAGCGCCGGGCGACGGACCACAGGTTCTCGCTGATGCCCATGGTGTAAGTGATGATCGCGGGGCGCAGAGGTGTGACAGGCGTGGCAGTCGGATGCTCTGCCCGGCCCTCGGCCCCGGGCCCCTGGGGCACCAGGCGCGCCGCGGGGGGCAGCTCCCCCACGAACGTGCGCCCTTGTGTGAATGGCATTCCGGGGCTCAGAGTGGGCCAGGCGGTTGCCACGACCAGGATAGTGGCCAGGAGGGCGAGGAGGACCGCCGCGCGCCCGGCGGACAGGGCCAGCCTGGCCGGCGCCCCCGTCTCCCCTACACCTGGCTGCATGACGACCCGCGCCGGCAGGCGCACGGCCACAGCGGGTGCCGGAAGCCTGCCCAGGCGCAGGTCCATCAGCTCGTATTGGCGGGCGACGGCCTGGCACGCCAGGCAGGACTTCAGGTGCGCCCTCGCCGCCGCCCCTTCCGCCGCGGTCCACTCGCGGCGAAAGCTCAACAAGTGGCGCGTCTTGCGACAGCTCATCCTTCCACCTCCTCCGGCGCATAGATCTGCCGGAACTTTTCCCGAGCGCGGTAAAGCCGGGTCTTGACCCCCGAGGGTGAGAGTCTCAGAACGAGGGCTATCTCCCGGGTGGACAGCCCCTGGCAAGCATACAGGACCAGGGGAACCCGGTAGCGTGGGGGCATGCGGTCCAGGGCACGACGCACAGCCACGCTTTCCAGCGAAGCCTCGGCAAACGAGCTTCGGGCCGTGGGATCCTTGTCCCGATCAAAGAGTGGCAGCCAGGTGATGAGCTTCCGCCGGCGCAGGCAGTCCAGCGCCGTGTTGGTGGCGATGCGGTATAGCCAGGCCCGGACGTTGGCCTCCGCCGGCAGCCGGCCCAGGGCTCGCAGCGCCTTCTCGAACGTATCCTGCGACAGGTCCTCGGCCAGGGCCGGGTCGCCCACCAGGCGAGCGAGGTAAGCCGCGATCTCGCCTTGGTGGCCCTCAAAGAGCCGGCAAAAGGTCGCCTCTACGCCTTCGGTGCCCTCACCACCTGTCCAGGTACGGTCCATCCCCCTCTTTCCGGTTCTCGGACGAGACCCTCACTGTGTATAACGAGCGAGGGAGGGCCGTGGTTTCAGGTGCCACGCGCCCCCGCACGCACGCGCTCCCAACAGGCGCGGATGCGCTCCAGTTCCTCGCGGGTGTCGGGCACCTCGCCATAGTGGGCGTTGACGTACGCCTGGGTGATGGTTTCCACCTCCGACTCGTGGTCGGGGAGCGCTCGCCGCAGCGTCGCCAGGTATTCGTAGGGCGTCTCCGAGCGGGCGCGGGGATAGCCCTCCCGCGTGGCCAGGCGCACCAGGTTGGCATACACACGCCGGATAGAGACCGCCGCCAGGAATCGGGAGCCCAGGCCAAACCGATCGACGAGGCCGGCAAGCTCGCCCAGGCGCTCCAGCCCGGCGCGCAGCATGGCCCGCAGTCCGCTGCCCGTCCTCCGGGAATGGATAGACTCCCGCGACTCGTCGCCCGCCTCCCGTTCCAGCCGGCGCCTGCGCGCCCACGATGCCACGAGGACGAGGACGACGATGAGCAGGGGAATGCCCACGGCCACCACGACCTGCAGGATGCCCAGGAGCGGTGGCCGTTCCGCCGGGCTGCCAGGTGGGACCGGCATCTCCGCGCCGGGCGCCAGTAGGAACTCGCCGATGCGGCGCAGGGCGTCCATGATGCCCTCCCCCAGGGTCGCCAGGTCGATGGAGAACAGGGAGAGCAGCCCCTCCAGGAGCAGCAGGAGAAAAGCGCCCAGGCCGGCGATGACGATCCAGAACAGGTACAGGACCGGCGACAGCCAGGATAGGATCTGCTGCAGGCCGCCGCCGGAGAAAAGGGCGGCTACGATGGCTCCCACGAGCACCAGTATCGCCACTGCCGCCACCGAGGAGCCGATCCAGAACCCGCTGTAGCCTACCTGGCTGCTGTTGGGCGAGCGGCTGACCTCGTCGACGCGGGCCAGGGCCACGGCCACGAGAGAGAAAAAGAAGTAGGGCAACACAAAGCCCGACAAGTCGGCCTGGACGATGATGCCCAGCAACAGCGACTCGACGACGAGGATGACGACCCCGGCCCGAAAGGTAAAGCCCACGCTTTCGACGGACAGGCTGCGGCGGGAGAGGCGAATTCCCCGCGCCCAGAAATAGACCAGGAACATGATCGCCATCCAGCCGCTGGGGTCGACGGTTTCGACGTCGGCCAGGCTGCGAAAGAGGACGACGACCCAGGCCAGGCCCGGCAGCCCCTGGCTGCCATAGACGTGAAAGTGGAGCACGAGGCCAACGGCCAGGAGCAGGATCAAGGCCAGGAGCCCCTGCTGGAGGCGCAGCGGCAAGGTCGCGGCCTCGATGGCCCGGTAGGCGTAGAAAAAGGCCAGGAATAGGACGAGCATGCCCAGCCAGGTGAGCAAGGGGGAGTGCAGGCTGCCGGCCTGGCCGACCCCCAAGAAGATCGGCAACACCCAGCAGACCTCGGCGGCCGCCAGGCCCAGGTAGGTGGCCTCGCGGCGGGGACCCAACAACATCACGCCCTCCCCCTTGCCGGCCATCACGAGAACCGGATGGGCGGCGCCACTTCGGGCGCCCATTCCACGGGCTCGCCCATGAGCTCCCGGTCGAAGGGCAGGTCGCGGGCCGGCAGGTGGTAGACCAGGACGCCGGACGGCAGCGTGTAGGGCAGCGACGGCTCGTCCTCCAGGGAAACGAGCACCAGCCGGCGCCCGGCATCGTGCAGGCGCACCAGCGCCGCCAGTAGCTCTTCCGTGACCACCGACGTAACCACCACCAGTGTCGATCCCCACGGCAGCCGGGCGCTCTCGGTCAGGACGAGCTGATCGATGGAGGCCGTCGTGAAGCTCGTCACCGCGGCCAGCGCCTCCAGGATGCGGGCCAACTGATCGGGCCGCCGGCTGGGCAGCACCTTGATGGGCTGGTCGGAGTGGGGGATGGAGCCGTTGGCCAGCAGCCCCACCAGGTACCGGTCGGCCACGGCGTGGCTGGCCACAGAGGCGGCCACGGCAATGACCTGTTCCAGGAGCAGAGGCCGGGTGCCCTGCCAGTGGTGGGCAAAGGTAGCGACGTTGAGAAGGACGACCAGGTTGTGGCTGGTCGTCGGCTCAAAGACCTTGACCTGGAGGTCCTGGCGCCGGGCGGTGGCCTTCCAGTGCACGTAGCGAAAGCTGTCCTCCGGCTGGTGGTCGCGAATGCCTACGGCGCGGATGGGGTCCTCGAGGAGCCGCCAGGAGGCTTTTACCTCGCCAAAGGGCTCCTTGGTGGGAAAGCCCAGCCTTTCCAGGGGCAGAACCTGGGGATAGACGATGAGCCAGTCAAGGTGCTCGCGGTTGACGTTGCGCTGAAACAGGCCCCAGATGTCGCCCGACTTGAGCACGGCCGGGCCAAAGGGGTAAAAGCCGCGCCGGGTGCAGCGGAGCCGGTAGTGGCGCGTCACGCGCTCGTACCAGCGGACGGCAAAGGACGTGCGAAAGAAGCCCATCTGTCCCAGGACCGAGGGGAAGAGGCTGCCCTCCAGCAGGGGCAGGGCCATCGACCAGCGGTCCTCCAGCGACAGCCAGGCCAGGGGTAGCAGCTTGTCGTTGGCCAGCCGCAGCCGGAGGTCAACTACTTCGCCGGGAAAAGCCCGCTTTTCACTCAGCAGGCGCTCGTAGGTGACCCCCTCCAGGGAACGCCGGTTCCACCACCAGGCCACGGGCACCACGGTCAGCACAAAGGCCGAGAGGACGAGAAGGGCGGGAAGCCGGAGCCAGATACCCAGGGGGATGAGAAGGACGGCGAGCTGGATCCAGGCACGGTTGAAGGCACCCTCTCGTATCGGCCCCTGGGTCGCGGTCTTGAGCATCAGGTCTCCACGGGAACCGGCACGCTGGCGACGATCTCGGCGACGATCTCTTCCGGGCGGCGGCCGCGCAGTCGCGTCTGGGGGCTGATGATGAGACGGTGGGTAAGGACCACGGGGGCCAGGGTCTTGACGTCGTCGGGCACCACAAAGTCACGGCCGCGCAGGGCAGCCAGGGCCTGGGCCGTGTTGTACAGGGCCAGGCTGCCACGGGGGCTGACGCCCAGCTCCACGGCGGCGTGCTCGCGCGTGGCGCGCACGACGTCGACGATGTACTCGCGCACCGAGACCTCGACGCGGACGTCCCGCACCTGCCGCTGCATGGCCAGCAGGTCCTCGGCCTCGATCACGGGCGTCAGCCCATCCAGGGGGTCGTCGCGCTCGTAGCGCAGCAGGATGTCATTCTCCTCGGCGCGGTCCGGATAGCCCAGGGCCAGGCGCATCAGGAAGCGGTCCACCTGGGCCTCGGGCAGAGGAAAGGTGCCCTCCAGCTCGATGGGGTTCTGCGTGGCCAGGACCATGAAGGGGCGCGGCAGTCGCAGGGTCTCGACGTCGACGGTCACCTGCCGCTCCTGCATGGCCTCCAGAAGGGAGCTCTGGGTGCGTGGCGTGGCGCGATTGATCTCGTCGGCGAGGACGATCTGGGCCATGACCGGCCCTGGCCGGAACTCGAACTCCTGGCTCTTCTGGTTAAAGTAGAGGACGCCGGTGACGTCGCTGGGTAACAGGTCGGGTGTGAACTGGATACGCTTGAAGGTGCAGCCCACGCTGCGGGCCAGGGCCTTGGCCAGGGTCGTCTTGCCGATGCCCGGCACGTCCTCCAGCAGGATGTGTCCCTCGCACAGCAGGGCCACCAGGCACAGCTCGATGACGTCGTCCTTGCCCACGATTACCCTGGCCACGTTGTCCACGATGGCCTGCGCCGACTTCTGGATCTCCATGCTATTCCCCCCATGCGTCGCCCCCAATGGAAACGGGGCGCGTGGCACACAGTATACCACGAAATGGGAGCGCACGAAACTGACCGAGGCGGCCGGGCGGGTCGCCGCCGCAGAGCACAAAAGGCGGGGGCTCCCCTCGTCGCCGGCGGATTGTCCAAAGCCGGCCGGGTGCTGTATAATGCCTCCTATCCAGTACATGGCCGGCCACGGCCCAGGAGCGAGCAATGAAGGTTTACATCAGTGCAGACATCGAAGGGGTGACGGGGACAACCCATTGGGACGAAACCCAGCTGTCCAAGGGCGACTATGCTCCTTTTCGCGAGCAGATGACCGCCGAGGTGGTGGCCGCCTGCGAAGGGGCCCTCGAGGCCGGGGCGACCGAGATCTGGGTCAAGGACGCCCACGACTCGGCACGAAACATCCTGCCCGCCAGGTTGCCCCGCGAGGCGCGCCTGATCCGTGGCTGGGGCATGAGCCCGCTGATGATGGTCCAGGAGCTGGACGAGTCCTTTCAGGCGCTGTTGCTCGTCGGCTACCACTCGCGCGCCGGTACCGGCTCCAGCCCCCTGGCCCACACCATGACCGACAGCTTTCGCCACATTCGCCTGAACGAACGCTATGCCTCCGAGTTCCTGATCCACGCCTACGCCGCCGCCTCGCTGGGCGTGCCCGTCGCCCTGGTCTCTGGCGACAAGGGGCTGTGCGACGAGGTCACGGACCTGAACCCCCACATCGCGGCGGTGGCGGTCAAGGAGGGCATCGGCAACTCGACCGTCAACGTGCATCCCGGCCTGGCCGTGGATCGCATCCGCGAGGGCACGTCTCGGGCACTGCGCGGTGACCTCTCCCGGGCCCTCGTCGCGCTCCCCCGGCGCTTTGTACTGGAGCTGGCGTACCGGGACCACGCCAAGGCCTACACCTTTGGCTTTTATCCGGGCGCCCGGCGCGTGGACGACCTCACCGTGCAGTTAGAGACGGAGAACTACCTGGACGTGCTACGGGCGCTGATGTTCGCCATGTGAGGCGGGCTACGCCGCGGCCTCCCAGGCCGCCCGCAGCCAGGCACGCACCTCGCCGTCGATCTCGGACGCGGCGCGCAGCTCCAGGTGGTGGGTAAACCGCCCCGGCGCCGGCTCGACGATTTCTTTCCAGCGGGGCGAGATGTCGCGACGATCGAAGGACAGGGTGAGGACCAGGGGGGCGCCGCGGCCCAGGTACCGGGCCGGCACCCAGGCCCAGGCAAAGGGCCGGTGCCTCCGGAACGCCACCTGGCTCCTGGTCACGCGCATGTCGACGGGGCCCAGGGCTTCTATTTCGGCATGCAGGGCGTCGAAAATCGGCCGTGCCTCCTCGTATCCGGACAAGAATTCGTCCAAAGTCACCGGATCGTTCTCTCCTTCCGGCCGGTAAGAGATGCCACGCTCTTGCCGGCCTGGTGGTGGAGCGCGTCGTGGAGCGAGCGGGCTTTTGCCTCCCGTGGCGCACAAGCGCCCACTACAGATGGCGGCACCCTGGCCTATTGGTAGGCGCGCACGACCCTGGCCCCGAGCAGGGCTGCCAGCCAGGCGCCAAAGCCCTGGCTGGCCCAGGCCCAGGTGGCCGTGCTCGGATAGGCCGCCAAACCCAGGGCAACCATGGGCAGCGCTGTCATGAGGAGCAAAAGGCACAAGGCCGGCATCCGCCGGTACCAGGGAACCCGATAATCCTCGGGGAGTGGGGGGATCCGGGCCTCGATGGCCTGGCACGCTCGCTCCAGTAACTCGGGCGCCGGCGGTCGCACGGCCAGGAGCACCAGCTCGGGGGTTTTCCGCGAGTACAGGCGGATCAGCTCGCCCCGGCCGCCGCGCTGCGCCCGGCCGGCCATGCCCCATGGCGTGAACGTTCCTCCGTGATACACGCCCTCCTCGGTGAGCGCCACACGAACCGGGGACCAGCGCCGGCTGGCGAGGGGTATGGCCAACGCCGAGCCGGCGGTGAGCCATGCCAGGCCGGCACTCAGGCTCACCCCGGCATAATGGATCAGCCAGATGGGCTCGGGGAGCGACCATGCGCCGGCCGGGGGCATCCAGGCGGGGGGTGCAGTCAGCGCGCGTCCGCCGATGAGGACAGCCAGGACACCCATGGCGACGATGGCCGCACCGTGCACGGCTACGAAAGAGGCCGCGACCGGATCTTGCTGAAAGGCGGGCACGGGGCGCTCGTCCCACCACAGGAAGGCCCCCTCCACACTGGCCGGGGCACGCAGCCTGCCCATGGCGCGCCACGACGACCGGAAGCCCAGGCCCGCGGCGACCAGGGCCACGAGGACGATCCAGATTACACCCAAGCTGCCTCCCTGCAACATGGCCAACCGCCCGGGGGTCTCCTATTCCAGGTGCAGTTTCCGGTTCACGGTGTGGCGCACGTCGGCCATGCCCTCCTCCAGGTAGGGATAGGCGAAAAAGACGGCGCCGATACCAAAGATCGCGCCGGTGAGGCTGCGCGTGACCCAGGTGCTCTCGTAGGACGTGAAGAGCTGCGCCACACCGTCGATGCCCATGGGCACGGCAAAGAGGATGAACAGGCGGAAGGGCATCTTCCACATCTCTCTGCCCCGGGTCCTGTTCTTCAGGCCCAGGCGCAGGCCGCCGTACGCCAGCCCGGCGAGGAGGATGCTGCCATAGATGGCCACGTCGCGCTCGCAAAAGGCCACCTTCCACCCGATCTCCTCGTTGCCGATGTCGCGGGACAGGGCGCTCAGGTCCACGCCGCCGGCGGCCAGCTCCTCGGGCGTGTACACCGCCTGCGGTCCGCCGATGAAATAGGAGCGTTCCGGCCGCTGGTGGCATGCCGGGCGATAAATGAGGTAGATAATCCTGGCCGGCGTGGTCCAGCCGGCGTTCATCATCAAGGGCGCCAGGACCGGCAGCCCGACGTACAGACCCCAGAACAGGTTGGCCAGAAGCAGCCAGTGCTTGGCCAACCGAAAGATCGCCTTGTCGGCCAGGATGACCGCGTCGCGGGTGCGGCCGGTCACCGGCTTGGATGCCTGGCGAACCTGCTTTTCTTCCACTGCACTCGAACTCCTAGGGCAACATCGTTGCCATGTATTTGGCCAGTTGTGTGCCGTTCAGCAACCCGGTGTGCCTCACCTGAATCACGCCCTCGCGATCCAGGAGCAGCGAAAGAGGCAGCCCCGGGGCGCGAAAGGTCTTCATCACCTGGCCGTTCGTATCCAACAGGATGGGATAGCTCACGTCCAGGGCTTGAACGTAAGGCAAGATCTCCTGGGGCGCTTCCTGGAAGTTGACGCCCAGCACCACAAAGCCATCGCCCTGCCTGGCTCGATAGGCCGCTTCCAGGGCCGGGATTTCTTCCACGCACGGCCCGCACCACGTGGCCCAGAAATTGACCAGGACGACGCTCCCCCGATAGTCCTCCAGAGAAACGTCCTGCCCATCCAGCGTCTTGAGTCGAAAATTGGGGGCCCGGTTTCCCTCGCTGATGCCCGCCTTGGCCCCCGATTCCGCCCCGCCACAGGCCAGAAGCAGCGAGCCGAGGAGCAACGAGGCGAAGACCAACCGAATCTTGGTCACGGAAACTCTCCTTTCCATCGGGCGGCAGGCGGCCCTACAGCTCGATATCGAGGAAGGTGCCATACTGGGCCAGAAAGCTCAGGCTGTTGCCAAAGATGAGCACACCCATGAGCACGAGCAGGGCGCCGCTCACCATCGAGACCACACCCAGGTAGCGGTTCGCCTTGCGCAGCCAGCGAGACAGCGGTCCGAAGGCTAGGCCCAGGAGCAGGAAAGGAATTCCCAGCCCCAGGGAATAGGCGGTCAGGAGCACGATGCCCTGCCCCACTGTGTCCAGTTGGCTGGCCACCACCAGGATGCCGGTGAGGATGGGGCCCACGCACGGCGTCCAGCCGGCGGCAAAGACGACGCCAAAGAGCGCCGACCGCGGGTAGCCCGATTGGCCGGTGTGTTGTATCTCCAGCTTTTTCTCGCCGTAGAAAAAGTCGGCCCGGCTAAAGAAATAGACGAGCAGGCCGATGAGCAGGCTGGTCACCAGGTTGGGCACCAGGGCGTCATAGCTCGACAGAAAGTTGAGCGCGGCGGCCAGGGCCGACAATCCGATCTGGATGGCCGGCGCAAAACCCGCCCCGGCCAGCACCACCGCCACCATGAGCAGGGCCTCGCCGGCGCGCTGCAAGGGAAAGCTGTTGCTCAGGAGCAAGGTCAGAAGGCCCACAACCACCGCCGCCGCCGTCCACTTCTTGCGGTCCCAGCCGGCTGCCAGCAGGCGCATGCCAAAGACCACCAACAGCACGCCGCCCACGCGCTGCAAGAGCAGCGAGTAGTCGCGGAGCACGCGCCCCAGGAACGTTGCCGAGGCCCCCAGCAGCACAAAGACCGCGCCAAAGCCGACGACAAAGAACAGGGCGTGCAAGAAGGTCCGGGTCACGTCCCGGCGCCCCGCATCCGCGCTGCCCATGACGGCCGTGCCTCCCAGGTAGCCCATATAGGCCGGCACCAGGGGCAGCACGCAGGGCGAGAGAAAGGACAACAGCCCGGCCAGAAAGGCAAGGGGCAGGGTCACGTTCTGTGCTTCCATCCGGTTCGCTCCGCTCCCGTTCTCTTCTCAGTTAACTGGCGGCCAGGGTGCCGCGACGGCTCCGGTTCCGGGCAACTAACGCTCCTGCTCCCGGCGCGGCTCGTCCTCCAGCATCAGGCGCAGCGTTTCCAGCTCCGTGCGAATGCGCTGCTGCCGCACCAGGATGCTCACCACCAGCCCAAAGGAAATGGCCCACAAGACGGCATAGGCCGCTACCATGTATTCCATCGTTCCTCCTACTCATTGTCTTTCCCTGAAGGGGCTCGCTAGCCGGCGAGCCGCTCCTTCAAATGCTCGACGTCGTCCCGCAGCCGCTCCAGGCGAATGCGATGCCCCATAAGCGTGATGTACCAGATCGTAAAGGTGATCAGGCTGAAAAAGAAGGCGAACATCATGTTCGGCCCCAGCCCTCCCTCTTCGGTGCCAAACATCAGCGGGTGCTGGGTTCGCCACAGGCGAATGGCGATAAAGTTGATGGGCACCGAGATAAAGGCCACGATGCCATAGACGGCCGCAAAGCGCGCCCTGCGCGCCGGATCTTCGACGGCGCTGCGCAGCATCAGGTAGCCGACGTACACCAGGAACTGGATGAGCGAGATGGTCAGCCGCTCGTCCCACACCCACCACACACCCCAGGCGGGCTTGGCCCAGATCGAGCCGCTGATCAACACGCCCAGCATAAAGACCGTGCCGATCTCGCCGGAGGAGAGGGCCACGATATCCCAGCTCCGTTCCCCCGTCCGCAGGTAGCCAATGCCCGCCACAAAGGTCACGAAAAAGGCCAGGAAACCGACCCAGGCAGTGGCGATGTGAAAATAGATGATGCGCTGCGCGTAGCGCCCCGTCTCGCTCTGGAGGTTCGCCTCGGGAGCGCCCAGGAGCGCCAGGTAGAGGGCCACCATGACCAGCACGGCGCTGAGCGCCGTCAATCCAACCAGGATCACAGCGTTGTGTCGTTTCATGTGCATACCCCAAACGTCTTGGCGACGGAATAGGTTTCCGCGCTCATTCCTTCACCACGTAATCAAAGGTCATGAATGCCGCCGCGGGAAAGATCACGTCAAAGGCCAGCAGGAGCTGCAGCCAGCGCGCGATCTCGGCCGTGGGCAGGCCGTCCAGGATGCCCGCCGTTGCCTTGACGGCGGCGATGAGGACGGGTGCGGCCACCGGCAGGAGCAAGATCGGCAGCAGCACTTCTCGCGCCCGGGTCTGGGCCGTCATGGCCGAGAGGATGGTCCCGACCCCGGCAAAGCCCAGGGTGCCCAGGAGAACAACGGCCACGAGCCGCAGGTCGAACAGGTTTACGCCGAAAAAGGCGGTAAACACCGGCAGCGTCACGATCTCTACCACCAGCATGAACAGGACCGTGGACAGCATCTTGCCAAAGTAGATGGCCGTGTGATCCACGGGCGCCAGCAGCAGGCCTTCCAGGCAACCGCGGTCCCGCTCGGCGACAAAGGCGCGGTTGAGTCCCAGGATGCCGGCAAAGGCAAAGGCTACCCACAGCGCCCCCGGGGCCACCTCGCGCACGCCCTCGCCCGTGACCCGCAGGTCGAAGGCAAAGTGAAAGATGACGACGACCAGCACCGCAAAGACAAACATGGCGCTGAACATCTCTTTGGTGCGCAGCTCCGCGACAATGTCTTTCCAGACGATGGCGGCGATCTTGGCCAAGTAATCCATTGCTCACCCGGGCGCGGTCACGTCGCGATAGATGTTCTTCATGGCCACCAGGTCAACGCCGTCCCTCGCCCCCTGCCAGGCAAGCCTGCCCCTGTGCAGGATAGCCGCCCGGTCGCACATCTCCAGCCCCTGCTCCAGGTTGTGGGTCGTCAGGATGACCGTCCGGTTGGAGGCGGCAAGGTCCTGGAGAACCGCCCTCAGCATGTCGGCCGCTTGTAGATCGAGCCCGGTGTAGGGCTCGTCAAGGAGCATGATGGCCGGATCGTGGAGGATGGCGCGGGCGATGGAAAGCCGCTGCACCATGCCCCGGGAAAAACCGCGCACCGGGTCGCGCCGGCGCGCCAGGAGGCCGACCTGCTCCAGGACGGCCTGGATGCGCTCCCCGGCCTGGGGCAGGTTGTACATGCGGGCGAAAAAGCGCAGGTTCTCCTCGGCCGTCAGATCGCCGTAGAGCAGTGGGTTGTGCGAGATCAAGCCCAGGTCACGGCGCAGGGCGATGGCCGCCCGTCCCAGGTCTTGGCCGCGCAGCCGGACCTCGCCCGAGCTGGGCCGCGCCAGTGAGGCGATGATGCGGATGAGGGTCGTCTTGCCCGCGCCATTAGGGCCAAAGAGGGTGAGAAACTCGCCTTCCGCCACCTGCAGATCAACCCCACGGAGGGCGACCTGGTGGCCAAATGCCTTGGTCACCTTGCGCACGTCGATGGCGGGCGGCCTATCCACGCTGGAACCTGCTCCCCGGGTGCTCTCTGACATGTCAGTTCGATCGCAGCGACTCGTAGATCTGGGCGCGCTGCTGCTCATAATCCGCCTCGTCCAGGCGGCCCTCCTCGTGAGCGTCTTCCAGGTCGGCCAGCTCCTCCAGGAGGCGCCGGCGCCGTGGGTCGGACAGGGCCGGCGCGGCGGCAACAGGCACGGCGGCACGCGGGCGCCTGATGGCCAGCGGATAGACCACCGCGGCCCCCACGGCCAGGCAGACCAGCACGATGCCCATGGTGCGCAACAGCCCCTGCTGCCCCTCCCCTGCCGGTTGAGTGGTCGCCGGAGCCGCCTGGCTTTCGGCCTCGGGCATGGCAGAGCCGGCGGCGGCCGCCGCCTCGTCGACGACAAAGTTCAGGAGCAATTTCTCACCCGCCTGCAGGTCGTTGGCGACGAAAAACGCATAATCGCGGCCCTGAAACGACTGGATGCCCTGGTCGGTGAGCTGCCCGCTTTGCAGGGTCAGGCCCGGCTGGGTGGCGAGGATGTTGAAGGCGGTGACCGGGTAGGCAAAGCTGCGCTCCAGCGCTGCTGCCTGGTTGGCGACCATCAAATGATATGACAAAAAGACAAGGGACGTGTCCGACCCCGGAGTCACGGGCTCCGTGTCCCACACGCCGCCCTCGGCCTCGACGTAGCGGCCGGCCGGATCCTCTTCGCTAAAAGCCACGCCGACGGCATTGGCGGGCAGCGGAATAAACACCGTCGTCCCGGGGCTTGAGCCCTGGCCGCTGCCGGCAAAGGTCCGGTCGCCGTCGTTGCTGAACATGTGGATCTCGGAGATGCGCAGCACCTGGCCAAAGGACTCGGCGATGACGTGGACCGAGTTCAAGCGCACGGCCGAGTCGTCGTCAGAGCTTTCGTAGACGGGGATCGTGGCGGTGATCGTTTCGGCATCGGCCTCGAACTGGACCGGCATGGCGCTGCTGTACGGGGCGTCCTCGTAGACGGCCTCGACCCAGTACTCCAGGGCCGGGTCCCGATCCAGGCCCTCGAAGCGAAAGCGCCCCTCGGCGTCGGTGGTCGTCTCCCGCGTCTCGAGTTCGTTGCCGTTGCGCAGAGTGTGCAACGTGACGGCCAGGCCTTCGCCGGGCGTGGGGCCGCCGGGCGTTTCGTTCACCACCTCGCCCTCGAGGATGCCTACTTCCTGCGCCTGCAGGGGCACCGCCAGGACCAGGGCCAGCAGCAAACTCGCCAGGATCAGGGTTCGCGCCCCGGCGTGCTGTCGTACACTCATGACTGCACCTCTTCCAGGCCCCCATCCCCGCCGGGCGCCGAGAGGTGGTGCCCGCAGCGCGCACAGAACAGGTCATCGGGGCGCAATGCCGCGCCACACGAAGGGCAAACCCGTTCCGGTGCAGGGGTGGGAGCAGCTTCTTGCCGGGGCAGCGCCTGCCCGCAGCGCACGCAGAAGCGATCGCCAGGCTGATAGGGCGCGCCGCAGGTCGGGCAGGCCGGGCCGGCGCTGCGCTTCCTTGCGCCTCTCAGCCGCTGCACAGCCCTGTCAATCTGTACGTCGCTGACGCGCGCCTCGGGCTGTGCCGCGACACCCGGCTTGAGGAGAGGATAGGCGATGGCCATGGCGGTCAGCGCCGCCATCAGGACAAAGACAACCAGGCTCATGCTCGCCTCCCCCGGGTCTGCCCCGGCCAGGCCGCCACCAGCGTGCCGATGATGAGCACCACGCCGCCGATCCACAGCCAGACGACCATGCGATTGACCAACACCTGGAAAGCCGCCAGCCCGTCGGGCTCCAGGCTCGCCAGGACGACGTACAGATCCTCTCTCAAATTCGACCGCAGGGCGACCTCGGTCACCGCGCCGTCGACGTTGCTGTGCAGGTTCCGCTCAGGCCGCACGGTGGCCACCTTTCGCCCGCCGCGGAAGACGTCCAGCACGGCCTGGTTGCGGATCTTGTTGCCCGCTTCCTCGACCTGGCGGTACGCGTAGTCGGTGTAGGTCAGGGTGTATCCCTCAACCTCGACCGATTCGCCGGCCGCCAGCGCCACCTGGACCTCGGCCTGGTACGCCTGAGAGCCGGTGATGCCGGCGACGATGAGCAGGATAGAAAAGTGGATGAGCTGCCCGCCATAGCGCCGCCTGTTGTTGCGCACGGCGCGGCCCGCGGCCACCAGGACGTTCTCGCCCGCCGAGCGCATGCGCGCCCGGATGCCGACGCCCATCTGGATGATAATCGTGGCCGCCACAAAGGCTGTCACCGAGAACGAGATCACGGCCCACAGCTCGCGAATGCCCAGCAGGATCAGGAGCACGGCGGTGACGACGGCCACCAACGCTTGCACCCACAGGCTGCGCAGCAGCTTCTCGGCATCGATGCGCCGCCAATCCACCAGGGGACAGATCCCCACCAGGAGCACCAGGAGCAGGCCCAGGGGACCCATGAACCGGTTATAGTTCTCGGGACCCAGGGAGCTGGCCACGCCGCGCACCGCCTCGGTAAAGGTCGGCCACAGGGTCCCCAGGAGCACTGCCCCGGCCGTGCCCAGGAAGAGCAGGTTGGTCAGCAGGAAGACAAACTCCCGTGAGAGCAGGTCGCCCAACTGGCCCTCTCCCTGGAGCTCCTCGCGGCGGGCGATCATCAAGCCCACCGTTGCGGCCAGGATAAGGAGCATGTAGGCCAGGTAGTAATAGCCGATGGGCGACTGGGCAAAGGCGTGCACCGACTGGATGAGGCCCGAGCGGGTGACAAACGTGGCAAAGATGGTCAGCACAAAGGTGAGGGCGGCCAGGAAGACGTTCCAGGCGCGGAACATGTCGCGGCGCTCCTGGATAATGGCCGAATGGACCAGGGCCGTGGCCACCAGCCAGGGAATCAGCGACGAATTCTCCACCGGATCCCAGCCCCAGTAGCCGCCCCAGCCCAGCTCCAGGTAGGCCCACCAGGCACCGACCAGGATGCCCACGCCCAGCGACGCCCAGGCCACCAGCGTCCAGCGCCGCACGCCGCGCAGCCAGGTGGCGTCCAACTGCCCGGTCACCAGGGCCGCGAAGGCATAGGCAAAGGGGATGGTCCACAGAGCGTAGGCGGCAAAGATGATGGGCGGGTGAATGACCATCCAGAAGTTCTGGAGCAGTGGATTGAGGCTCACACCTTCGACGGGCACCAGGGGCAGCACCTCAAAAGGATTGGTGAGGACGATGAGCAGGAGGGCAAAGAATGCCTGGGTGAGGGCCAACACACCCATGGCATAGGGCCGCAGGTGGGCGTCCCAGGTCGGCCGCCGCAGGACCAGGACCCCGGTAAACAGCGCCGGCATCCACAGCCACAGCAACTGGGAGCCCTCCAGGCCCGCCCAGAACGCGGCCAGGATATACTCCGGCTTCAGATAGGTGCTGACGTGCTCGTAGACGTAGCGCACCACGAATTCGTGGCGAAAGAGCAGCACCAGCAGGATCACCGACGAAACCGTCGACAGGACGGCAGTGGCCAACAGCGCGTTGCGCGCGCTGGTCACCAGCTCCGGACGCCGTCCCCGCGCCCCAACAACCGACGCCACGGCCGCCCAGAGCGCCGCGGCCAGTGTCACCCACAGAGCACCATAGCCTATGTCCGCCAGGACCACTATATCCCCCCTAGATGGCAGCGTTGCAGATTCTACAGCCCACCGAGCCCGCCGCCAGCCACTATTCCTTTTCCTCGTACTTGGACGGGCACTTCATCAACAGATCGTTGGCCTCAAAGACCCCGGCCTCGTGATTGTACTTGCCAATGGCAACGGCTTCGACGGCATCGACCAGCATGTCGGGCTGCGGTCCGTGGTACGAGATGGGCAGCGTGCCCGTCTCGTCCTCGATCTGGAAAGTCAGGTGCAGCTCGCGGGTGTTCCACTCCACCGAGTTGGCCACGATGGCACCCGACACGCGCGAGTCGCGCACCTGTTCGGCGTCCAGCGCTTTTACTTCGGAGATGGTCAAATAGTCGCTGGTCGAGCCCGAAAAGCTGGTGGCAATAAGCAGGCCGATAACCAGGGCGACAACGACGCCACCCACCAGAAATTTCGTCGTCGAAGACATTTCTCCCTCCTCAGAAGGTTGGGCGCGGCCTTAATAGCGTACAGGCGCGCCGCACGTCTGGCAATACTCGGCGTCGGACCGCAGCTCGGCGCCGCACTTGTAACAGAAGGCAACGTCCAGGGCCTGCCGCCTGCCGGACGGACTGGGCCCGGACCGGTCGGTGAGGGCATTGCCCGCCGGCGGCCGGGTGCTGCGACCCAGCCAGAACGCCGCACCCCCTACCGCCAGGAGCGCCACAAAGGCAACGACAAAGGTCAACACCGCCGAGTTGCCAGCGCCGCCGCCCGTGCTCCCGGGCACCGCGGCCTGCGATGCCGGCTGGTCTGGCTGGCTCGGCGCCGGGTTTGTCAGCGCGTCATTGTCCTTATCGTAGCGAAAGGTCCAGGCCAGGGTTTCGCCGGCCCCCATGGAGCCCACGTCGATGCGATGATACTGGAGGCCATCGGTGCCGGCCTGAGACGTGCCTTCCGCCGGCTCGACGACCAGGTTCTCCGCCGCGGGCGGTACCTGGAACTCGACCGACAGCTCCCCGATGGCATAGTCCGCGGTGTAGGCAAAGGCATACTCCCGCTGTCCCTCGGGTGAGACCGGAAGATCGTCATAGTACTCCAACTGGAAACCCGGGGCCGCCAACTGGAACGAGACCACCAGGGTTTCCCCCTCGATCCGCGTAGTGTACTGCTGGTTCAGCCGCTCACCGGCCTCCGACAGGTAGGCCATGGCCGTCGGCCGGCCCACGCGCGCCGGGATGCGGACCTCGACGGCGGCTGGCAGCGGCGTTTCGGCAGTCAGAGCCCCCTGGTAGATGATCAGCATCTCGGGCCGGTCGAACTCGGGCCAGAGAGCGATGCTCAGGACCGCCAACTCTGGCGTTTCCTGGGCCCCAGCGGGGGCCAAGCCCCCACTTACCAGAACCAACAATCCCAGAATCAGGACTATGCCCGCTTGCCTCATTGCTTCGACGTCCCGTTTCGCACCACAACTCCTACTGGCCGACCATGGAGTCGAGTACGGCCTGAAAGTCCTCGAGGGCAGAATCGCCTGCAAGGGATTGGCCGTTGTTAAAGACATAGGTGGGGGCCATGGGCACGCCGATCATGGCGCCCACCACCGTGCCGCCTTGAGCCCTGGTCAGGGCCGCTGTCGACGTCATGCACTCCGCGAATTGATCCCCGTCCAAGTCCAGCGACGTGGCGTACCCCTCCAAGGTATCCTCCAGGGCGCCGGATACCGTCCATTCTGCCTGGTTTTCGAAGAGCAGGTCGTGCATCTCCCAGGCCCTGTCCTGGGCGGCGGCGCACTCGGCGGCGATGGCTGCCTCCACGCCCGGCCCATCCGCGCTGTCCAGCCACGGATGCAGGACATAGATCAGCTTGCCCGTTTCGATGTACTGCTCGCGGAGCCCGGGCAGCACGTTCAGGGCGTGCTCTGCCGACTCCGGCTCGGCATAGTCCACGAAGGCCAGCATGGCAGCCCTGGCCGTCTGCACGTCACCCACCACCCGCCAGTTACCGTCCGTCGGGACGATCTCGGGCGTCTGCTCCCCGGCTGCCAGGTATTCGATCACCTGTCCCATCACGCCGATGGACTGCCCGCCACGGAGCGCCAGGTCGTTGACCAGGAATGTGGGGGTGGCATTGATGCCCAGCGACTCGCCGGCCAGGACATCGGCCTGGACGCTGAGCGCCGCTTCCTCCGAGGTCAGGCACGCCTCGAAGGTGTCCTCCTCGAGGCCGATCTCCTCGGCGTAGCCGCGGAAGGTGTCCAGGGGAACGTCGGCTGCCCCCGACCACTCGCTTTGCCCGGCAAACAACTTCTCGTGCATTTCCCAGTAGCTGTCCTGCTCCCCGGCGCACACGGCCGCCTGGGCCGCCTGGGGCGCATAGGGATGGATGGAAGTCAGGGGATATTGGCGAAAGACGAACCGCACCCGTCCCGTATCCACGTAACGTTCGATGATCTCCGGGATCAGTGTCTCTTCCACCTGCGCACACGCGGGGCACTGGTAGTCGGAAAACTCGGTTATGACGACCGGCGCGTCGGCCTCGCCCATGCTTCGGTAGCTGTCGGCAGCCACCTCCAGGGTGGGAGCTATGCCCCCTGCCAGAAGGTACTCGATCTGCTTCTGGAAGGCGGCAAAGGGCTGCGCCCCCGAAAGCCCGATGCCGTTGATTCGAAAGGCAGGGGTACCCGATACGCCGACGCTATTCCCCTGGGCAAAGTCGGCCCTCACCTTCTCCGAGTACTTGCCGCCGTCGAGGCAAGCATCGAACTGGGGCTGATCCAGGCCCAAATCGCCGGCCAGGGCCTTGAACGTGTCCCCGGCCGCCGCCGACCCCGACCACTCTTCCTGGGTGTTGAACAACTCGTCGTGCATCTCCCAGAAGCCGCCCTGCTCACCGGCACACTCGGCCGCCTGGGCAGCCAGCTCCGCCTGGGGATGGATGGAAAAGAGCGGGTAGTGCCGGAACTCGTAACGAACCTGACCGTTCTGAATATAGTTGCTGGCAATCTGCGGGAACGTCTCACGGACGTATCTGGCGCAGTAAGGTCACTGGAAGTCCGAATATTCGACGATGGTCACCGGGGCATCGGGCTCGCCCAGGGTCCGCCAGTCGTTGGGATCGACCGGCAGGTCGCCGGGCGGTAACACCTCCCCCTGAGACGTCGCGGGCGCCGTCTCCACCGCGGCCGCGCTCGTGGGCGTGCCGGCCGGAGCACCGGCCGTGGGAGTGGCCATCTCAGGGCCACAGGCGGCCACCAGAAGAGCCACCAGGGCTGCAAGGGCTACAATGATAGTCCAACCATGCCTTTTGCTCATCAACTTCCCCTCACTCGAAATTCGGGTATTAGCCTCTCTGCTCCCCGCGTGGCCGTGCGCACAGGCCGGTTGGGGGGCCTTATTGATCCGTCCGGGTCAGGTCTCTACGATGCGCCTGCCACGCAGCCGGAGCGAGTTGCTGACCACAAAGATGCTGCTAAAGGCCATCGCCGCGGCGGCCAGCACCGGGTGCAGCCGCAGCCCCAGCAACGGATAAAAGACGCCGGCGGCCAGCGGGATGAGGATGACGTTGTAGAAAAACGCCCAGAAGAGATTCTGCTTGATGGTGCGCATCGTCGCCCGGCTCAGGGCAATGGCTCGCGCTACCCCACGCAGATCGCCGCTCATGAGCGTCACGTCCGCGGCCGCCATGGCCACGTCCGTCCCCGTTCCGATGGCAATGCCCACGTCCGCCTGGGCCAGGGCCGGCGCGTCGTTGATTCCGTCGCCGACCATGCCCACTACGCGTCCCTCTTCCTGGAGGGCGCGCACCTGGGCCGCCTTGTCGCCCGGCAAGACCTCGGCCACCACGCGCACCGGCAGGCCGCCCGTCCCCTCCTCGCCGGCCAGGGCGAGCTGCCGTGCCACGGCCTCGGCTGTGGCGCGATTGTCGCCGGTAATCATGACCACTTCCAGCCCGAGGGTTTGCATCTGGCGGATGGCCTCTATCGATCCTTCCTTTAG
>JAAYZQ010000261.1 GCA_012514775.1 Anaerolineaceae bacterium
GTGCCCGGCTCGTAGACGGGTGCCTCCTGGAACCACTGGGCCTGCAGGTTGCCGGAAGACGTCACCACGATGGCATCCCGATCGAGAAAGCCGCGCACCTCGGCAATGAGCCGGGAGATGGTCACCGGCACGTGGTCGGAAGTGGCCTGCTCACGCACGGCCGACAGCCACGCCTCCCGCTCCTGCTGCACCTCCCGGAAATAGGCCGACGCGGCATAGTCCTTCGGGGGGTGGTGCTCTCGCAGCCAGGTCAGCATCGCCTCCAGTGTCGCCCCTGCGTCCGCGGCGATGCCCACCGCCGCCGGATAGTTCTTGCCGATCTCGGTCGGGTCGATGTCGACGTGGATCAGCCGCGTCGGGGGGATGGCGAAACTGGCGCCTGCCCGATACGACGACGCCGTCTCGTCGGCAAAACGGGCGCCGACAGCCAGCAGGACGTCGGCCCTCGCCGCCAGGCGGTTGCCGCACGTGGTGCCTTTCGAGCCGGCGTGCATGGCCGACAGGGGGTGATCCTCGGGAAAGGCCCCCTTGCCCATCATCGTCGTGATGACCGCGGCGCCGGTGTACTCGGCCACGGCCCGCAGCCCGGTCCAGGCCCGGCCGCTGATGACCCCACCGCCGGCCAGGATCACCGGCCGCTCCGCGCCGTAGAGCATCGTCGCCGCGCGGGCCGCCAGGTCCTGGTCGGGCAAGCATCGTCCGGCAGCCCGATACTCGACAGGCTCGAGGAGTTCCACCTCGGCCGCGTCGCATTGCACGTCCATGGGCAGATCCACGGCCACGGGGCCCCGCCGGCCGGTCAGCATCTCGGCAAACGCCCGGCGCAGGATGCGCGGCAAGCGGTCGACCCGATCCGCCCGCCAGGTACGCTTGGCGATGGGAGCCAGGACGGCAAGGGAGTTGGCGTCGGCGGCCCGCTCGATCTCTTGCAGAACACCCCGGCCGGCCATGTGGGTGTGGCTGTTGCCTGTCAGAACCAGCACCGGGATCGAGTCGACGTAGCAACTGGCCACGCCAATGACCGTGTTCATCGCCCCGGGCCCGATGGAGGTAAAGACGGCCAGGGGCACCCCCGCCACCCGGTAGTAGGCATCGGCCAGGTGCACGGCCGCCTGTTCGTGCCGCACCTGGATGGCGTGGACGCGGTCCTCGCCGATGAGCGCATCAGACAGACCCAGGGTCCCGTGACCCGGGATGCCAACCAGGTAAGGGACGCCCTCCCGCACGAGGGTCTCGACGACGATCTGGCCTCCGGTTAGCTTCATGGCTGCACCTCGGTTTCTCTCGCCGCCAACTGGCTCCGGATCCCGGCGTGCGCCTGCCGGGTGATGGGATACCAGATGAGCAGCGGCAAAGCGATGACGAAAAAGATCAGCGGCACCGGCCCAAAAAAGAGGCGAATGCCGAGCAATGTCTCGGCGCTCTGCTCGACGTTGGGCACGTAACGATACAATTGCAGGATCCAGCCGGACGCAGCGATACCCAGCGCCTCCGACAGTTTCGTGGCCAGGCCCCACACGCCGTAGTACATTCCCCCACGATACTCGCCCGTCGCCAGCCGGTCGTATTCGACCACGTCGGGGACCATCGCCCACGGAAAGACCCAATTGGCGGAAAACCCGATGCCGGCGACGACGGCAATCACGTACACCCACGGCGTGGGCTCGTGGGGCAGGAAGAAGGTCAGGGCGACGGCCAGGCCGCCGATGGCCAGGCCCAGGGCATAGGCCGGCCCCTTGTTCCACCGCTCGGAGAGCATCTTCCACGGAAAAAGGAACAGGGCGACGAACAGCAGCAGCATAAACATGACCACGGGCACCTGGTCCTTCATCCCGAGTTGATAGGTGAGAAAGTAGGCCAGCAGGGTCTTGACCAGGGCAAATGCCATGTTGGCCACCAGGTAGGCGGCGAGCAGCCGGAGGAACGGCCGGTTTTTCAGCGCATCCAGCAGGGATCGCAGCGGTTGCGCCTCGGACCTGCTCTCCGCGACCTTTTTCCGCTCCCGCAGGCCGGCGGCGGCGATCCAGAGAGCAACGGCCGCCAGGATCCCGTAAAAGACCCCGACCATGCCATAGCCCGTGGCCTTGGTGGCAAACAGCCCGACGAGGATCGGTGTGACCGCCGCGCCGACCATGTAGCCCGGCACGCCCAGGACCATGCGGTAGGCCGTGATGCTGGCCCGCTCGTCATAGTCGTCGGTCAGCTCGGCGGTCAGCGCATAGTACGGCACGTTGGTCGCGGTCCACACGGTGTCAAAGAGCAGGAATGTCCCCGCAATCCAGGCAAAGGTCCCCACGTCCGAGAGCCCGCCCGGTACCCGCCACAGCAGCATGATGGCCACCGCCAGGGGCAGCGCGCCAAAGATCATCCACACCCGCCTCTTGCCGAACCGCGATCGGGTGCGGTCCGACAGCCAGCCGCACAGGGGGTCGTTCACGGCGTCCCACACCTTGCCGATCAACAGGGCGCTGGAGGCCAATGCCGGCGCGATCAGCGCGCCGTCGGTGTAGAAAATCAGGAGAAAGAACTGGATGGCCGAGTTGACGACGGCGTTGCCCACGTCGCCCACCCCGTAGAGGAGCTTTGTCGTCTTTGGCAGCCTTTGGTTCGCGACCATACTTTCGCACTCCTTTGTGGCGATTCAAAGAGCGATCTTCCGGGCCGTCCCCTGTGGCCGATTGTACCACGTTTGCTCATTGGTTACAACTGCAATGGAGACGATTTCGGGCTTTCCGCCGGGCCGGGTCCCGGCTCCTCGTGCTTGCCGCTCCACCCTTGCTTCTTGCACGCTGCGAGTCACATGTGCCATAAACAACACAACATCATAACACTCACGGTCGGAAAGGTGCTGGCGGAGCTCCTCGCCGGGCACCGAAAATCGCGGGATCGTGAACCAAGAGCCCGCTGCCTGCGTTGTCTTTATGGAGGCCAGATGCTAAAATACGTTGTACGCAGGCTGTTGATCCTGCCCGTGGTCCTGTTCGTCGTCACCCTGGTGTTGTTCGTCCTGTTCCTCCAGGTGCCCGCCGAGCAGCGGGTGCGCGTCTATCTGCCCTCGAGTCGCCCGAACTTGTCGGGCGAACCAAGTGAAGCGCTGATCCAGGCCACCATCGAGCGCTATGGCTTGAACGAGCCCCTGTCGGTGCAATACCGGAAGTGGGTCACGAGCCTCCTGGAAGGAGACTGGGGTTACTCTCCAACGTGGAGGGAGCCCGTCCTGGAGGGCCTTCTACGGCGGGTTCCGGCAACGCTCGAGCTGGTATCGTTCGCCCTGGTGCCGGCCATCCTGCTGGCCGTGGTCCTGGGCAGGGTCGCCGCCCAGCGTAGGGGAGCCATGCCGGATCACCTCGTCCGCTCGGCAGCCTTCCTCGGATGGGCGTTCCCGCCATTCATCCTTGCGCTGGTGCTCCTCAACGTCGCGTATGCCCGGACCGGCTGGTTTCCGCCGGAGCGGATGAGCATCTGGGCCAGTCCCATCGTCAACGGCGACGAATTTCGAGCCTACACGGGGCTGCTCACGGTCGACGCCCTTCTCAACGGCCAGCCGCGCATCTCCTGGGACGCCATCCGCCACCTGGTGCTGCCGGCCACGTGCCTGGCCCTGGCGGAATGGGCGCTGCTGACCCGCGTCATGCGCGGTTCGCTGCTGGACGTTCAGCACCACGACTATATCACCACTGCAAGGGCCAAGGGTCTCTCCGAAACCCAGGTGGTCAGGCACCACGCCACGCGCAACGCCCTGCTGCCCTTGATCTCGACTGTCGGAGTGACGCCTCCCCTGCTAATTACCGGGGTGGCCGTGGTCGAAGTCGTGTTCCATTTCAACGGCGTGGGCCGTTGGGCTGTCGAGGGCTTTCTCAATACCGAGTTTCCCGTCACCGTAGGCTTTGCCCTGGCCAGTTGCGTTGTCACCATCCTCAGCAGCCTCCTGGCCGACATCCTGTACGCGGTCGTCGATCCGCGTGTCAGGCTATACTGAGCAAAGGGGTGGCCATGTTGGACATTGCAGTGTCAGGGAGAAGACCACGCCGGCTCCTACGGCCCTCGCTGCTGGCCGGTGTGCTCATCATCCTCGGCTTCCTGGTGGTGGCGATTGCCGCGCCGGTCATTGCTCCGAGGCAGGGCGAGAGAAATGAGGAATCCTACCGTGTCGCCAGCATGAGGCCGCTCCCACCCAGCCATGAGCATCCACTGGGTATGCTGCCAGGCGAAGTAGACATCCTGCAAGGCATAGTCTGGGGCACCAGGGGCGTATTCCGCGTCGGGCTGGTCGTGGTTGCGGCGCGCGCCCTCATGGGCATCGCCATCGGCCTCGTCGCCGGCTACGCGGGCAGGTTCGTCGATGCCATTCTAATGCGCATCACGGATGGCTTTCTCGCTTTTCCCATGATAGCCGCGGCCATGGTCATGCTGGCCGTCCTGGGCTTCGGCTCCGATCCGATGGCGAGATTCCTGCCCGATTACATTCCCACCCGGCAAGAAGCGACGATCCAGGCAGCACTCATCCTTTTCGGCTGGATGACCTATGCCCGGCTAATTCGCGGCAACGTCCTGGCCGAGCGCGAGAAGGATTATGTGACTTCGGCCCGCGCCAGCGGCATCGGGCATGGGCGCCTGGTCTTTCGTCACCTGTTGCCCAACTCGACCCAGGGCCTGCTGGTGATGATGGCCTCCGACGTCGGCGCCGTGGTCGTTACGCTCCTGGCCTTTGTCTTTATCGGCCTCGTGTCCTTTAGCAGGGACAGGCTCGTCCAGGCCGATTGGGGGCAGATGCTCGTCGCCGGACGAGACTGGATTGTGAGCGGGCAGTCCTTTGCCTATTGGTACGCTTATCTCCCGCTGAGCCTCGTCATCGTCCTCTTTGCGGCCGGCTGGAACCTCATCGGGGATGGTCTGCGCGACGCCTTCGACCCCAGGCTGCCCTGAGGGCAAATCGCCCCTGCACTGCACGCAGGACGGCGAACACAGGACTGGTTCGTCGCGGAAAAGCCAGGCTGTAGGCATTGCGAGGCCAGGGGAACAGCCCCTGGCCTGGGATCAAGTGTGCGGACCTGAGCGGCCGGTCAGGGCCTGATGTCCTCGAACGCGCGCTGGCGGGCCATCTCGATGGGCAGGCCGGGCTCCTGTATCAGGCAGCGGACCAGGGCCTGGCGGCGGCTTTCACGGGCGTCGCTGTCGAGGGCAAAGGCAACCGCCTCCCGCAGTTCGGCCGCGGTGCAAGGCTTGGGAACAAAGTCGACGGCCCCCAGGTCCAGGGCCTGGCGCGCCCGCTCGGGAGCCCCTTGGGCGGTGATCACCAGGGAAGGCAGCGACAGGTTCGAGTTTCGAACCGACTGGAGAAAGGCCATGCCGTCCATGCCTTCCAATTGGAGATCGACAACGAGGAGATCGGGCGGCTCCTGCTCCACGTGGGTCAGGCCGCTCTCTGCATCCGGCAGATCCGTCACTTCGTAACCAGCTCGCCCCAGTACTTCTGCGATGAAGAATCGTACCAGCGCATCGTCCTCGATTACCAATATCCTGGCTGCCATTTCGTCCACCCCTCGCTGTCTGATCGGACCGACTCATTGTAACACATAGAACCGCACACTGCAAGCCGGGGCTCCTTCCAGCCAGGGTTGCAGAGTCGGCTACTCCCCATCAAGGTCGCCTGGCATCGTCAGATGCCCGGGCTTGGGCGGTCCGGTTGGCCTGTTCCGGGCCTGGAGAAGGGTCGTTAGTTCAGGCTGTCCAGCAGAGAGCTTTTTTGCGTGCGCTGCCGGCTCCGCTGCTCGCGCAACGTCAGCCAGCGTGGCTCGTCCTCGAATTGGGCGTCGTTCAAGTGCCGGTAGAGCCCGTCGCGGGCCATGAGCTCCTCGTGGGTCCCCTTTTCCACGATACGCCCGTCTTCCAGGACGACGATGGCATCGGCGCTGCGGATGGTGGACAGGCGGTGGGCAATAATGATCGTGGTGCGGCCCACCATCAGCCGCTCGAGGGCTTGCTGGATCAGCAGCTCGGTTTCCGTGTCCACCGACGAGGTAGCCTCGTCCAGGATCAGGATCGGCGCGTCTTTGAGCACCGCCCGGGCGATGGCCAGTCGCTGCCGCTGCCCGCCCGAGAGCTTGACGCCGCGCTCGCCAATGAGCGTGTCGTATCCCTGGGGCAACTGGACGATGAACTCGTGGGCGTTCGCCACCCGGGCAGCCTCGATCATCTCTTCTTCCGTGGCGTCGGGCCGCCCAAAGAGGATGTTCTCGCGGACCGTTCCGTGAAAGAGGAACACGTCCTGGAGCACAATACTGATCTGCCGGCGCAGGCTCGCCAGGGTCAGATCCCGAATGTCGACGCCGTCGAGGGTGATGCACCCCTGGCACACGTCGTAAAAGCGAGGGATGAGCATGGCCAGGGTCGTTTTGCCGACACCCGTGGGTCCCACCAGGGCGACGACAGAGCCGGGTGCCACGTCGAGGTCAATGTCCTCCAGCACCCTCTCGCCCTCCGAGTAGCGAAAGCACACGTCCTGCAGGGACAAGGCGCCCCGGGCCCGTCCGGTCAACTCGATGGCCCCCGGCCGGTCGGCCACGTCGGGTTCCTCCTGCAGCAACTCGGCCACCCGCTCGGCCCCGGCAAGGGCCTGCTGGACGCTCTCCCACACGCCGCTCAGGGCGCGCACGGGCTGGTAGAGCAACTCCAGGTAGAGAAAGTAGGCCACCAGGTCGGCGAGGGGCAGCGTCTGGTTGAGCACCAACTTCCCGCCAAAGTAGATGAGCACGATGGTGCCCAGGGCCGAGGCAAACTCGACAAACGGGTGAAACATGGCCATCAACCGCAGGGCGCGGAGGAGCGAATCGCGGTAACGGACGATGCGCCGCCAGATGTGCGAGGCCTCGGCGTCCTCCCGCGTAAAGGCCTTGATCTCGCGGATGCCCGACAGGTTGTCGTTGAGGGCCGCGTTCAGCTCTCCCAGCTCCACCTGGCGCTGGCGAAAGGCCGGCCGCACATAGTGGGCAAAGCCGCGCATGGCCAGCACGATGAGGGGAATGGGAATCAGGCTCAGCAGGGCCAGCTGCCAGCTCATGCTCACCAGCACGGCCATGACGCCGACCAGCATCAAGACGTTGACCAGCACGTCGGGGATGGCGTGGGCGATGAGCTGCTCGATGAGGTCCGAGTCGTTGACCATGCGCGACATCAACTGGCCGGTCTGCCGGTTCTCGTAGAACCGGAGCGACAGGCGCTGCAAGTGCCGATAGATCTCGGATCGAACGTCGGCCACGACGTTCCAGCCGGCCACGTGGGCCATGTAGCTGCGAACGAACTGCAAGCCGGTGCGGGCCAGGTAAATGGCCAGCGCCATGAGCGCCAGCCGGGTAATGATGCCCATCGCTTCCGGCCCCGCCTCCGGGTCGGTCACGGTGGCAACCATGGTCCTGACCAGCCAGGGCGCCAGCAACTGGATGCCCACCAACAGGAGCATGCTGGCCACGGTCGCTGCCAGCGGCACCTTGTATTTCCGCGTATACTTGAACACAAACTCGAGGGACTTCACCGTCCTCTGCTGGCCTCCAATCATGAAATGCCCGCGGCAGGGATGGACTCCTGGCGCGTGCTCGCGCCCATGACAAAAGAGGGCGCGGCTGAATTATAGACAGGGTCCGGGCTTTGTCAAGCCACGTGACGGGCAGGGCCGCCCACCCTCACGGCACGCGACCGATCCTGATCCCAACCAGGTTGCCCGCCACCGTCCCGACCTTTTGCTTCACGTGGAACGACAGCGTCCCGTCCAGAACCTCGGCGTCGATGCCAACGACCTCACCGGTCTCGGCAATGGTATCGATGGTCTGCTGGATCGTGGTCCGCATCTGCCGGGCCGTCTCTGTATCGCGGGCGGCCAGCTCGGGCAGAATGGTTCCACCGGGCAGGCGGCTGTAGAGAACCGGCACGCCCCACTCGAGATTGACCGCCTCGTCGGGCCCGGCTCCTGTCTCCCGGAGCATTGCCAGCCGGCCGAGGGTCATGGCTTCGTCGAGGGAGAGCCCGGCGGCCAACGCGCCATAGAAGGACTGGCTGAAGCGGACGGCCATAGTATCGATGACTTCGTACTGCATGGTGACCGCAGCCGGGATTCCCCGGGCGGCCAGAGCACCGGCCACGCTGTCCCATGGATACCGTTCGCTGCGCAGGCCAGAGTAGCAGGCGCCCAAGACCGCCAGCCGTACGGCAGCCTGCTGCAGGAGCCTGGCCAGATCATCGGCCCGCACCTCGGCCTGGCTGTTCGCTGCCTTGTCACCGACGAAAAAGAGGACACCCTCCTCGCGCATTGCGTCCCGGCTGAAGGGGTCCGCCGTGGCCCTGGCGGTGCCGTGGCCGATAAAGTGAAAGATGGTGGCCGAGCCCACCCCGCGCAGGACGTCGGCCACCTCCAGGGGCGTGGCGCCCATGAGCACCGGCTCGGGGCTGACGCGCACCCCCTCCACGTTCAGGCCCTCCAGGGCATCGCGGATGATCTGCACCTCTCGCTCCAACTGCAGGGGCAGTTGCTCCCTGGGAGAGGCAGCAGCCACGACCATGGGCAGCCGGGCGGGGACAGCGCCCGGGGCAGAGCCGGGCAGCACCGGATGGGCGAACGGCAAGGGCTCGTGGCGCACGATGGACACCCGCGGCTCCAGGGCCAGGAACCCCCGCAACGACGGGGGCCCGCCGAGGGGATCAAAGTAGGCATACTCCCAGGGCCAGCGCTTCAGTTCGTGACCGGCGATGATGAGCCGCAGCCGCACGCCCCCTTCGTTCCCTGCCCGTTTGAGCGCCTCTTCGAAGAGCTTGCGGACCTCCCCCTCGGGCAGCAGCCAGTTGGCCAGGCCCTGGCCCAGGGCCACGATCTGCCGCCAGGTGACGCTCTTGGCCGCCAGGAAGGGGAGCAGGTCGGCCGGGGGTCCATCGCCGGCCGGCACGGTAATGGGCATCATCGACTCGCCCACCTCGGGCGTCGGAAGCAGGGCCACCTGGCAGCCACCCTGCCCATTGGGAGCCGGCGCAAGGTAGAGCTTGAAGTCGATGTATTCTCGAGGCTTCATGGCACATCCCCCTTTGTGCTGATTATAACATGCCCGAACCGGCCGGTCAACAGGCACGGAACCTGCCCTGGCGCTACGCGATGCGGTACAATAGGGGGCGCCCCTCGAGGAGGCGCAGGATATTCTCATAATCCTGCCGCCGGTCGGTCCGCCAGGCGTTGTCTTTCCAGCCGCCGGCCGCCACGTGGGGCGTGAGAAGCACGTTTGTCTGCGGATCGCGGGCCAGGGGAAGCAGGGGATTGTCGGGACGAATCGGCTCCCACTCGAAGGTGTCGAGGGCGGCGCCCGCCAGGTGGCCGTCGCGCAGCGCCGCGGCCAGGGCCCCTTCGTCGACGACGCTGCCACTGCCGGCGCTGACGAAAAAGGCGCCGGGCTTCATGCCGGCCAGGAACCGGGCATTGATGAGCCCATCGGTCCCGGCCGAGTAGGGTAGCAGGTTGCACAGGAAGTCGCTTTCAGGCACGATCTGCTCCAGCGAGGCATACGAGATCCGCAGCTCTTCCTCGGCACCGGGCGGCAGGGGGCGCCGCTTGTGGTAGAGGATCCGCGCCGGAGCCAGGCCGCCCACGCGGCGGGCAAGCTCGGCGCCGATCTCGCCAAAGCCCAGGATGCCCACCGTGCTCTCGTACACCGCCTCGATGCCCTGGCGCAACGACCAGTCGTAGGCAAAGGTGTCCTCGTCAGTACGCTGCGCCGGCAGGCCCCAGTCCCCCGCCTCATTGGCCACGGCGGCCAGCTCCTTCAGTCGCCGGGCCAGGGCCAGCATCTGCAACAGCACGTGCTCGGCAACCATGATGGCCGGCCGCACGGGCCATGCCGAGACGGCGACGCCCGCTACCCGGGCCGCCACCACGTCGATGTCGTACGTAAGAGAGCCGAGGCGCTGGATCAGGCGCAGCCTGGTCCCCACCGCCATCATCCCGGCGTCCACCGCTCCCGATCGCTCGCTGATCAAGAACTCGACCCCGGGCAAAAGGCGCAGCAACTCCTCCCGGGAGGGCCGGCGAACCATGATGACGTCCAGTTCGGGTGGCGCGGCCTCCAGGGCAGCAGCCTGGTGTCGCTGGCCGCGGTCGGTGACAAAGAGCACGCGGTGTTTGCGCTGGCTGGCGTTCACGTTGCCGATTCCCTCCATTGCTGATCCTGCAGCTTGCCGCCCCGGCAGGGCAAAGAAGCGGACGGCCGCACCAGAAAAAAGTGCCAGGCATACGAGATGCCTGGCACTAGATCGTTCGCCAGCCCTGCTACTACGAGGCTTCTATGCGCTGGCTTGTGCCAGCAAAAGCTCGACGATGGTTCGTTGTGCTGGCAGAGTCCCGCCCCTCGCTGTGATGGACCTGTATCGACGGGGCGGGTGCCGGCCACACCTGCGACAAAGCTACGTTGGTGGCCGGCGAGCCGGCCATGGCGGCAATGGAGCTACGTTCAAGGCTGCAACGGGACTGCTTGGGCCGGCCAGTGTGTGCCCCTCTAGAGCAAGGGCAGGAGCAGCATGACCACGATCAGGGCAATGTCGACGAGGACTATGATGCCCACAGTCAGCCAGAGGCCCGAGCTGCTGCCCACACGTTCGGGGCGATTGTAAGGGTCGACTCGTTCGTCGACTCGCTCGGAACGATTGAGCGGGTCCACTCGATCTTGTACGCGATCGCCCATCCGATCGACGCGCTCGCCAACTCGCTCGCCAGCGCGCTCTATTCGCTCGCCCGTGCGGTCCACCGTTTCGCGGCCCTCGTCGACGAGGTCGTCGAGGCGTCCACGGCCAACAACAGGCTCGTCGTGGCGCTCGTCCCTCGGCTCTAGCGTCTCTCTCTCCATGCGTTCCCGACGTTCAGCTTCGCGACGCTGCTCTCGGTCATAGTCTGTCATCTCATCACTCCCTTTCTGGTAGACGCGAACAACACCTGTGCCCACGTCGAACAACCAGTCATACTGCTAACAATAGGGTAACACAGGCTGCGAAGCATGTCTATGTATCCAGATACAGATATCGGATACATTTGGGGATATAGTTCTATATGGAAATGCCCGGGTTGGAGCCGTCAATCGAACGAGACCTGGATACGCCGGACCTGACCGTCCGCGACCCGCAGCCAGACCGGATTGGTGAAGCAGCAGAAGCCTTGACCCTGGGGGCCGAGGCTCCGGGCCTGCAACCGGCAGTACCCCTGGCGGCCGTCCAGGTCCAACACAGCCCGGCCGCCGGCCTTGACCACCGTATGGCGCGGCTCTCGTCCTGTCTGGCCGTGCCAGTAGCTCACGATCTCGACCTCGCGCACGGGTCCAAACTCGCCCGTGGTATGAGATGTGGCCCGCAGTGACACGGGTGCAGGCCTGCGCACCAACAACAGGTCCCCCAGGTGCGCGACCCGGCCGTCCTGCTCCAGGCAAAACTCCACGAGGGGTCCGTCGGTGGCCACGCAGGCGCCCTTTTTCAGGGCGGCCAGGATGCGGGCCACGGGCGGAACCCCGTCCTCCCCGCCTTCCGGCACGTACACAGCCGTTCGAGCGCGGCCCAGTGCATTGTCGTTGACCTCGAAACGGCGATAGTCCCACGCCCAGCCCACGTGATAGTTAAAGTCGCAGTGGGCGTCGCTGCCGGCGATGAGGACGGGCCGCCACGGTGGCAGCTCCTGGCGTGCAGGCCAGTTGCGCACCCCCCGCTGCAATTGCGGATCCCATCGTTCCGCGGCCCGTTGCCACAGCTTCTCGATGCGATCCTGGTCCGCCCGGGCCAGGGCGCCGGAATCGGTCCAGCGTGCAAAGGGATTGGTCGTCATGCCTGCCCTGGCCCGGCTGCGGCCGTTCCAATACTGATAGCCCGTCAAGCGCGGATGGGCCAGGTCCTTGCGCGACCATCGGGCAGGGGGTACCTGGGCCGCGTCAAAGGGGTGCGCGGCAAAGGCCAGCGCTCCTTCCGGCAGCCGGGACATCACCTCCTCCAGGGTCAGCACGGTGCCAAAGAGCCTGTCCGGGATGTCGGCACTGTAGCCGCGGCCCACCTCCACGATGACCTCCAATGCCCTGCGGGCCAGGACCATCTCGGTCGCGTTCGAGTCGGCGGGCAAGAAGGCGCCCTCGATCATGTCCTCCAGAGCGCCCAGGGCCAGCATGTGCAGCGGCCATCCCCCGGAGCCCAGGAGGGTGATCTCTTCGCCGAGGATCCAGCGCAAGTTCTCGTCCGAGATGGCTGGCGAGGCAACGTCGTCCACCAGGCGGTCCCAACGGCGTCGCCCCCCGTGCCCGGCGGCTACCTCATCCAGGTCGGCGGAGTGGTCGGTGACGACGAGCCAGTCGAGCCCCACCGCCTGCCCCGCCCGACGCGCCTCCAGGACGGCGCCGCCAAACTCCTTCAGGTCGTTCGTGTAGGCCGAGTGATAGTGGGTATCGCCGTAGAACCAGTGCCGCGGCCCGCTGCCAGCGGCTGCCCGTCCCTGGGGCAGGCCCTCCCGGGTCAGCAGCACCTCCAGGTGAATCTCCACGTTAGCGGCCTCGTCGTAGGGGGCAAAACTGCCCAGGAAGAGACCCCGCAGGTGAACTTTCTGGCCGCGCACGGCTCCCTGCACCCTGGACAGGGGAACCGACGTGCCATGAACCCAGAAGTCCGAGAGGCTGAAACCCTGCTCGTCGACGCCCGGCAGGTCGGCGGGCAGCAGCACGGCCAGTTTGTGCCAGTTGCCACCGGGCAACAACTGCTCCACGCGCAGCATGTCCAGGCGCCACGGCCCCCGGCCCGGGGGTTGCAGGTTTGCGTCGCGCACGTGAAAAGAGACCGGGATACTGTCCTGGTCCGGCTCCAGGCGCCAGGGAGCATCGGCCCAGAACTCGGGCTGGTTCTGGAGGTGCATGGCGCCCGACATCTTGGGCGCGGCGCCCTCGGGCGTCCGGCCCAGCCGCTCGAACTCTTCCCGCGGCAGGCCAAAGATGTTGGCAAAAAAGCGGGCGACCTGCCCCTTCTCCCCTCCGGTCTTGGTCGTGCGACCCATGGGACCTCCCTTCGCTCTTTGAACCAGGCGGCGGCGACGACGCCTCGCCCAGGATGATACGCCCCAGCCCTACACAGCCTCAGGCAAAGATCTGCCCTTTCTTGTTCCCGGAGCGTCCCTCCAACTGCGGGTGCTGGGGATAGCCGGCCTCTTCGACGAGAAACGCCAGGCGGCTCTGCAACTGGCGGTAGGTCAGGGCATAGTTGGCCTCGCGAATGGCCTGCAGGGCAAAGTAGGTCATGGCGCCGTGGTACACTCCCCCGATAAAGGCATCGTAGGAGTATTCCTTGTCGGTGCAGCCGGTCAGCAGCACCTCCTTCATCTTGGACTCGGGATATTTGACCCTGCCCTTGGGCTTGGCCTTCCAGGGGTTCTCCAGCACCACGCCACGTCGCAGCGACGGGCTCAAGAAGCGCACGCGCCGGTCGTCGGGCGTCCGCAAGCCGGGGAGGATCTCACCCACGGCCACCCGGGTGACGGTCCCGGAGAAGCAAGAGTCCGAGATGATGGTCAGGCGCACGCCCTGGGGCAGATCGGCGAACAGCTCTCGCAGCTCGTCGTCGACCAGCAGGTTGTCGGCGCTGTCGTAGGGGCACAGGGCCTCGTCGTACATCGGCTCGTCGCCCGACGTGTCGGCGATGTAGGTGCCGTGGGACGAGTTGGTAAAGACGAGGGTGTCTCCCTTGCCCGCGCCCGCCAGCAGCGCCTTGAGGCCGTCCAGCATGTTGGCCTTGGTTGCCTCGGCATCCAACAACAGCTTTACGTCTGGCTGAACAAAATCATAGTGGGCCACGAGAAGCTCCGCCCACGCCCGGGCGTCGTTGACGCAGCCGTTCAGGTCGCTGCCGTCGTAAGGATAATCGTTGATCCCAACACAGAGTGCCTTTTTCGCCATCGGTTCCTCCTGAATGGTCCTGCCCAGACCCGAACGGCCTGGAGCACTAGCGTGGTCGACGCTCAGCGGTCACACAGAAGTGCGGCGGGCCTGGGCCGCCAGGCACCGGTCCGGCCCGGCGGGGCACAGACGGTTCCCGGCGTCAAGCCCGGGGAATGGTATGTGCGTGCTGCCCCGCCGCGGGGAATTATAGCAGAGTTGCAGATGGAAGTCAACAGGTTTTTGAAGCCCTTTGAAGGCGGCCGTGACTTGACGGCCGGCACGCTTTGACAGGCGGCCTGGTCCTGTGGCACAATAGACCGAGCCTGCCCGGAGGAAACATGCTCAAGACAACCAGATTCCTCGGTCTCGACTGCGTGCAACTGGAAAACGCCACCCTTTCCTTGCTGGTGACGCGCAGCACAGGCCCTCGCGTGCTCCGCCTACAAATCCGCGGCCGGGAAAGCCTCTTTGCCGAGGTGCCCGACTTCACCCTCGAGCATCCCGGGGGTGGCCTCTTTCACGTCTGGGGCGGCCACAGGCTGTGGCACGCACCCGAGCTGGCCCGCCGTACCTACCTGCCCGACGAGGCGCCGTCCGAGATCGAGGAGGTGGAAGGCGGCATGGTGGTCACCCAGCCGGCAGAGCCTGCCACCGGCCTGCAAAAGTCGATGCGCATCACGCTGCCCGGCGACGAGGCCGCCGTCGTCGTGGACCACGTCCTGACCAACCACGGGTTGTGGCCGGTCAAGACCGCGCCGTGGGCCATCACCCAGCTCAAGCTTGGGGGGGTGGCCATCCTCCCCCAGGGTGGGGGACCGGCCGGGGCGGGTAGCCTGCTGCCCAACCGTCAACTGGCACTCTGGCCTTACACCGACGTCCGCAGCCCGCACCTGGTCTGGGGCAACGACCATATCCTGGTGCACGCCACGCTGCGCGGCGGCGCCCTCAAGGTCGGATTTCCCAACCCCCGCGGCTGGCTGGCCTACCACCTGGGCGAGAGCCTGTACGTCAAGAGGGCGCGCTTTGAAGCGGGCAGGGAGTATTTCGACCTGGGCAGCTCCAGCGAGTGCTACTGCAACGACCGCTTTTTGGAGCTGGAGACCCTGGGGCCGGCCGGCATCGTCGAGCCGGAGTGCAGCGTCTGCCACCGGGAGGTGTGGCAGGTATTTGACCGGGTCTCTTTCACGGCCGAGGAAAGGGCCGTCCAGGCCCTCATCGAGGCCTACGGCCTGGACGAAGAGTCGCCCTTTTTGTAGCTCGGGCCGGCCCCGACACCCGATGCGGGGCCCGGCCGTCTATTTCAGGCGGGCCAGGATCCGGCTCGCCATCTGCTTCGGTGTCAGCTCGTAGTGCTCCAGCAACTCGTCGGCGCTGCCCGACAGGCCAAAACGGTCGTCGACGCCGATGCGCAGCAGCGGAGGCATGATCCCCGCATCGCTCAGGCTCTCGGCCACGGCACTGCCCAGCCCGCCCACGATCCAGTGCTCCTCCATCGTCACACACAGGCGCTTGCCCCGGGCCGGGCTCGCAATCTCGGCGGCGGAGAGGGGCTTGAGGGTCGGCACGTTGAGCACCGTGGCCTCTACCCCCTTGCGGGCCAGGAGGTCAGCCGTCTCCAGGGCCATGGCGGTCATGATGCCCGTGGCATAGAGGACCACGTCGCCGCCCTTGCGCATCTCCCGGGTCTCACCCACCTGAAAGGCGGTGTCCTCTCCAAAGAGGACCGGCGTCGGGTAACGTCCCATGCGCAGGTAGACCGGGCCGGGAACGTCGGCGGCGGCCAGGACCGCCTGGTAGGCTTCCGTAGCATCCGCCGGCACGATAACCGTCATGCCCGGCAACATGCGCGTCAGGGCCACGTCATCAAGGGATTGGTGCGTGGCGCCGTCGGGCCCCTGGGTCAGGCCCGCGCTGACGCCCACGATCTTGACGTTTGCCTGGCCGTATGAAAGCTGCAGGCGGATCTGATCGTAGCAGCGGCCGGGGACAAACATGGCAAAGGAGCTAGCAAAGACGGTCATGCCGGTGGCGGCCATGCCCGCCGCCGTGGAGATCATGTCGGCCTCGGCGATGCCCATGTCAAAGAAACGCTCGGGGTGCGCCTGCCCAAAGGCATAGGTCTTGTTCGAGCGCTGCAGGTCCGAGTCCATGACCACCACTTCGGGCCGCTCCCGGCCGAGGGTCAGCAGGGCCTCGCCGTAGGCGTTCCGGGTTTCGACTCGGTCTCCCACTTGCCACTTCATCGTGCCACCTCCACCGCCTCAGCCCCGGGCGCCAGGAGGCGCATGGCCTCCTGCCACTGCTCTTCGCTGATGGGCGCGTTGTGAAACTGGAACTGGCCCTCCATAAAGGGTACGCCCTTGCCCTTCACGGTGTTGGCCACGATGGCCACCGGGCGACCCTTCACCTTTTCGGCCTCGTCCAGGGCGTTGCAGATCTGCCGCAGATCGTGCCCGTCTACGGTCATCGCCTCCCAGCCAAAGGCCCGCCACCGGTCGGTCAGGGGCTCCAGGGGCTTGGCCTCGTCGACCAGGCCCTGGCTCTTGAGCCGGTTGCGGTCCACGATGGCCACCAGGTTGTCCAGCCTCTGGGCGGCAGTGCCCATGGCCGCCTCCCAGACCTGTCCCTCGTGCAGCTCGCCGTCGCCCAGCAGGCAGTAGACGCGGATGGACAGGCCGCGAATGCGGGCCGCCATGGCAATGCCGTTGGCGAAGGAGAGGCCCTGGCCCAGGGAGCCGGTGCAGGCCTCCAGCCCGGGCGTCATGCAAGCATTGGGATGCCCCTGCAAGATGCTGCCCAGGCGCTTGAGCGTTGCCAGCGACTCCATGGGGATCACACCCAACCTTGCCAGCGCCGCGTATTGCGTCGGCACGGTATGTCCCTTGCTCATCACGAAGCGGTCGCGCTCCTCCCAGCGTGGATTCGCCGGGTCGTAGCGCATCTTGTAAAAGTAGAGGGCGGTGACCAGCTCCACAATGGACAGGGAGCCACCGAAGTGGTGGGCCTTGCCCGCGCCCATCATGCGCACCACCTGGTACCGCAGGTCGCGGGCGATGTCCTCCAGTTTGGCCAGCTTTTGGTCGTCGATCATCCTCGTGTCTCCCTTCTCAGTGTGCCGCGGCCATCCCCAAAAGGCCCGCCGCATCACACCGGGAACAGCAGGATCTTGTGGGCCTCCAGGGCCTCCAGCTTCTCAAAGGCCTCCTGCCAGCGGGTGATGGGCCAGATCTCGCTCACCAGGGCCTCGGTCTCGATCTTTTTCTGGCGCATCAGCTCCAGGCAGGTCTCCCACGTGGTCCACGTGTGGGAAAAGGCCCCCTGATAGGTGATGACCTTGGCCACGATCTCGTCCATGGTGAGGTTGACGGGCTGCAGCGACCAGCCGACCTTGGTCACCTGGCCGTTGCGCCGCACCAGCTCCAGCGACTGCTTGATGGCCGGCGGGACGCCGGCGCAGTCGATGACCAGGTGCGCCCCCAGCCCATCGCCGATGCCGCGCAGAACCTCGGCCGGGTCTTGCTCCGTGACGTCAAGGGCGAGGTCCGCGCCCAGCTTCCTGGCCAGCTCCAGCCGTTTCCGATCGCGCGGGGTGCCGGTGACGATGAGGGTTCCGGCGCCCGCCAGGCGCGCGACCTGGAGGGCGAACAAGCCCACGGGCCCCGGGCCGATGACCACCACGGTGTCGCCCGGGTTGACGTGGCTCTTTTCCGCCACGGCGTTGTAGGCCACGCAGATGGGCTCGGTCATGGCCGACGTCTCGTAGCCGACGCCCTGGGGCAGGTGGTGAAGCCTCTGATACCTGGCCTTCACGTACTGGGTAAAGGCCCCGTCCACGGCAAAGCCAAAGGCCCGGCGCTCGGGGCAAACGTTGTACGCTCCCGAGCGGCACAGGGCGCACACGCCGCACGTCTCGGCTGCCGTTTCGCAGGTGACGCGGTCTCCGACGGCAAAGCCCTCGACCCGCTCTCCGACCTGGACGACCTCGCCGGACCATTCGTGCCCCAGGACGACCGGGGGGCGGGCGAGGAGCGTGAGCTGGCCGTGATACATGTGCGGCTCGCTGCCGCAGATGCCGCAGTACTTGACCTCCACCAGGCACTCCTCGGGACCGATGGCCGGCACCGGCACGTCGCGCAGCTCGACGCACCGGTCCCCTTTGTCGTACAACACTACTGCTTTCATGGCGAATCCTTTCAGGCCGCCGTCCAGCCGCCGTCGACGTAGAGCGTCTGCCCGGTCACAAAATCAGAGGCACGGGAGGTGAGAAAGATGACTGCGCCAAAGAGATCCCAGATCTGGCCCACGCGGCCCATGGGGATGCGGCTCAACACCCATTCCCTGGTCTTGTCATCGTCGAGCATGTAGGCATTAAGGTCGGTCCGGATAAAGGTGGGGGCGATGGCATTGACGTTGATGCCCTCCTGCGCCCACTCGATGGCCAGCGACTTGGTCAGGAGGTTGATGGCGCCCTTGCTGGCGGGATAGGCCGGGTCGTTGGCCCGGCCCTGCAGGCCCCGCACCGACGACATATTCACGATCTTGTGCACGGCCGTCCCGTTCGCGGCCAGCATGGCCCTGCCGACCTCTTTGCAGCAGATGAATGTGCCCCGCAGGTTGACGTCAAGGATTTGCTGCCACTCTTCGACGGGGAACTCGATCGTCGGCTTCAGGCTCACAATGCCTGCCGAGTTGATGAGTATGTCGACGTGCCCCATCTCGTCCACCACGCGCCGGACCATCGCCTGGACGCTGGCCTCGTCCGTCACGTCGGCGGCGACGGGCAGGGCGCGGCGCCCCAGGGAGTGGATCTCCTCGGCTACAACCTCCAGGTCCGACAGGGTGCGGCTCACCGGGGCCACGTCGGCGCCCGCCGCAGCCAGGGCAAGGGCCATGCCGCGTCCCAGCCCCCGGCTGCCGCCCGTCACCACTGCCACCCGCCCCGTCAGGGAGAACATGGAGAGCACTCCTTCCAGCTTTTCCCTGGGAATCTGTTCCATCAATTACCTCCTGCCAATTTCTACTCAGGTCCTACGAACAAGATGCCGGGCAGTCGCCCGGCACCTTTGCCGTCGAATCTCTCATGCCTGCAATCCGTCAGTCTTCCTCTTCCAGGAGGGCGACAGCGCGGATGGGCGAGCCACTGCCGCGCCGGATGCGCAGCGGGAAGCCCATGTAGCGAAAGCGCTTGCCGGCCACCGGCCGCAGGTCGCCCAGGTTCTCGGTGTTCAGCGTCTGCATCTCGCGGCAGACCTGGTGCGCGGGATAGCTCGTCGTCCCGGCGCGATCGTGGCTGGGCGCGTCCTGCCCGATGTTGACCACACCCTGGCCGTAGATGAACTCGGCGGCCTCGCGGCCCAGCCCGGGATACTCTGTCAGCCAGTCGGGCGTGCCCCACGTCCGCACATAGTGGCCGGAATAGAGCAACACCGTGTCGCCCTTCTTGATCTCCAGGCCGTGCTTGTCCAGGGCCTCCTTGATCATCTCTACCGTGTACTCGGTGCGGGGCGGGATGTGAGACAGATCGAGGCAGATCGCATCGGTGTAGAACCAATCCAGGGGCAGCTCGTCGATGGAGGGCGCCCCCGGAGTAGGATCGATGTGGCTGATCGAGTCGGTGTGCGTCGTGCCGTGGGTGCTCATTGCGATCTTTTCAGCCGTGTAGGAATAGTTCTCGGTAAAACGTCCCGATTTGACCGTCTCCTCGTGGGTCGCCACGACGTCGACGCGGGTTTCGGGATGACCGGGCCACACTGGTGCCCCGGTATAGATCTCCTGGCTCAAGTCTATCAGCTTGAAGGCCATGCGTTCCTCACTTTCAACGTTTCCAGATGCTCCGGCCCCCGGCCCGGCCCTGTGGGCGTAGCGTGAGCCTCGCCCAGGCCACGGCATCCTGTTGCCCCGGCGTGCCAGATGGGCCGCGCCGGTTACCACGGGCTTGCAATTCCCCCATGGCGCGGCGCCATCCTGCCCGCGACGTCAAGAGGAGTGGTGCCGGCGGCCGCAGACGGCTTCAGGCCGTCTGGATGATCTCGAGCGATACACCATCCGGATCGAAAAAGTAGGTCCAGCGCCAGCCGGCCATGGGACCGGCCGGGATGGTGGCCGGCGGCGCCGTAAAGCGCACGCCGTGGTCCACCATGCGCCGGTACACCTCGTCTATGTTCTCCACCTGAAAGGCAATGTGCATGGCCCCCACGTCGTTGACCTGGCGGTCGTAGGGCCGCCCCCCGGCGGTGACGTATTCGATCAGCTCGACCCGCGCCTCGCCCGCTTTCAGGATAGCCAGCTTGACCTTGGCCCCGGCGATGCCCAGGGCCCGCGAGCGGTCATCCTGGCTGCGCTCGCTCTCCTCGGTAAAGAGCAGCTCCAGCCCCAGAAAGTCGCGATAGAACGCGATGGACCGCTCCAGGTTGCTGACGGTGATGCAGGTGTGATGGACGCCTCGGATCATGGTTCCCCCTCTGCCCGGTAACGGTTCAGGAGGGGGGACGGGGCACGGCTGCGCCCCGTCCTCGCTCCCCGGCTCGCCGTTGAGCCGTTCCGGGCGCGGTGCCGCCTGGTCTCAGGCAGCCTCCAGCGCTCTCAAGATGTCCTCGCGCGATACCGGATAGTGATCGAACCAGACGCCGATGGCATCATAGATGGCATGCGCAATGGCAGGCGGCGGCGCGTTGGTCGAGCCTTCCGAAAAGCCCTTGGCTCCCTTGACGCCGGCCGGATGAGGCACTTCGACAAAACCCCACTCCAGCTTTTCCGGATAGTCCTCGAACGTCGGCACGGCATAGTCCGACAGGTTGTTGGGCGCCCAGTCCGGATTGGGGTAGTAAGGGAAGGCGTTTTCGATGAGCGACGTCCCCATGCCACACTGGACGCCGCCGTTGATCTGCTGGCGAACAAGCAGCGGATTGACCGCCTTGCCGACTTCCCAGACCTGGGTCATGCTGAGGACTGCCACCTCGCCGGTCTCGGTATCGACTTCGACCTCGCAGGTGCAGCACCCGAAAGAGATGGCACCCACGGCGGGCATGGCCCCCGTCTCCAGATCGTGGGGATGGAACCTGTCGGGCTGCCAGGCGCCGGTGCCGACCAACAGCGCCGGGTCGGCGCCCCCGCCAAAGGCCGCGGCCCCACCCACCTGTGCCAGGGTCAGGGACCGGTCGGGCACGCCCTTGACCGATACCTTGCCCTGGGAATACTCCAGGTCGTCGGGATTCGCCTCCAGCAGGTCGGCGGCATACTCCTTGATCTTTTTCTGAAGGTCCTGGGCTGCGTTCTCTACCGCGTGGGGATCGATTAGCGTGACGCGGCTGGCAAAGCTGCCCAGGCTCAGCGGAGCAAAGTCGTCCGCAAAGTTGCTGGCAAAAACGTGCTCGATGGGCACTTCCATCAGGTCGGCGCAGAACTGGCGCAGGATGGTTGTCGAGCCCTGGCCGAGGTCGACGGCGCCCACCAGCAGAACCAGGGTGCCGTCGGGCTTGAGCTGGATCGCTGCATTGCTCGGATCGCCCGCACCCTTGTTGCCGGTGGGATGCAGAACGAGAGCCATTCCTTTACCTTTTTTCTTCATAGCCGTTACCTCCCACGTGAGCTCATGGCCAGGAGATGATCCGGCAACTGGATTCCGGACATCTCTGCCGTCGCCTTCATGGCTTCCAGGGCACCCGCTCCCCGGACCACGTACCGCGACGCACCGATGTCACCATCACGCCAGGCATTGATAAAGCGCAGCTCCCAGGGATCCATGCCCAGTGCCTGGGCGACCTTGTGCATCTGCAGCTCCATGGGGAACTGGCCATTCATGATGGTAAAGCCGCGCATCGAGCTGGAGCCGGCCTTGTTGGTCAGCACGCACTTGCCCTCGATGCGGATGTTGGGAATGTGGTACGGGCCACAAGCGAACATGCTACACTTCTCGACGCCGTAGGGCGAAAAGCCGCCGTAGGCGCCGGCATCGTGCCAGACATTGATATGGTTGGCCACGATGCGGCCGTCCTTCTTGAAGCCGGTCTTGTAGTCAAAGATGAACACACCGCGCTTGGTGGAGTAGAGCAGGTCTTCGCGCCGGCTCATGCGATACTTGACGGGCCGGCGGAACTTGAGCGCCGCCAGGCCGGCATGGTGATCGGCGTGGATGTGGTTCTTGCCGCCGAATCCGCCGCCCACGACGCCGCCCACATAGCGGATCCTGCTCATGGGCAGGTCAAAGATGGCCGCAAGCTGTCCCAACTGGAAGTAGAGGCACTGGCTGTGGGTGTGGATCACCAGGCGCTCGGCGCTGTCAAAGTAGGCGACCGAGACCATGGGCTCCATGGACGCGTGGTCCTGCTCGCCCGTCTCGTAATGCCCCTCGACGACGTCGTCGGCCTCTTTGAAGCCGGCATCCGCGTCGCCGATGTACATCACGCGGGTCGTGACCCCCGGGGCATACTCCCAGAGGTTGCTCTTGAGGCCGGGACGCACCAGGGGAGCATCGGGCTCCATGGCCTTGAACATGTCAAAGACCGGCTCCTGCTCCTCGATGTCCAGCTTGACCTTCTCGATGGCCTCCATGCAGGTGTCTTCGTCCACGGCCACCACGACGGCCAAGACCTCGCCCTTGTAGCTGATGGCGTCCTTCACCATCACCGGTTGGTCGCCACATGCTCCAAAGAGCTTGGCACCGGGAATGTCATCGTACGTGACAAAGCCGACTACGCCGGGTGTAGCCTTGGCGGCCGAAAAGTCCATCCCGCGCAGAATGCCCTTGTGGACGGGGCTGCGCACGGCCTTGGCGTAGAGCATGCCCGGGAGCACAAAGTCATCCACGAATTTGGTCACGCCTGTCACCTGGCCGAGACCGTCGTAGCGTGGCATTGCCATACCAACATATTCGGTCATTGTTCCTACTCCTTCTACTTGCCAGCAGCCACTGCCTGGATAGCTTCGATGACTTCTTCGTAGCTTCCGCAGCGACACAGGTTGCCCGCCATGTGCTCCCGAATCTCCTGGCGGGAAGGATTGGGATTGTGATCCAGCAATGCCTTGGCCGACATGAGCATGCCGGGGGTGCAAAAGCCACACTGAAAGGCACCGTGCTCGTGGAAGGCCTTTTGCAGAGGATGAAGTTCGCCGTCGGGGCTCAGGCCCTCGGTCGTCAGGACTTGTTTGCCCTGCACGGTCAAAGCGATGGTCAGACAGGAGCGTGTCGGCTCACCGTCGATCAGGACGGTGCAGGCACCGCAGTCGCCATCGTCGCAGCCACGCTTGGGGCTGGTCACACCCAGCTTTTCCCGCAGGACGTCCAGGAGTGTCTCGGTTGGGGTCACGACGACGTCCACCGGCGAGCCATTCAGGGTGAACGATAGAATCTGCTTCATGATCGGTTAGCCTCCTCGCTATCTCTGGATGCCGGCCGCCTGGGCCAATGCCCGGGCGACGAGGGCCTTGCCGGCCTTCTGCCGGTACCAGGCGGTGGCTCGTTGATCGTCGATGGGGCTCGTCTCGGCGATGGCCTGGGCGGCGCATTCCTCGATGGCGGCCTGGTCGAGGGCCTTGCCCTTGATGAGCGCCTCGGCCTTTTTGCAGCGCAGGGGTGTCGGGGCCATGGAGCCCATCACGATGCGCGCGTCCTGGCAGACGTTGCCGGCCATCACCAGTCGCACCGCGGCGGAGGCAATGGAGCAGGTTTGCGCTTTGCGAAGGCCCACCTTCTGGTAGGCAGTGTTGCCGGCAGCCAGCGGCACGCGCAGCTCGACGATGAGTTCGTCGGGTTTGCGGACCGTCTTTTGCGGCCCGGTAAAGAACTCGGCCACGGGCACTACACGCTCACCCGCGGCATTGGCCAGGACGACTTCCGCGTCCATGACCATGAGGGGAGGCAGCAGGTCGCCGGCCGGCGAGCCGGTCCCCACGTTGCCGCCGATGGTGGCGGCGGTGCGGACAGCCGGGCTGCTGTGCTTCTTGATCGCCTGGAGTAGAACGCCAAACTTCTGGGCAATGACCTCGCTGGCCAGGAGATGCGCCAGGGTCGTGCCGGCACCAATGATCAGCTTGCCATTCTCCTCTTTGATATAGTCCAGAGCCAACCCGCCGATGTACAAAAGGGCGGAGGGCTTGATCTCGTAGTAGTTCAGCGCGGGAACGAGATCCGTGCCACCAGCCAGGACTGCCATCTTCTCGCCATGTTCCGCGAGGAGCCTGACCGCTTCGCCGATTTCTGTTGGAGCGAAATAGCCAACGTCTCTCATAGGGTATACCTCCCTTTTCTCCTTAAGCAGGGACTAGGTTCGACTCAGCACGAGGTCTTGCGGTTAAACGGACGTTTGCGGCCTCACCCCCTTTCTCCAGTCCACGGCCCTGGCGACCAGTTCCCCGGCACGATTCTCGCCCGGACTGGTTGCCGGCGAGTGGCAGGCAAGAACAGGCTCGTAGGATGGATTTCTCCACGACATTGATAACCGATAATCGATTGCGCGAGTGGATTCTACCACAGCCACCGGATGGTGTCAAATCGGAGCGGCGCGTGGTGAGGGCATCGCTCCGGCGGCTCGCGGTTGACAGCCCGCGCCAAGTGGCGTACAATCCATTGGCCGCCGTCCTGCAGGGCAGGCTGAGGGCTTGCCCCGAACACGTGGGCAGCCTATCCAACAACGGGACAGTGCGAGGAGGGACGCGATGAAAGCCGTCGTCAAGTATGCAGCGGGCGAGGGGAACGTCGAGCTCCGGGACGTGGCCGAGCCGGTGCCCGGCCCGAAACAGGTCAAGGTCGAGGTCAAAGCCGCCGGCGTGTGCGGCTCGGACCTGCACATCTACCACGACGAGATTGCCATTCCCGTGCACCCACCGGTGATCATGGGCCACGAGTTCGCCGGGGTCGTGGTCGCCGTGGGCGAGGGCGTGGAGGGCGTGCAACCGGGTGACCGGGTGACCTGCGAGACGACGGCCTGGTTCTGTGGGCGCTGCCTGGCCTGTCGCGCCGGGCACTATAACATGTGCGCCGAGCGCAAGGTCGTGGGCTATGCGATTGACGGCTGCTTTGCTCGCTATTGCCTCGTCCACGAGAGACAGGTCCACCTCCTCCCCGAAGGCGTAGATTTTGTCGCCGGGGCCCTGACCGAGCCCCTGGCTTGCTGCGTTCACGCCGTGCTGGAGCTGACGTCCGTCACCGCCGGCGACCTGGTGGTCGTTGCCGGCCCGGGCTCCATCGGCCTGCTCTGCATGCAAATTGCCCGCGCAGCCGGCGCCACGGTCATCATCGCAGGCACGACGAGCGACGCCGAGCGTCTGGCCCTGGCAAAGCGCCTCGGCGCCAGCATGGCCGTCGATCTCACCAGCCAGGATCTGCCCCAGATCGTCGTCGGCCTGACCGCCGGACAGGGCGCCGACATCTACTTCGAGTGCTCGGGCGCCCCTGCCGCCGCCCGCCAGGGGCTGACCCTCACCCGCCGGGGCGGCCAGTACACCCAGGTGGGCCTCTTTCCCGGGCCTTTTGAGCTGCCCTTTGACACCATCGCCTATAGGGAGCTGCGCGTCACCGGCTCCCTGGGGCAGCGCTCCAGCTCCTGGCGCCGCGGCCTGGCACTCCTGGGCCAGGGCCTGGTCGATACCCGCTCCCTGGTGAGCCATATCCTGCCCCTCGACTCCTGGCAGGAAGCCTTCCGCCTGGCCGAGTCTCGCCAGGGGCTCAAGATCGTCCTGGAGCCCTAGTCGATAAGCAGGCCGCCGTTGACGTCGACGATCTCGCCGGTGATAAAGCTCGCTTCGTCCGAGACGAGAAAGACGACCGCGCCGGCCACGTCCTCGGGCGTTCCCAGCCGGCCCAGGGGCGTGCGCAGGCGAAATGCCTCGTTCTCCTCGTCCGAGGCGAGGTGGATCATGGGCGTATCGATGCGGCCGGGGGCCACCGCGTTGGCGGTGATGCCGTGGGGCCCTAGTTCCCGGGCAAGCTGCTTGGTCAGGCAGATGACGCCGGCCTTGGAGACAGCATAGTGCGCCCCCGACAGCGTGCCACCGCTCTTGCCCGCCGACGAGGCCATGCTCACGATGGTGCCGCTCCCCTGCCGCTTCATGGTCGGGATGACCGCCTGGCAGCACAGGAAGGCGCCCTTGAGGTTCACGGCCAGCACCCGATCCCACTGCTCCTCGCTGATGGCTTCAATGGGCAGCACCTCGTAGATCCCGGCATTGTTGACCAGGATGTCGATCCGGCCCCACCGTGCCAGAACCTGTCCGACGGCCTCCTGGATCTGCTCCTTGCGTGTCACGTCCACAGACAGGGCCAGCATCTCGCCACCCCGGGTGCGCACCTGGCCCACCAGGTCGTCGAGCTGGACAAGGTCCAGGTCCAACGCCGCGACCCGCGCCCCTTCTCGGGCAAGGGCCACGGCGATGGCGCGTCCGATGCCCCGCGCCGCGCCGGTGACGATGGCCACCCTGTCTTTCAGCCTCATGGCCTCAGTCCTTGAGCAGGTGGTCGCGGCGATATTTCTCCGGAATGAACGGCGGCGCCACGGCCGAGACCACCTTCAGGATCTCGTCGCCGTCGTTGATCAACTGGTGTACGCTCTTGGGCGGGCAAAAGACCGTCGCGCCCGGCTCCAACGGCATCTCCTCGTCGTCGACGCGGATGCGGCCGCGGCCCTGAACGCAGTAAAAGACCTCTTCCTGATCCTCGTGGGCATGGGCATTGCTGGTAAAACCCGGGTCGACGGAGCTGGTTCCCAGCCAGAGGTACTTGCTGCCCATGTTCTCCGGCGTCACCAGGTGGCGGATCACGCGCTGGTTCGGAGGGCCGATGCGATCACCCTCCACGTCCTGCTCACGGATATAATGCATCTCGTTCCTCCTTTGAAGGATTTTACCGGCCGAAACGGCGCCAGAAGTAAATCGATAATCGATTGCAACTTTATTATACTCCATGCCACCCTGCTGTCAAATTGGCTGCCCCGCCCTGCCGATAGCGCATCCTTGACAAGGCCGGAAAAGCTGGTAAAATATTGGCAAGAATCGATAATCGTTTCTTGCCCGCCGCTCCACGTTATGCTGCAGTCGTCGGCGCCAGAAGCGACGGAGCGCCTCGAGGCGATTCGGCGCACAACTCAACTGGCCAAGGCCGGAAGATAGGATGAATGGGATGAACACCCAGCTAGACATTGAGACGGAAAACAAGCACGTTCCCCGCGTCGTACTCAGCGACCGGGTGAAGCAATACATCGTCGAAGCCGTCCTCAGCGGCGAGCTAAAGCCAGGAGATCGCATCGTCGAGAATGCCATGGCCCGCCTCCTGGGTGTCAGCCAGGCACCCGTGCGCGAAGCCATCCGCGACCTGGTCCTCCTTGGCTTCCTGGAGACCGAGCCCTACAAGGGAACCTCTGTGCGCTCGTTTACCCCCGAAGAGCTGTGGGAGACGTACATGGTGCGCGCTGCCCTGGAGTCGCTGGCGACGCGCCTGGCAGCCACGCGGCTGACCGAGGACGACGCCGCCACCCTGCAGCGAATCCTCGATTCCATGATGGAAGCGGCTCGCAACCAGGATCGGAACCGCGTGGTGCAGTTGGACAATGCCTTTCACGAGGCCATCCTGAAGTTCTCCCGGAATCAGACCCTATACCAGTTGTGGAAGAGCCTCGAGTATGGAATCTGGAGCATTGTTACCTACCGCAAGTCGGACCTCGACCCCGAGTACCTGGCCGCCCGCCACGAAGAGCTTCTGGAAGCCCTCAAGAGCGGCGATCCAGAGCGGGCGACGCGCGTCATGCAGAACCACATCGAGGAAATGGGCAAGCCCCCCGAAGGCGGGGAATAGAGCCCTGAGGATAAACGATACAACAGCGCCGCGCTGCCGGGGCATAACAAAAGAACTCGCCAGGAGAAAGAGATGAGCCAAGAACGCTACGACGTGACCGTCATCGGCGGAGGACCGGGGGGCTACGTAGCCGCCATCCGCGCCGTACAGCTCGGCTTGAAAGTTGCCCTCGTGGAGAAGGAGAACCTGGGCGGTGTCTGCCTGAACTGGGGCTGCGTCCCCACCAAGGCGCTGCTGCGCAATGCTGAGGTCATTTCTCTCCTGGGCAAGGGCAAGGAGTTTGGCTTTCGCCTGGAAGGGGGCTTTCAGGCCGACTATGGCGCCGCCGTCGACCGCAGCCGCCAGGTATCGGAGCGGCTGGTCAAGGGCGTCAGCGTCCTCATGCGCGACAACGACGTCGAGGTCGTGGAGGGCACTGCCTCGCTGCAGGCCGCCGGCGAGGCCCTGCGTGTGGACGTGGCCCTCAACGCCGGCGGCAGCCGCACCCTGGAGACGCGCAACGTGATCCTGGCCACCGGCGGCCGGGCCCGCTCCGTGCCCGGCATCGTGCCCGACGGCGAGCGAGTCCTGACCTACCGCGAGGCCATCGTCCTGCGCGACCTGCCCGCTTCGGCGGTCATTGTCGGCGCCGGCCCCATCGGCATGGAGTTTGCCCAGGTGTGGCAGTCCTACGGCTGCCAGGTCACCGTCGTGGAGATGCTGCCCCGAGCCCTGCCCCTGGAGGACGAGGAGGTCAGCAACGTCGTGACCCGTGGCTTTAAGCGACAGAAGGTCAAGTTGCTGACCGGCACCCGCCTGGAAGGACTGGAGATCACGGAGGGCGGGGTGCGCGTGCGCGCCTCGAACAAGAAGGGCGAGCAGATCCTCGAGGCCGAGCGGGTCCTCGTGGCCATCGGCATCCAGCCCAACAGCGAGAACCTGGGGCTGGAGGCCGCGGGTGTGCGCGTCGAGCGCGGCTTTGTGCAGGTGGACGACGCCATGCGCACCAACGTGCCGGGTATCTGCGCCATCGGAGACGTGACGGGCAAGCTGGCCCTGGCCCACGTCGCCTCGGCCCAGGGCATTGTCGCCGCCGAGTCCATCGCCGGCGTCGAGACCCGCCGTCTCAACTACGAGACCATGCCGCGCTGCACCTACTGCCAGCCACAAGTCGGCAGCTTTGGGCTCAGCGAGGCCCAGGCCGCCGAGCGAGGCTACGAGTTCAAGGTCGGCAAGTTCTTTTTCCTGGCCAACGGCAAGGCCCTGGCCCTGGACGAGCGGGACGGATTTGTCAAGATCATTGCCGAGGTGAACAGCGGCGAGATCCTGGGCGCCCACATGGTCGGCCCCGAGGTGACAGAGCTGCTGCCCGAGCTGGCGCTGGCCCGCACCTGGGAGCTGACCCCCGACGAGATTGCCCGCACGGTCCACGCCCATCCAACGCTGAGCGAAGCCGTGATGGAGGCAGCCCACGGGGTCTTTGGCAAGGCCATTCATGCCTGAGAACCCCGCCGGGGAAAAACTGGCCGCGAGCCAGCCCCCAGCGCCGGTCACCGGTGGCTGGCTCGCGGCCGGCAGCCGCCGAACCCTGCTGGGCATTTACATCGCTGTCTCTTTTCTGTACGGGCTGTGCCTGTACGTCTACATGCCGACGCTGCCCACTTACGTCCAGAGCAAGAGCCAGGACCTGGCGCAGGTGGGGGTCATCCTGGCCCAGTACGGTCTGTGGCAGGCCATCGTCCGCTGGCCCCTGGGCATGGCCGCCGACTGGGTAGGCCGGCGCAAGCCCTTTATCTTTGCCGGGCTGCTCATCGCTGCCGTGGCCGCCTGGATGACCGGCGCCGCCCAGGACGCCAATGGGCTGCTCGTCGGCCGGGCCCTCACCGGCGTGGCAGCCAGCACCTGGGTGCCCATGACCGTCCTCTTTAGCAGCCTCTTTCCACCGCGCGAGGCGGTGCGCGCCACATCGATCCTCACCGCCACGATCTCGGTGGGGCGCATGGTGGGCACCAGCAGCACGGGCACGCTGAACGGCATCGGCGGCTATCCCCTGGCCTTTTACGTCGCCGCCGGGGTCGCGGCTGCCGGGGCGCTCGTCCTGCTCCTTGCCCGCGAGACGCCCCACCCACCCCGGAGGCCCTCACTCCAGGCGGCGGGCCGCATCCTTACCCGCCGCGACGTGCTGCTGCCGTCGGTCCTATCGGCTGTGGGCCAGTACGCCACCTGGGCGGTGCCCTTTGGCTTTCTGCCCCTCGTCGCCGACCAGCTCGGCGCCACGCCCGTGGAGCAGAGCATGTTCCTCACCTTTAACATCGTCCTGGTCACGCTGGGCGGTCTGGCCGCGGCGGCGCTGGCCAACCGCATCGGCGCCGGCAGGATGGTGCGCGTCAGCTTTGTCCTCCTGGCCATCGGCATCGCCATCGGCGCCCTGGCCGGCTCCATCGCCGTGCTCTGGATCGCGCACCTGTTCATCGGCGTTGCCCTGGGCATCAGCTACCCGGTCCTCATGGGCCTGAGCATTCGCGAGGTGGGCGAGACCGAGCGCAGCACCGCCATGGGCCTGCACCAGGCCGTGTACGCCGCCGGCATGTTTGCCGGGCCCTGGCTGAGCGGCATCCTGGCCGATGCCATGGGCTTGCGGCCCATGCTGGGCGTCACCGCTTTTGCCTGCCTGGCCGTGGGCACGGTGCTGGCCGGCTGGTGCGACGACCGATAGCACCGCTCACGCGCGGCCAGAGGGGAAAGCGCCTCGTCGATCGAAAACGCCAGGTTCCAACGCCCGTCTGCAGCGCTACTTGAGCGGGAATACCACCTGAGTCTGAAGCTCCTCCGGAGGCGTTGTCTGGGGATCGTTCAGGTAGAACTCGTACGCGACCCCCGTGGGCACGTATCCGTTTGCCTGCATCCACCCCTGGAGGCCTTCGTACGCAGCCCCCAGTTGATCGTAAGGTCCAACGTGCAGGCAAGAGGCTGCTTTCCCACCCGGAATCTCGCCGGCGAGGACGTTGCCACTTCCCTCCAGTCGCTGCTCAAAGGGGAAGCCGATCTCAAGGTCCAGGTCCTCCATGTCCATGTTGTAGTAGGCCACGAAGGGAGCGCCCATTGGCAGGACCCCCAACCGGCCGGCGTGCTGCATGATGGCACCATAGGCCTGTCCAATGACTTGCGGCAGGTTATCGGCCGGTGTGCGCGTGCGGACAGAGAGTGTAGGCTGCGCTGGGCGATCCAGCAGCTCGAAGCGATACGCCATGGTCGGGTCTCCTTATCGATCGGGATTACAGGCGATCATAGCACGCCCCTGAAATCAAGTCAACCCCACCGGGAACGGCGACCGGTGGCCCGCCCATATAGGGCTCGGCGTGAGGCGAAACCCGCTTTCGGTATGAGCGGCGCGTCATTCACGCCAGACAGGAAGAGGGCCTGCGGCGGTCAATGGCCTCCGCAGGCCCTCTGTGGTTCACTTCTCCACCGGGCGCGGCGCGCCTGCGCCCGGTTCACCGCCCTACCAGGCGTCGGGCCCGTACTCGACGCTCTTGGTCCAGTCGGTCCGCTCCCGCCAGTCGGGGTACGTGTAGCGGCCCATGTTCATGTCCGTCGGGTGCTCGTAGCGCGCCCCCGCGTACAGGACCACCGGGCGCAGGTCGATGCCCTTCTCCTTGGCCTTGCGGTTGACGATATACTCCAGGTAGGAGGGGTCCTCGTAGCAGTTGGCCCAGTTGTCGTGGTGCATGGGGATGACCACCTTGGCGTTCAAGGCCTCCGCGATGCGCCACAGGTCCCAGGGCGACATCTTGTCGGTGTAGCCCGGCGCGTTGTTGCCCATGTTCATCGTGCAGACGTCCACCTTGTACTTCTCGCCCACCATGCGGTAGCCGTTGTGATACAGGGTGTCGCCCAGGAAGGCCACGTTGCCACCCTCGGTGTTAAAGATAAAGCTGGTGGCCACCTCTTCGTAGGGCGCCGGCGTGTCAAAGCCCGTCTTGGTGGCAATGATGTCAAAGTTGGGCGCAAAGTCGATGCGCATATCCTCGATCTCGATGTGCTCGCCCACCCGGGCCACGATCATGCGCTCCTCGGGAACGCCCATGTTCTTCATCATGCGCCGGGCCGCCTCGGGCGGCGCCACGAACTTGCAGTTGGTCGTCTGCAGGGCAGCGCTGATGGTGTAAAAGTCCATGTGGTCCTGGTGGTGGTGCGTAACAAACACCGCGTCCAGGCGCTCGAACTTCCAGGGGTCGATGACGTGGGGGTTGAGGCGCATCCACCACAGCTTGTCGGCGCCGCTGGTACGGCACACGCCGCAGTAGGATTCGTCGGTAAAGATGCTCGGTCCGGCATAGAGGTCCACGGTAAAGACGGCGCCGGCGCGGGACTTGAGCGCCCATGACGGCCCGCCAAAGTACCACATCGCCCCCGTGCCCGGCTTGACGTCAAAGTGGGCGATCTCGTAGTTGAGGAAGGTGCCCCACTCCGGAAAAACCTCCTGCAGCCAGATGTCACGCGACATCGGCCGCGGCTTGCCAATGGTGCCACCGTCCATGACACCCATTTCGTCGTACTTGACCACACGCTCGTCGCTCATTCGTTTCTTCCTCTCTATCTATTAGATTGCGAATTCACGGTTCCCAAAATCAAACGCCTACCAGCTCAGGATCGCGCCGGTGCTCGCCGACGTCACCATGCGGGCGTAGCGGGCCAGGTAGCCCGTCTGGACTCGCAGCGGGGGCGGGGTCCAGGCCGCCCGGCGGCGGTCCAGCTCCGCCTCGTCCACCTCCAGGGTCAGGGAGCGGTTGGGGATGTCGATCAGGATCGTGTCGCCCTCGGCCACCAGGGCGAGGGGCCCCCCGTCGGCCGCTTCGGGAGAGACATGCCCGATAGAGGCACCGCGGGTTACCCCCGAGAAGCGCCCATCGGTGACGAGGGCCACTTCCTCACCCAGGCCCATGCCCTGGATGGAGGCGGTGGGGGCCAGCATCTCGCGCATGCCCGGCCCACCCTTGGGCCCCTCGTAGCGGACCACGACGATATCGCCAGGCACGATGGCGCCACCCAGGATGGCCTCCACGGCATCCTCCTCCCGGTCAAAGACGCGGGCCCGGCCCCGCCGCTGGCGCATCTGCTCGGCCACGGCCACCTGCTTGACCACCGCCCCATCGGGCGCCAGGTTGCCGTACAGGATGGCGATCCCGCCCTGCTCGTGGATGGGCCGCTCAAAGGGCCGCACGATCTCCTCGTCGCGGACGACGGCCGACTGCAGGTTCTGGCCCAGGGTCTGCCCCGTGACCGTCAGCACGTCCAGGTCCACAAGCCCTCGCTCGGCCAGGCGCAGCATGACCCCCGGCACGCCGCCCGCACGGTCCAGGTCGTCCAGGTGGTGGGGCCCGGCGGGGCTCATGTTGACCAGGTGCGGCACCCGGTCGCTCACCTCCTGGAAGAGCTGCTGCGGGATCTGGATGCCCGCCTCGTGGGCGATGGCCGGCACGTGCAAGATCGTGTTGGTCGAGCAGCCCAGGGCCATGTCCACGGCGATGGCGTTCATGAACGCCGCGCGGGTGGCTATCTGCCGCGGGCGAACGCCGGCGGCCAGGAGCTCCATGACCTTGATGCCCGCCGCCTTGGCCAGGCGCAGCCGGGCGGCGCTCACGGCCGGGATGGTGCCGTTGCCGGGCAAGGCCAGCCCCAGGGCCTCGGCCAGGCAGTTCATCGAGTTGGCGGTAAACATGCCGGCGCACGAGCCGCAGCCCGGGCAGCACGCCTCCTCCAACTCGACCATCTCTTCCTCGCTCATGGTGCCCGCCGCCACCTGGCCGACCCCCTCCCAGACGGTCAGGAGGTCGGTCTCGCGACCCCGCCACTCGCCGGCCAGCATGGGGCCGCCGCTGAGCACCACCGACGGCACGTCCAGTCGCAGGGCGGCCATCATCATCGCCGGCGTGATCTTGTCACAGTTGGTGACCATCACCAGGGCGTCAAAGGGGTGGGCACAGGCCATGACCTCCACCGAGTCGGCAATGAGCTCCCGGCTGGCCAGGACGTAGCGCATACCATCGTGGCCCATGGTCAGCCCGTCGCAGATGCCGATGGCCGGAAAGACCACCGGCGTGCCGCCGGCCATGGA
>JAAYZQ010000262.1 GCA_012514775.1 Anaerolineaceae bacterium
ATGAGGACCTCCGACAGGGTTTTGGCCTGCTCCTTCAGCCCCAGCGATAGAGAGATGTTGGCCTGGGTGTCAGTGTCGATGAGGAGGACCCGTCGCCCGCGAAGGGCGAGGGCCGCGCCCAGATTGACGCACAGCGTCGTCTTGCCGATCCCGCCCTTGAATCCAACGATAGCTACCTTGCGCATCTCGACCATCCTGGTGAGCAGACTAACCTGGTAGAGCTGGGGTTATTGTAGCAGAAACGAGGGCGCCCGTCAACCTGTCCCGCGCCCCCATGTTGGACGGGGGGCAACCGCGAGGGTTGCCCCTACTCAGGGTCGCTTGCCGGGCACCTCGTGGCACTGCCTGCAGCGGGCCTCGTACGACTCGCTGCCGCCCACGAGGATGACGTCGTCGTTGTAGGCGGCGGGATGGCCGTCGATTAGGCGCTGGGTGCGGCTGGCGGGGGCGCCGCACACCACGCAGATGGCCTGCAGCTTGGTGACCTCTTCCGCCTCGGCCATGAGCAGCGGCATGGGGCCAAAGGGCTCGCCCCGAAAGTCCATATCCAGCCCGGCCAGGATGACCCGCAGGCCGCGCTCGGCCAGCTCGCGGCAAACGGCCGAGATCTCCCAGTCAAAGAACTGGGCCTCGTCGACGGCGACGACCGTCGTCTCGGGCTCGAGCCGCTCCAGGATCTCCCGGGCATTGCCCACGGGGATGGCTTCCCATTGGAGCCCGTTGTGCGACGCGACCCGTTCGCTGTAATAGCGATTGTCGAGGACCGGCTTGAACACCTGCACCTGCTGCCTGGCGATGCGGGCGCGGCGCACGCGGCGGATGACCTCTTCGGTCTTGCCGCTGAACATGCTCCCGCACACGACCTCGATCCAACCCCCGCTGTAACTGTGGCGCATTCCGCCTGTTTCCTCCATGGATCTCGTACCTATCCAAATGAAAAAGGGGCAAAGCCTCGACTCTGCCCCTTTGATGCCTGCCCTGTGCTCAGGCCTTCTCCTCTTCTGCGCCGACCTTTTTCTCCAGGCGCCGCATAAAGCGCTCCACCTGGCCGGCGGTGTCCACGATGCGCTGCTCGCCCGTGAAGAACGGATGGCAGGCCGAACATACGTCGGTCCGGATCACCTCTTGCGTGGCGCCCGTGGTCCACGTGTTGCCGCAGGCGCAGATGACCTTGGCATCGGGATAATACGTCGGGTGCGTGTTTTCTTTCATGATCTATGCCTCTGCCGCCGTGGCCTGCTCCGGGTACACGCTTACCTGCTTGCGCCCTTCGCGCACGACCTCGAACTTGACGCGGCCATCCACAGTGGCAAAGAGGGTGTAATCGCGGCCCAGGCCGACGTTGGTGCCGGGCCGGACCCTGGTCCCCCGCTGCCGCACGATGATGCTGCCCGCGGATACCATCTCGCCATCAAATCGCTTCACGCCCAGCCGCTTGGACTGGCTATCACGCCCGTTGCGGCTGCTGCCCCCACCTTTTTTGTGTGCCATCTGTCATAAACCTTTCTAGGCCACGATCTCGTCGATGCGCAAGCGGGTCAGGTGCTGCCTGTGACCCTTTTTGCGGCGGTAACGCTTGCTCGGGCGATACTTGAACACGATCACCTTGCGCCCCATGGCCTGGCGGGTGACGGTCGCCTTGACCTTGGCTCCCTCGACCAGAGGCTGGCCGATGGTGGCTTTCGAGTCGCCGGCAACCAGGAGCACCTGGTCCAGCTCGATCTTGGTGCCTACCTCGTAGGGCAATTTTTCCACTTCGATGGAATCGCCCGGGCTCACCCGGTACTGTTTCCCACCGGTCTTGATTACTGCATACATGAGGGCCATCCTCCAGCGTACTTGTATCACCAAACGGAGGGGCCCTCGGGACCCCGCCGCTGTGCTTGCAAAAGCCGATTATACCATTCTCTGGCTATTTGTCAAAATCGAAGTGAAGCTTGGTCCTCTCGACGCTGCGGGCGGCCAGCGTCAGCCCCAGCACGTCGAGCACCTGGTCGGGCCGGCCGGCCCCTTCCGGGCTGGCCTGCAGCCGCATCTCCAGCAGGATTCCGCCGCCCGAAGGTGCAGGCCGCACGGCGAGGGATTGGACCAGGGGCCGCAGGTCGTAGCTCTGCTGCTTGCCCTTGTGGTGCCGCTGGCGGGGCAGGCTTGGCGCGGCCAGGAGGGCCTCGACGCGGGTGCGGATGGCCTCCGCCGGCTCGGCCGTGTTGAGGACGGCCACGTAGTCGGCTGCCTGCATCCGCGCCTGGAGGGCCGGTGCCCGCAGGTCTACCTCCTCGGCCGCCAGGATCTCGAGGCCGGGCGGCGACGCGGGGCCCAGCCGCGCCAGCACCTCGTCCGGCGCCAGCCGCTCGGCCAGCCACACGTCCAGCAGCTCGGCCCGCCCCGTGACGCCCACGGGCAGCCCCGACGCGATCTGGAAGCGGGGCCGGGGGTTGAATCCCTGGGAGTAGGCCACCGGCAGCCCGGCCCGGCGAAAGAGCCGCTCCCAGGCCCTGGCCAGGTCCAGGTGCGAGATGTACTTGAGGGCCTCACCCTTGGCAAAGGTCAGCCGCACGCGCCACAGCTCTTGCTGTTCCTGCATCTTCCTGTTCTACTCCTGCCCAACCGGGGCATCCGGGGCAACCGCGACAGGGCAACCGCGAGGGTTGCCCTTACATTGGTAATCGTTCATGGTAGGGGCAGGGCTCGCCCCTACCCGGCGACGGGGCGCAGCGGGGGGCAGCACCAGGCGTCGTCGTCCACGCCGGCCCGCTCCTCGCGAAAAGCCGTGAGGACGCCGCAGGCATAACACTGCTCGCGGCAGTCGAGGCGCGTCTCGCCCCGCAGAGAGGCCTCGTAATCGCGGGCCAGGTAGCGCTTGGTCACGCCGGCGTCCAGGTGATCCCAGGGCAGGACCTCGTCCAGCGGCCGGGCCCGCCCGGCATAGAACCCGACCTCCAGGCCGCTCTCGCGAAAGGCCTGGCGCCAGGCCTCGACCCGGAACTGGTCGCTCCAGGCGTCGAACCGGGCGCCCAACTGCCAGGCGCGGTGGATCACGGCCGCCAGGCGCCGGTCGCCCCGCGACAGGACGGCCTCCAGGAGCGTCTCCTGGTAGTTGTTCCAGTTCAGCTTGAGGCCCGGGCCGCGCAGGTTCTCCTTCAGGTACTCTTGCTGGGCGCGGACCTCTTCCTCGCCGGCCAGCGAGACCCACTGGAAGGGGGTGTGGGGCTTGGGCACCAGCGTCGACACGCCGACGTTGACCTGCGCCTTGCGGCCCAGGGCTCGCCGGCCCACGTCGCGCACCGCCATGGCAAGGTCCACGATGGCCGCCACGTCCTCCAGCGTCTGGGTGGGATGGCCGATCATGAAATAGAGCTTGACCGTCTTCCAGCCCCGGCCGTACACCTCGGCTGCCACGTCCAGCAGGTCCTGGTCGGGGATGGGCTTGTTGATCACACCCCGCAGCCGCTCGGTGGCGGCCTCGGGGGCAAAGGTAAAGCTCGACCGCCGCCCGGCGGCCTGCAACTGCTCCATGAGGCGCACCGACACCGACTCGATGCGCAGGCTGGGTAGCGAGATCGACAGGTGGCGGTCGCCGTGGCGCTCCACAAGGCCCTGCACCAGCTCCTCGATGTGGGCATAGTCGCTGGAGCTGAGGGAAAGGAGCGCAATTTCCTCGTAGCCGGTGTTGGCTACCAGCTCGTCCACGGCCCGCAGCACCTCGTCCACGGGCCGCTCGCGCACCGGCCGGTAGACCATGCCGGCGTGGCAGAAGCGGCAGCCCCGGCCGCAGCCCCGCTGGATCTCGATGGCCGCCCGGTTGTGCACCGTCTCGACGTAGGGCACCACGGGCCGGGTGACGGGCGGCGGCAGCTCGGCCGCCAGGCGCTTGCGCACCGGCAGGCGCGCCTCGGGCGTCGTAGCGGTTACGCCCGCCAGGGTTCCGTCGTCGTGGTAGCGGACGTCGTAGAAGCGGGGAACGTACACCCCCGGGATGCCTGCCAGGCGGCGCAGCAGCGCCTCGCGTCCCTCGCCCTGCTGCTGGGACCGGCGCAGGGCGGCGGTGATGTCCACGACGGCCCCCTCGCCGTCGCCCAGGACAAAGAGGTCGACAAAGGCGGCCATGGGCTCGGGGTTAAAGACCGCGCCGCCCCCGGCCACCACCAGCGGCTGGCCCTCGCCGCGGTCGGCCGCCAGCAGCGGCAGGCCGGCCAGGTCTAGCATGTTCAGCATGTTGGTGTAGAGCTGCTCGTAGGGCAGGCTGAAGCCGATGAGGTCAAAGTCGGCCAGGGGCCGCCGGCTCTCCAGGCCGTACAGGGGCAGGCCGGCGCCGCGCATGGCCAGCTCCATGTCGACCCAGGGGGCAAAGACCCGCTCGGCCAGCACCCCCTCGACGGCGTTGAGCCGGTCGTAGAGGATGGCCAGCCCCAGGTTCGACATGCCAATGTCATAGACGTCGGGAAAGGCCAACGCCCAACGGACGTCGCTGGCCTCCCAGTCCTTCACGATGCTGTTCCACTCGCCCCCGGTGTAGCGCCCCGGCTTGGTCACCGTCGGCAAGATGCGATCCAGAGCTTCTGTGTGCAAATCCTACTCACCTGGTCCGATTTCAGGGGGGATTATACCATAGACTGGCCGGGGCGCAACTTTATACCCCCTCCGCCACCTTCTGCCCGAAGCCAAGCAGTGCCTTGACGGCGTCGTGCGTGGGCGCTTCGGCATAGACGCGCAGTACGGGCTCGGTGCCCGAGGGCCGGATGAGCAGCCAGCCGTCGTCGGCGAGGCGGTACTTGACGCCGTCGAGGGTTTCGACGGAGCGCACGCCCTGTCCGCCGATGCTGGCCGGCGCGCCGTCGACGAGGCATTTGACCATCTCGGTCTTGTTGACGGGGTGGCGCAGACGCAGGTCGGTGCGGGTATAGCAGGTGGGGCCCGCCTGGCGCTGCACGTCGGCGATGAGCTCGTGGAGCGGCACCCCGGCGTCGGCCAGGATCTCCAGGAGGAGCAGGCCCATGAGGATGCCGTCGCCCTCGGGGATATGGCCCTTGATGCTCAATCCCCCCGACTCCTCGCCGCCGATGAGCACCTCGTTGGCCAGCATATAGTCGGCGATGTGGTTGAACCCCACGGGCGTCTCTTTCAGCTCCAGGCCATAGCGGGCGGCCAGGCGGTCGACCATCATGGTCGTCGACACGGACTTGACCACCAACCCCGTCCAGCCCCGCTTTTCCACCAGGTAGCGGAGGGCCAGGGCAAATATCTGGTGGGGGTCTACGAAATTGCCCAGGGCATCCATGGCACCGATGCGATCCGCGTCGCCGTCGGTGGCCAGCCCCACGTCGGCGTGAAAGGCCTGCATGGCCGACACCAGAGCATTCATGTACCGGCCGATGGGCTCGGGGTGAATGCCGCCAAAGCCGGGGTTCATCTCGCCGCGGATCTCGCTGACGTTGCAGCGGGTGCGCGCCAGCATCTCGCAAATGCAGCCCCGGCCGGAGCCGTACATGGCATCGGCCACCACGCGCAGCTCGCCGCTGGAGATAATGTCCAGGTCGACGAGGCTGCTGAGGTGCTCGTAGTAGGCCCACACGGGGTCAAAGCGGCGGATGAGGCCCTCGTCCAGGGCGCGCTGGTAGTCCATGATGTTAGGCCCCCGCGCCTGGGCTTCGGCCACCTCCAGGTAGTGCTCCACGCGCCGGGCCTGCTGGGGCGAGGCCGCGCCGCCGTAGCCGGCCTTGAGCTTGACGCCGTTGTAGCGCGGTGGATTGTGGCTGGCAGTGATCATGATGCCCGCGGCGGCCTGCTTGTCGACCACGCTGTAAGACACGGCGGGCGTGGGGGCGTCGGCGCGGGTCAGCCAGGCGACGATGCCGTTGCCGGCCATCACCCGCGCCACCTCGGTGGCATACCGGTCGGAGAGAAAACGCGTGTCAAAGCCAATCGTTACCTCGGGCGCCCGGCCGTTCTGTCCCTCGTTCAGGACGTAATCCGCGATGGCCTGCGCCACCAGGCGCAGATTGTTGTAGGTAAACGTGTCCGAAATGACCGCGCGCCAACCATCTGTACCAAACTTGATACTCATGTCTCCACCCTTGTATTCGTTTAGAGGATTTCCGGCTTTTGTCTTGTCCGGGCGCGCGCGATGCGCCCGGTCGGCTACTGGTTTTCCAGGAGCTCGGCCGCCGCCTCTTCCGGGCTCTGCGTGCCGGCGACGACTTCTTGCACCGCGTTCTGGAGGGCCGCGGCCACCTGGGCATAGTTGGGCAGCCGCGGGCGAGGCTGTGCCGCCGTGAGCTGCTGGTGAATAAAGCGCTCGTAGCTGTCCTCCGTCTCCGATGTCGCCAGGACCGACTGGCGCGTCGGCAGCGTGCCGGCCGCCTGGTTCCACGAGGCATTCACCTCGGGCTCCAGCAAGCGGGCCATGAGCTCGACGGCCAGGGCCTGCCGGGCCGGATCGGAGGCGACCAACACCAGGGCCCAGCCCCGGCCTATGGCCGAGGTGGCGCCGTTGATGCCGGGAATGGGGGCCACGGCCGAGCTCTGCAATTGCTCCCGATCCGCCATGTAGCGGCGAGCGCTGACGTGGGTCAGCGCCGCCCGGCCCGCCAGGTAGTCGACCCAGCAGGCTTCATTGTCGTGATATTCCAGGATCTTGGCCGGAAATACACCCCGCGTCACGCCGTCCTGGTAGAACTGGAGCACCGCTGCCAGGCTTGCCAGGTCCAGGAACCCCTGCTGCGGGCCGCCCAGCGGCGGCCAGGGGCGCACCGCCAGGTATTGGATCAGAAAATCGTCGTTGACCAGGCCTCCCTGCCCGCCGGCCGGAAAAATATAGGGCCCGGCGTTGCTCAACACGCCCGGCCAGGAGCGGGGCGGTACGGCCAGCACGCCGGTGTTGTACACCAGGTGGTCCAGGTCCGCCTGGAACTGCAAGCCCATGAGGCGGTCGTCGAAGGTGGCTCCCCGCCGGGCAAAGGCATAGAGGTCGACCGCCAGCTCCGGGGGCAGCAGGTCGTCCAGGGGCTGCACCACGTCTCCCTGGACGGCCGCCGGCAACTCGTCGACGTCCACGAAGGCCAGGTCGGGCAGCAGATCGGGCACGGCGGCGCCCGTTGTCAGGAGATAGTCGAGCATGCCTCCCTTGCCGTAGGGCTTCTTGAGGACAAACTCCACCTGAAGGTCGGGGTGGTCCGCCTCGAAGGCCGCCACCACCTGCGCCAGGATCTGGCCGGTGGTGATGGCCTCCGTGGGCGAAAAGGCCTCCGTCGTCCAGATGGTCAGGCTGATGACGGTGGGCGGCGGCGGGCTGCTGTCGGCGGGCGGCCGCGTGGGCTCGCCGGCAGGCTCGGCAGTGGGCTCGCCGGTGGCCGGCGCCCGGGTAGGCGTCCCGGAGCTCACCGGCAGCGACGTCAGATCCAGGTCGCAGCCGCCGAGGAGCAGGGCCACGGCCGCCGAAAGGAGGGCGAGGGCCAGGCCCAGGCCAGCGCGGGCCGGGCCGGCCTGCGCGTTAGCGTCGGACCGTCTGGTCACGGGCGGGTCCCACCGAGATGAGCGACACGGGAATGCCGAGGATATCCTCGACCAGCGTCACGTAGCGCCTCGCCTGCACGGGCAGGTCGTCAAATTCCCGGGCGCGGCTGATGTCCACCTGCCAGCCAGGCACCGTCTCGTAGATCGGCTTGCAGCGGGCAAGCACCTCGAGATCGACCGGAAAGTTCTCCACGCGGCGGCCGTCCAGCTCGTAGGCCACGCACACACTCAGGCTCTCGAAGCGAGACAGGACGTCCAGCTTGGTGATGGCGACCTCTGTCAGCCCGTTGACGCGGGTGGCGTAGCGCAGCGTGACGCCGTCCAGCCAGCCGCAGCGGCGCGGCCGCCCGGTGGTGGTCCCGAACTCGTCCCAGGGCTGCGCCCCGGTGCCGCGCATGCGGTCGCCCAGCTCGCCGGTAAGCTCGGTGGGCATGGGGCCGGCGCCGACGCGCGTCTGATAGGCCTTGACCACGCCCACCACCCGGCCCACGTATTGCGGGCCGACGCCCAGGCCGGTCATGACCCCGCCCACGGTGGGGTGCGAGCTGGTGACGTAGGGATAGGAACCCATGTCCAGGTCGAGGAGCGTGCCCTGGGCGCCCTCGGCCAGGATGCGCCGCCGCGAGCGGATGGCCGTTTCCAACTCGGCCGAGACGTCGGCCACGTGGGGGCCCAGGCTGCGGGCATGGCCCAGGTATTCGTCGACCATGGCCTCCACGTCCAGGGGCGGCTGCCCGTACAGCCTGTCCAGGATCACGTTCTTGGCCGCGGCCTGCTCGCGGATGCGGGCGGCCAGGTCGGCTTCGGGGTGCAGCAGCTCGCAGGCGCGGATGCCGGTGCGCGCCGCCTTGTCGGTATAGGCCGGGCCGATGCCGCGTCCCGTGGTGCCTATGGCCGACCCGCCCCGGGCCTGCTCGGCCGCCCCGTCGAGGGCCAGGTGGTAGGGCATGACCAGGTGGGCGCGGCCGTCCAGGCGCAGGCGCGCGGGCGTGGTCTCGACCCCCCTGGCCGACAGCCCCTCCATCTCGGACAGCAGCAGCCTGGGGTTGACGACGACGCCTGCCCCGAGCATGCATACCACCCGGGGATAGAGGATGCCCGAGGGGATGAGGTGCAGGGCAAAGCGCTCGCTCCCCACGGTCACGGTGTGGCCGGCGTTGTCGCCGCCACCAAAACGGGCCACCAGGTCGGCCTCGGCGGCCAGCATATCGGTGATCTTGCCCTTCCCCTCGTCGCCCCATTGGGCCCCGAGGATGACGGTGATGGGCATTGCAAGCTCCTTTCTCCAGGGTGGGGGCAAGCCCCACCCGTACAAACGATACGAGACGTATCTCCAGGGTGGGGGCAAGCATCGCCCCCACAAACGACGCGAAACGGATCTCCGGGGCGGGGGCAAGCCCCACCCCTACAAACGACGGGAGACGTATCTCCAGGGTGGGGGCAAGCCCCACCCCTACAAGCGACGGGAGACGTAGGGGCGGGGCTTGCCCCCGCCCTCTTGCCCCCGCCCTCTTGTGCCTACCCTTCGAACAAGGGCACAAAGTCAAAGCGGGTCACGTCCACCAGCCCTCGATCCGTTAGCTTGAGGGCGGGGATGACCGGCAGGGCCAGGAACGACATGGTCATCAGCGGGTCGGGCAGGCTGCTGCCCAGGCCGCGGGCTGCCTCCGTCAGCGCTGCCACCTGGTCGCGGACTTCCGGCAGGGGCCGGTCGGACATCAGCCCGGCGATGGGCAGCGGGCAGGCCGCCAGAACGCGACCGCCGTCAACCACCACCTGGCCGCCGCCCATCTCGACCACGGCGGCCAGGGCGGCCCGCATGTCGTCGTCGCCGGCACCGGCCACGACCACGTTGTGCGAGTCGTGGGCCACGCTGGAGGCCAGGGCGCCACTTCTGAGCCCCAGTCCGCGCACCAGGCCCAGCCCTGCCCTGCCCGTGCCCCGGTGCCGCTCCACGACGGCCATCTTTATCAGGTCGCGGGCTGGGTCGGCCACTACGACGCCATCCACCACCGTGGGCTCCAGGCGCAGATCCTCGGTGACGATCTGCTCGGGGATGATGCCAATGACCCGCGCCGGCCCTTTCCCGGACCGGATGGTGAAATCGACGGCCGCGGGGTCGACGTTCATGCTGCGGGGCACGGGCACCGGCGCCCCCTCGGCCGTGGCCGCCAGGTAGCGGCCCTCCTTGGCCACGAGCCTGCCCCCGGCGTACACCCGCCAGGCCCGCAGGCCCTCCAGGTCGTCCAACACCACCAGGTCGGCTTGCAGGCCGGGCGCCACGGCGCCCATGTCCCACCGCCGGAAGTAGCGGGCGGTGTTGATCGTCGCCATCTGGATCGCCGTCACCGGGTCCAACCCCCGGGCGATGGCCTTGCGCACCACGTCGTCCACGCCCCCCTCCGTCAGCAGCGTGTCGGGGTGGCGGTCGTCGGTGCAAAAGTGGCACATGCCGGCGTTGGCCGGCGTGACGACCGGCAGCAGCGCCTCCAGGTTGCGGGCCGTGGTGCCCTCGCGGATCATGAGGTGCATGCCGCGCCGAAGCTTCTCGCGGGCCTCCTCCAGCTCGGTCGTCTCGTGGTCCGAGCGCACCCCGGCGGCGACGTAGGCGTTCAGGTCCAGCCCGCCCAGGCCGGGGGCGTGGCCGTCGATGGGCCGGCCGGCGGCGGCGCGCAGCTTGGCCAGCACCTCGGGCACGCGGTAGAGCACGCCCGGAAAGTTCATCATCTCGGCCAGGCCGATGACCCGCTCGTGGGCCCACAGCGCCTCGATATCGGCGGCCGTCAGCTCGGCTCCGGCCGTCTCCATGGTCGTGGCCGGCACGCACGAGGGGGCCATGACGTACACCCGCAGGGGCAGCCCCTCGCTGGCCTGGAGCATGTAGCGCACGCCCTCCAGCCCGAGGACGTTGGCAATCTCGTGGGGATCGGTAAAGACGCCCGTCGTGCCGCGGGGCACCACCGCCCGGGCAAACTCGGCGGGGCGCACCATGGCGCTCTCCAGGTGCACGTGGGCGTCGAGAAAGCCGGGGCAGAGGAACCGGCCCTCCACGTCCACGACCTCGCGGGCCTCGTAGGCGCCCCAGCCCAGCACCTGGCCGCCGGCCACCGCCACGTCGGCGGCGTGGATCTCGCCCGACAGGACGTTGACCAGGCGCGCATTCTTGAGCAGGAGGTCCGCGGGCTCCTCACCGCGGGCCGCCGCGATCAATTTCTCAATCTCCATACTACCCTCTCCGGCCGTCATCCCGCTCATCTGCCTGCCTGGCCGTTGGCCGGGGCCGTGCTGACCCGCAGCTCCTGGCCCAGGCGGCGCAGCAGGTAATCGCAATCCTCCAGCGTCAGGCCAAATCTCCGGGTGCCCGGCTGCCCGGCGCGATCGATAAGGTCCTTGAGAAGGGCGCCGTCGTCGGCCGAAAGCTCGCCCGCGCTCAGCGTCTCCCGGGCCCAGTCGACGAGGGCCGAGAGAGGGATCTCTTGCCCCAGGTAGCTGTTCATCTTGCGCACGATGGCGCTCCGCATGAGCACTTCTTTGTACAGGTGCTCCTTCAGCACGCCGACAAAGGGCAGGTTGCGGTACCCCTCGGCAAAGTCGAGCCCGTAGCCCACCACAAACTTGTCGGGGATCTCGAACCCGACATAATCCACGTCGATGGGCACCTGGCGCCGCTCGGGCTTGTCGAGGAGGGCGCAGATGCGCAGGCTGGCTGGCTGGCGCGCCCGCAGGTTGCCCGCCAGGTAAAAGAGCGTCTTGCCCGTGTCGACAATGTCCTCGACGATGAGCACGTGCCTGCCCGCGATATCGATCTCCAGGTCCATCACCAGCCGGACGGCGCCACTCTCGGTGTTGGCCCCGTAGCTGGAGATGCCGATAAAGTCCAATTGAATGGGAATGGTGATGCAGCGCATGAGGTCGGAAAGAAAGACGATGGCACCCCGCAGCAGGCCGATGAGCAGCAGCTTTTCCCCGGCATAGTCCTCGGAGATCTGTCGGCCGAGCTCCGCCACCCTGTTCTTGATTGCTTCTTCCGACACCAGCACTTCGGCGATGTCGTCGTGCACGTTCATTGTGGCTCCTTTGCGCATGAGTCGAGCCGGTATGGCCAGGCCCAGGACAGTATATGATAAAAGGGGGGGATTGTCAACGTGCCGCCGGCCCGCTTCTGGTCAGGTGGGTAGGTCTGGCCTGGCCGATTGGCTATTGCCCGCTGGCCGGCTTTGTGGTATGTTGGGAGTTGATTCCGAGGAAATGGCAAGGCGCTGCCGGAGGGTGACGGCCGGTGACAGCTTGGTGGCAGAGTCCCGTCGTGCAGGTGAAGGGGCCACTTTCCGGGGCATGTCAAGTTCTTGTCTAAATCCGCCGGAAGGAGTATGATAATATGGTTGCGCCTTTGGTAAAAATGCCGGCCATGGCCTTGGCCGGCACGGCGTAAGAGGAGGGACGCGATGAACAAAAAGCTGCCGGCCCGGTTGCTCCTGGTGCCCCTGGTTCTGCTCGGCTGGCTGTTGGTTACCTCGTGTAGCCCGGGCAGCCCGGCGACCTGGCTTGGGACGGAAGCGACACCGGCGCCCACGCCTACCCCTCTACCCACGGCCGTCGTCCCCGAGAAGCCGACCTACACCGTCGAGCGGGGAGAGGTCATGGACAGCCTGACCTTTACCGGGCGCGTTTCGCCCCTGAACGAGGCCGAGCTGTATTTCCGCACCGACGGCCGCGTCTTGCAGGTGTACGTGGAGCGCGGCCAGCCGGTGCGCGCCGGCGATCGCCTGGCCGAGCTGGACGTCTCGGCCCTCCATCGCCAGCTCGCCCAGGCCAATCTCGTGCTGGAGACGGCCCTGACCGACCTGCAGACCGCCGAGGACGAGCGGGCCTACAACCTGGCCCGGGCGCAGGTCAACCTGGAGACCGAGATCGTCGCCCTGAACAAGCTCAAGGGCTATGACCCGGCCGCTGACCTGGCGGTCACCCGGGCCGACCTGGAGTCGGCGACCATCAGCCTGGCGCGCGCCCAGGGGCGCTACGACGCCGTGGCACACGAGCCCGACATCGCCATGAGGCCCGAGGCCCAGGCCCTCCAGGAAGCCACCCTGGCCTACGAGCGCGCCCTGGCGGCCCACAACCAGGCCGTGCGCCAGGGCGAGCAGCGGGCCTACGACGTGCAGGCCCAGGAAAAGCGCGTCAAGCTGGCCCGGCTGGAGGTCGAGCGGCTGCAGGCCGGCGTCGATCCACGCCTGGAACAGGCCGTGGCCAAGGCCGAGCTGGACCTGGCCGACCTCCGCGCCCAGATCACCGACACCCTCATCCTGGCCCCCTTTGACGGCGAGGTGACGGCCATCAACACCGCCGCCGGCCGCTCCGTGGAAGGCTTCCGGCCGGTCATCGTCGTCGCCGACCCGCGGGAGCTGGAGGTGACCGGCGAGCTGTCGTCCGACGACATGGGCGAGCTGAGCGAGGGTCAGGAGGCCACGGCAGTCCCCGTCGAGTTCCCGGGGCAAACGCTGCCGGCGACCATTCGCCTGCTGCCCTATCCCTATGGCTCCGGCGGCAGCGCGCCGTCGGCGAGCGGCGGGGATGCCGAGGAGGCGGATCGGGCGACGCACCTGGACGTCCAATTCGGCGCTTTGGCCGTGGAGCCCGGCGACCTGGTGCGCGTCACCGTCGTCCTGGAGCGCAAGGAGGACGTGTTGTGGCTGCCGCCCGCGGCCATCCGCACCTTTGAGGGGCGCAAGTTCGTAGTGATACAAGAGGGCGCGATCCAACGGCGCGTCGACGTGACCGTGGGCATTGAGAGTGACGACCGGGTAGAGATCGTCTCCGGCGTGGAAGAAGGGGACGTCGTCGTCGGACCGTAGGTGCGAGTATCGGGCAGTTGATAGCTGCCACCGACCACCAGAAGTGTGATGAGCGCGATGGCTACTTTGTTCTCGACGTTGGCCCTGGCCGCCAAGCGGTTGTGGAGCCAGGGAGGGTTGGTCCTTTGCCTGCTGGCCGGGCTGATTGCGGCGGTGGGGCTGCTGTCCAGCATCCCCCTCTACGCCGACGCCGTGCACCACGGCCTGCTGCAGAGCGAGGTCACCGATCCGGGCGCCGCCGCCGATGCCACAGTCGGTGCGCAGCGGCCACCCTTTGCCTTCCTGTGGCGCTACGTGGGCGCCTGGCACGGCGACGTTGCCTGGGATGCCTACCGCCCCGCCGACCAATACCTGGCGGAACAGTCGGCCACGGCCATCGGCCTGCCGCTGGACCTGCTGGTGCGCCACGTGCGCAGCCCCAACCTGCGCCTCTTTCCCGCCGCCGACTCGGCGGCCTTTGCCGAGGGCAATCCGCTGCTGTGGTCGAGCCTGGGCTTTGTCAGCGGGCTGGCCGAGCACGTAGAGATGGTCGACGGCGCCTTTCCCGGCGCGCCGGCCGGCGACGAGGTCCAGGTGCTCGTCAGCCAGGCCCTGGCCGAGCGCCTGGGCCTGCAGGTGGGCGAGGCGTACGTCCTCTTTGGCAGCCAGGGCGACGTTCAGATCCCGGCGCGCGTTACGGGCGTGTGGCGGGCCCTGGACCCGGCCGATCCCTTCTGGTTCTACCAGCCCAGGCAGCTCGAGGAGTTGCTCCTGACCTCCGAGGAGGCCTTTACCGCCCGCGTGGTTCCCGCCCTTCGGGAGCCGGTCTCGCTGGCCGTCTGGTACCAGGTCTTTGACGGGCGCCACGTGCGCACCACGGAGGTGGCCGGCCTGCTGGCGCGGGTGACTGCCGCCCAGTCGCGGGCGGCGGCTCTGCTGGCCAACACCACCCTGGACGTCTCGCCCGTGCAGGCGCTGATGGTCTATCGCGACACGGCCCGCACGCTGACCCTGCAGCTCACCATCCTGGCCATCCCGGTGGCCGGCCTCGTCCTCTATTTCGTCGGCCTCATCGCCGGCATGGTCGTCCGCCGCGACCAGGCCGAGATCGCCGTGCTGCGCAGCCGGGGCACCACCCGGGCCCAGATCCTGGGCATCTACCTGCTGGAAGCCCTGCTGGTGGGCGGCGCCGGCCTGGCGGCCGGGCTGGTCGTGGGCCGGTGGCTGGCCCAGCTCATGGGCCGGACGCGCACCTTCCTGGACCCGGCCCTCCTCCAGGCGGGTCTCAACGCGGGGGGCCTGGACGTGGTCCTGACCCCGACAGCGCTGCGCTACGGGCTGCTGGGCGTCGGCCTGGCCTGCTTGGCGCTCCTCGTCCCCGCCCTGGCCGCCTCGCGCCACACCGTGGTGACCTATCGCTGGGAGCGGGCCCGCACCCTGCTGCGGCCCCTCTACCAGCGCTATTTCCTGGACGTCCTGCTGCTGGCCCTGCCCCTGTACGGCTGGTACCTTCTGCGCAGGCAGGGCAGCATCCAGGGCATCATCCCGGGCCTACAGGCCGCGGCCTCCGATCCCTACTCCAACCCGCTCCTCCTCCTGGTGCCGGCCCTCTTTGCCTTTGGCCTGGCCCTGTTCGCCCTGCGGTTCTTTCCCCTGGCGCTGGGCATCCTGGCCCGCCTGGCGATCTGGCTGCCCGGCACGACGGTCCTGTTGACCCTGCGGCAACTGGCCCGCTCGGCGAGCCAGTACACCGGCCCACTGCTCCTCCTGACGCTGACCCTCTGCCTGGCGGCCTTTAGCGCCTCCATGGCGCTGACGATGGACGGGCACCTGGAGGACCGCATCTATTACCAGGTGGGCGCCGACCTGAACCTGGCCGAGATGGGCGAGAGCACCGAAGAGCCGCAGCAGGCCGGCCTCCTGGGCCAGCCGTCGCAGAGCACCGCGCCGCAGGAAGAGGGGCCCCGCTGGCTCTTTTTGCCGGTGAGCGAGCACCTGCAGGTGCCGGGCGTGCGCGCCGCGGCCCGGGTGGGCGATTACAGCGTCACCGCCAACCTGGAGGGCCGGCAGCAGGCGGGGCGGCTCCTGGCCGTGGATCGCCTCGACCTGGCGGCCGTGGCCTTTTACCGGCCGGACTTTGCCGGGGGCGAGTCGCTGGGCGGGCTGATGAACCGCCTGGCAGCCGACCCCAGCAACCTGTTGGCCAGCCGCACATTCCTGTCGCGCTACGGCCTGAACGTGGGCGACCCCCTGCGCCTGACCGTGGGAGCCGCCGGCGAGTTTCACGCCGTCGAGTTCACCGTCGCCGGGCCGCTGGACCTGTTCCCGACGCTCTACCCGCAGGATGGGCCGTTCTTTGTGGCCAACCTGGACCACGTGCACGAGGGCATGGGCGGCACCTTCCCTTACGACGTCTGGCTGGCTACGGACGAAGGCATTGACGGCCAGGAGATCGTGGCCGGCGTGCGCGACCTGGGGCTGGGCGTGGTGGCCTCGTCCGACGCCCGGGCGGTCCTGGCCGCGGAGCAGACGCGCCCCGAGCGGCAGGGGCTCTTTGGCCTGCTGAGCGTCGGCTTCCTGGCGGCCGCCGCTCTCACCGTCCTGGGCTTTCTGGTCTATGCCGTGGTCTCGTTCCGGCGGCGCTTTATCGAGCTGGGCATGCTGCGCGCCGTGGGCCTGTCGCCGCTGCAGATGGCCGTCTACCTGGCCGGCGAGCAGGCCATGCTCGTCCTGTCGGGGGCCGCCCTGGGCACATTGCTGGGCGTGGGCACCAGCCGCATCTTTATCCCCTACCTGCAGGTTGGCACGGCCAAGACGGCCCTGGTGCCGCCCTTTGTGGTGCACATTGCCTGGGGCGAGCTGGGGCTGATTTACGCCGTCTTTGGCGCCATGTTCCTCGTGGCGGTGGCGGTCCTCATCGTCCTCCTGCTGAGGATGAGGGTCTTTGAGGCGGTCAAGCTGGGAGAGGTGGGATGAGCAACGGATCTCCCCTCGTCGTCTGCGATAACCTGGTCAAGATCTACAAGGTGATCGAGGCCCCGGGTTTGCACGCTGCGGGGCAGAGCCTGGAGGTCGTGGCCCTCCAGGGCCTGGACCTGGCTGTAGACGACGGCGAGATGCTGGGCATCGTGGGGTCGTCGGGCAGCGGCAAGAGCACGCTGCTGAACATCCTGGGCGGGCTGGACCGGCCGTCGGCGGGACGTGTGACGGTGGGCGGCCAGGACCTGCTCAAACTGGCGGACCGGGCGCTGGATCGCTACCGGCGCCGGGAGGTGGGCTTTGTCTGGCAGCAGGTGGCCCGCAACCTGATCCCCTACCTCACCGCCCGGGAGAACGTCGAGCTGCCCATGACCGTGGTGGGTTTGGGCTGGGGCGAAAAGCGCCGGCGCTCGCGGGAGCTGCTGGAGCAGGTGGGCCTCTGGGAGCACCGCCACCATCGCCTGGCCCAACTCTCGGGCGGGCAGCAGCAGCGCGTGGCCATCGCCGTGGCCCTGGCCAACCATCCCCGGCTCCTGCTGGCCGACGAGCCAACGGGCGAGGTGGACTCGGCCACGGCCCAGGGCCTGTGGGATCTCTTTCGCGAGTTGAACCGGACCCAGGGCCTGACCACCATCATCGTCACCCACGACCGGGAGATCGCCCGGCGCGTGGACCGCGTCGTGGCCATCCGCGACGGCCGGACCAGCACCGAAACGGTCAGGGTCGAGAGGAGCGCGGAGGCGGAAGCTGCGGGCCAGGACGCCGGCGCGGCGGAATCGCTGTCTGAATACATCGTCCTCGACTCGGCAGGAAGGCTGCAGGTGCCGAGGGAGTACCTGGAGCAGTACAACGTCGGGGACCGCGTCACCCTGGAGCCGGCCGCGGAGGGCATCCTCATCAGGCCGGTCGCCAGCCGCCGGGCCAACGACGGACAGGCGCGGCCAGAAGTGGAAACAGTGCCGGCCCCTGGCACCGGACGTCTGCGGGGCTGGCTGGCCCGCGCGCGAGGGCGCGGGAGAAAGGAGAGAGGGAAGTGAAAAAGTTAATATTGGGAGTCCTGATACTGGCTACGCTGGTGGCCTGCGGCGGCACGCCCGCCGCCCCGCCGGCCGAACCGACGACGGCGCCCGCCGTCGAGGTGGAGAGCACGTCGCCGGGGCCTGCTCCCACCGCCGCGCCGACAGAGGCCGTGCCGGCAGGCGAGCGGACGACGGTCCGCTTTGCCGTCAGCGACTACGAGCTGCCGATGTACGCCGACATGATCGAGGCCTTTGAGGTCGAGAACCCGACGCTGCACGTGGAGCCGGTTTCGCTCCAGCAGGTCCTGGGCATGAGCGCCGTGCTGGACACGGAGGTCCCCGACGACGCCGAGGAACGCCTGGTAGCGGCCGCCGACGTCATCACCATAGGCGCCTCGAGGTCGTCGGTGGCGCAGGGCCTCGTCCGCAACCTGGGGCCCTTTATCGAAGCTGACCGCAACTTTGATACCAGCGACTTTTACTCCGGCGCCCTGGGCGCCTACCAATGGTCGGGCGGAACCTGGGCGCTGCCCACCATCGTCAACTACCAGCTCTTCTTCTTTGACAAGGACGCCTTTGACCAGGCGGGTGTGGACTATCCGGCGGCAGGCTGGACCTGGGACGACATGGTGGCAACCGCCAGGCAGCTCACCGAGCGCTCGGGGGAGCAGGTGACGCGCTGGGGGCTGGTGCTCGACAACCCCGCCTATCGCCTGGTGGAGAGCCAGGCCGGGGAGTTGGTCGACTACGAGGCCGACCCGCCCGTCCCGCGGTACGACGAGGCAGCGGTCGTCGATGCGGTGCGCCGCTACGCCGACCTGATCCTCGAGGAGCAGGTGACGCCCTACTTTGAGCCGGGCACGCAGCCGGAAGACGCCCTGATGTCGCAAGCACAAACCCTCATCGAGGGTGGGCAGGCGGCCATGTGGATCGAAGCCGACATCATGTGGTTTCTTCGCGGCCAGATGGGCGGCAACGTCGGCGTGGCGCCTTTCCCGGATGGCCTGACCCCGGCCTCTGTCGGTGGCGTCGTCATGAGCGCCGGCACCCAGCAGCCCGAGGCTGCCTGGCGCTGGATGGACTATCTCAGCCGCCAGCCCCTCAGCCTCATGACCGTGGGCGTCAAGTTCTTGCCCGCCCGCCGCTCCGCGGCCGAGGCGAGCGGCTACTGGGACGGTCTCGACCCCATGCTGGCCGACGCCCTGGACTATGCCGTGAGCCACAGCTACACGGCCCGGGAGACCGTGGCGTTGGGTGCCTTTGACGAGGCCCTGAACGCCATCTTGACGGGCGAAAGCGCCGTCGACACCGCCATGGCCCGGGCGCAGGAGCAGGCCGAGGCCGAGGTCCAGGAACAGGCGGCCGCGCAGGCGGCCGCGACCCCCGTGCCGACCTTTGTGGTGGCCGCTCCGGGGGGCACCCCGGCCCCCACGGGAGCGACGACCATTACCTTCCTGCCGGGCATCAGCTCGCTGAACCTGGAGCCCTTCCGCGACCTGGCTGCCCGCTTTCACGAGGAGCATCCCGACATTGTCGTGGACGTCAAGATGCCCGACTTTTTGACCGGCACGCCCGACCTGCCGGCCCTGGCGGCTGCCTCGGACTGCTTCGAGTGGTATCCCAGCTTTCAGGAAGCCCGGAACCGGGAGGCCATCCTCACCATGGCGCCCTTTGTGGAGGCCGATCCGGGCTTTCCCATCGACGACTACCTGCCCCAGGCCCTGGACCAGTTCCAATGGCAGGGGCAGCTCATGGCCCTGCCGGCCGATATCACGCCCTACGTCATCGAGTACAACCGGGACCTCCTGGACGCTGCCGGCCTGGACTATCCTTCTGTCGACTGGACCTGGGAAGAGTTCCTGGACCTGGCCGTGGCGACGACCAGCGGTGAGGGTGATGCCAAGCAATACGGCTTTGTGGCCGAGTACTATGAGCTGAACGACCTGTTGCTTCTCACCGAGCGTCTGGGCGCCAGGATCATCGACGAGAGCGCCGACCCGCCAGCCTACACCTACGACGATCCGGCCACGGTGGAGGCGCTCCGCTGGTACGCGGCCCTGACGACCGAGCACGGGGTCAAGCCCGTCTTTGTCACCGACCTCAACGAGCTGATGTCCGCCGCCTCGGCCATGGTCGAGCGGGAGGCCATGATCACAGAGGGCCGCGTGGCCATGTGGAGCAGCTCGCCCACGGCGGCTGCCGTCTTTGGCGGCCGGCCCGATCTCAACGCCGGCGCCGTCCCGCCGCCCAGGATGCCCGATGGCAGCAGCCCGGCCAGCCTGCTGACGGTCAGCGGCTACTTTATCTCGGCCGAGACGGAACACAGGCAGGCCTGCTGGCAGTGGATCACCTTCCTGAACGGCGAGCCGGCCGCCGTCCAGGGGCTACCGGCCCGCCAGTCGGTGGCCACGTCCGACGCCTTCCGGGCCAAGGTGGGCGCGTCGCAGGCCGAGGCCTACCTGGCCACCGTGAGCGAGGCGCAAGAGACGTCGGCCCTGCAAGTGATGAGCGAGGAAGAGTGGCTGGGCGGCGCCATCTACTGGTACGGCCAGGCCTTCGGGCAGGTCATCGAAGGCGAGGCCACGGCCGAGGAGGCCCTGGACGCCGCCCAGAAGCTGGCCGACGACTATCGCGCGTGCGTCATCGCCGCCGGCGACTTTGGCCAGGACACCTGGGAGGCTTGCCTCAAGGAGATCGACCCGACGCTGCCGGCCTTCCTGTTCGCGACGGGGAACTGAGGCCGGGCTCGAGGCATGGGGGCGAAGGAGACATGGGCAAGGCAAACGGTGGCGCAGCGGGTCCCTTGATCCGCACCGAGAACCTGACGCGGGTCTACCGCGCTGGGGCGCGCAGGGTTCCGGCCCTGCAGGGCGTCGACCTGGAAGTAGAGCCCGGCCGGTTCATCGTGCTGCGAGGCCGGTCGGGCTCGGGCAAGACGACCCTCCTGAACTGCATCGGCGGGCTGGACCGGCCCACGTCGGGCCGCGTGTGGCTCGAGGGCCGGGAGGTGAGCCGGCTGCCCGAGTGGCGGCGGGTCGGAATCCGGCGGCGGCGCATCGGCTTTGTCTTCCAGTCCTTTGCCCTGCTCCCCACCTACTCGGCGCGGGAGAACATCGACCTCATGCTCCGGCTGGTGGGCATGGGGCGCCGCGCGCGCCGGCGCCGCGTGGAGGAGGTGCTGGAGCTTGTGGGCCTGGCCAAATGGGCCGGCCACCGCCCCTTCGAGATGTCGGGCGGTCAGAACCAGCGCCTGGCCATCGCCCGCGCCATCTCCACGCGGCCCGTCCTCATCCTGGCCGACGAGCCGACGGGCGAGCTGGACTCGGCCACGAGCGAGGACATCCTGACCCTCCTGCGCCAGATCGTCGACGAGGAAGGGACCACCCTCCTGGTCGCCACCCACGACCCGAACGTCGATCTGTATGCCCACCAGGTCTACCATCTCCAGGATGGGCGCCTGGTTCGAGCCTCCGGCTGAGGCCCGGCGATGATGGACTTGGGACGAGACGCGGGCGCGCTGTGGACCTGCGAGGGCGACGAGACGAGCTGGACGGGCTGGGCCGAGGCCCGGGCTGATATGCCCGCTTCGCAGTTCGTCCGCGAGTTGATCCAGGCCCACCCGGCCCCAGGGCCGGGGTGGGCCCTGGATCTGGGCTGCGGCACGGGCCGCGCCTTCTCGCCCCTGGCCGAGGCTGGCTATCGCGTCGCCGGCCTCGACCCCACGGCCCGCGCCGTGGAGCTGGGCCGCGAGCGCGCCCGCGCCCAAGGCCTGCCCGCCTGGCCCGTCCGCGCCTCTGCCGCCGCCCTTCCCTTCCGCGATGGCTGTGCCCCGTTCGTCCTGGCTATGGCCAGCCTCTATCACCTGACGCCCCGAGAGCTGCCGGCTGCCCTGGCCGAGATCCGGCGCGTTCTACCGCCGGGCGGCGTTGCCGTCCTGCACTTTCTCGACGGCCAGGACTGGCGGCGAACCCTGGCTCCCGAGCTGCGGCCGGGGGATGCGTCGGAGCCGGGCTACCGCGCCATCGTGACCTGTTTCTGCGGCCGGCAGGCCCTGGAAGAATGGCTCCAGGCCGCCGGGTTGGAGGTCCTGTCCCTCGACCTGAGGACGAGCGCCAGCCCGGCCGGCGAGATGCGGGACTGGATTGCCACCTGTGCGCGGCCCCGTGGCGGAGGATGGTTGACGGAGCAGCGCTGGAATCACTGACGGGATGAGGACGATGAATGCACTGAGGGCTTGGTTCGGCAGCACTGTGGGCGCTGGATTGTTATCCGGCGCGAGCAAACGCCAGGCTGCCACTGCGGGCGCCGGATTGTTGTCCCCCGCGAGCAAATGCCGGGCCGGTGGGTAGCACTCGTGGCTTGAACAGACCCTGCGTCATTGGCTGCCAGGCCTTGCGCGCCGCACCACTTTGCGGTACAATGGGGGTGGAGGTAAGAGGCCATGAGGACACCGCATTTCATGCGACTGGCGCAGATCGACGAGACGCGCTCAATCAGCGGTTGCCGTCACGGCCTGGTTCATCTGGGCTGGGGACGGACGACCATCCGCTTTTCGCGGGACGAGTTCCGGCGCCTGGCCGCTCTCCTGGCCCGCGCCGGCGATTCCCTGGGTCCCTCCTTCCAGCGCGAAGGAGAGATCGAGATTACCTATCACCCGGAGAACGAGTGCAAGGTGCAGGCGGGGGCGGTGGCGCTCTTCCTGTCGCCGGCCGAGTACCGCGAGCTGGAGCGGGGAGCCCGCGAGGCCCTGGAGCGCCTGGACGAGATCCTCAGTTCGGGCATGTGGGATCGCGAGGAACCCGAAGAGGGCTCCCGGGATTTCTGGGAGCCCCTGCGGCGCAGTCCGTTTTCCGATAACTAATCGTCTACATGCGCTCGGGCGCGTCTACCCCCATGAGCCCCAGGGTGCGGGCCAGGACGTGCCTGGCCGCCTTGGCGAGGCGCAGGCGTGCGCGGGTTAGGTCGGCATCCGCGGGATCGGAGCTGACCACCCGGCAGTCCCGGTAGAAGGCGTGAAAGGTCGAGGCCAGGTCCTGGGCGTAATGGGGCAGGTGATGGGGCTCCAGCTTTTCGGCGGCCAGGGCCACCACCTCGGGCAGCTCCAGCATCTTGCGGATGAGCGCCAGCTCCGAAGGATGGGCCAGCAGCGACACGTCGGCCCCCTCGTCGTCGTGGCCTTGCTCGGCGGCGTAACGTAGCACGCTGGCGATGCGGGCGTGGCCGTACTGCACATAGTAGACCGGGTTCTCGTCCGACTGCTGGCGCGCCAGGTCCAGGTCCAGGTCCATCTGGCTGTCGGCGGCGCGGGCCAGGAGAAAGTAGCGCAGGGCGTCGGCGCCGATGTCGTCCAGCACCTCCCGCAGGTCCACCTGGGTTCCGGCCCGCTTGGACAGGCGCACCTGCTCTCCCCGCTCCAGGATGGTGACCATCTGGTAGATGTAGAGGGTCAGGCGATCTGGGTCCAGGCCAAGGGCCTCCATCATGGCCTTCATGCGCGGCGCGTGGCCCTGGTGGTCGGCGCCCCAGACGTCGATGACCCACTCAAAGCCGCGCTCCACGAGCTTGTTGTAGTGGTAGGCAATGTCGGAGACAAAGTAGCCCGGCTGGCCGTTGGACTTGATGACGACTTCGTCCTTGTTGCCGCCCAGGGCCGTGGCGTTGAACCACACGGCGCCGTCGGCCATGTAGATGTGATCGCCCTCGCGCAGGATGCTCATTACCCGCTCAAAGAGGCCCTCGTCGTACAACGACTGCTCCGAGAACCAGTGGTCGTAGCTGATGTTCATGCGCGCGCAGTCCTGGCGGATGCGCTCCATGGCGATGGCCAGGCCCAGGTCGCGCATCTCGCGGACGGCCTGCTCGTAGGGCAGGTCCAGCAGCCGCTCGCCCTCGGATTCGAGGATCTGCCGGGCCCAGTCCACGATATAGTTGCCGTGGTAGCCGCCCTCGGGGATCTGGCCGCCATCACGCCCCAGCAGCTCGCAGTAGCGCACGTAGAGGCTCTCGCCAAAGTTCTCCATCTGCGCGCCGGCGTCGTTGACGTAATATTCTCGCTGCACGTCATAGCCGGCCGCCTGCAAGACGTTGGCCAGGGTGTCGCCCAGCACCAGGTTGCGGCCAAAGCCGACGTGCATGGGGCCGGTGGGGTTGGCGCTGCCGAACTCGACCTGGATCCGCCGGCCGGCTCCCAGGTCCACACCGCCAAAGCTCTGCCCCGCGGCCAGGATCTCTTCCACCTGGCCGGCCAGCCAGCCGGCATCCAGGGTGACGTTTATAAAGCCCGGCGGCGCCACTTCCACGTTGCCGACGTAGGGCGCCGCGGCCATGCGCTGCACGATGCGCTGTCCCAGCTCCACGGGCGAGAGCTTTTCCTTGTCCGCCTCTTTCAGAGCGCGGTTCACGTCGGCGATCATTTTCAGGGGCAGGCTCGTCGCGTAATCGCCCCGCTCGCTCTGCCTGGGCCGCTCCAGGGCCACCTCCGGGATCTCGGTGCGTGGCAGGCTGCCCTTGCGTTGCGCTTTTCTGACGGCGTCGTAGACAAGCCGCGCTATCTCGTCGCGGAGCACTCTTTCCTCCTGTACTCGTGCATTTCCAGCCAATTCTCGCCCACCTGGACGTCTACCTTCAGCGGGGCGTCCAACTCGAAGGCGCCCTCCATCGTCTCGATGACCAGCGTTGCCACCTCGTCCAGCTCTTCGCGGGGCACCTCCAGCACCAGCTCGTCGTGAACCTGGAGGATCATCCGGCTGCGCAGGCCCCGCTCCTTGAGCTGGCGCCACAGGCGGACCATGGCCACCTTCAGAATGTCGGCGGCGGTGCCCTGGATGGGGGCGTTGATGGCCATGCGATACGCCCCCTCGCGCACGTTCTGGTGCACGCGGCTGGTGGTGCTCAGCTCCGGGAAGTAGCGCCGGCGCCCGAGGAGCGTCTCGACGTAGCCCTGCTCGCGGGCCTGCTGCCGGGTGCGCTCGATATAGTCCTTGATCTTTGGATAGGCTTCAAAGTAGCTGCGGATGAACGCCTCCGCCTCGTCGGGCGGCAGCCCGGTCCGGTCGGCCAGGCCATAGCCGGTCACGCCGTAGCTGATGGCAAAATTGGTCATCTTGGCGACGCGGCGCCGGGCCGGCGTCACCTCTTCCAGGGGCACGCCATAGATGGCCGCCGCCGTGGCGGCGTGGATGTCCTCGCCGCGGGCAAAGGCCGCCAGCATGTCCGGGTCCCCCGAAATGTGGGCCAGCACCCGCAGCTCCACCTGGGAATAGTCGGCGGCCAGGAGCACCGAGCCTTCCTCGGCGATAAAGGCGCGCCGGATCTCGCGCCCGACGTCGGTCTTGATGGGGATGTTTTGCAGGTTGGGGCTCGACGACGAAAAGCGCCCCGTGATCGAGCCCGCCTGGTTGAACGAAGTGTGGATGCGCCCCGTGCGGCGGTTGACGAGGGCCGGCAGGGCATCGACGTAGGTGCCCTTTAGCTTGGCGAGCTGGCGCTGCTCCAGGATCAGCTCGACGACTGGATGCTTGTCGCGCAGTTTCTCCAGGACGTCGGCGGCCGTGGAATAGTGGCCCGACTTGCCGCGGCGCATCCAGGGCAGGGCCAGGTGCATCTCGTCGAACAGAGCCACGCTGAGCTGCTGGGTGGAGTTGATGTTCAGGGCGTGGCCCACGTGGGCCTCGATCTGCTCCTGGAGCTCTTGCAGGCGCGCGGTCAACTGCCGGTTCATGGCGTGCAGGAACTCGACGTCGAGCTTGACCCCGGCGCGTTGCATGTCGACCACGACGGGCACCAGGCGCATCTCGACGTCGGCAAAGAGCGGCCAGAGCGCCTTCTCGCGCAGCTCGTCCTGGAGGAGGCTCGCCAGGCGCAGGGTCATGTCGGCGTCGGCGCAGGCATAGGGCACCACCCGGTCCAGCGGGACGAAATCCATGGTGATCTGCTTGCGGCCGCTGCCGATGAGGTCCTCGATGTGTGTCATCTCGATGCCCAGGCGCGACCAGGCCAGGGCCTTGAGCCCCAGGTTGCGGCTGGCCGGGTTGAGCAGCCACTCCGCAATCATCGTGTCGCAGGCCAGGCTGCCCACCTCAAGCCCGTGCTCGGCCAGCACGGTCAGGTCATAGTTGGCATTGTGGGCGACCTTGAGCACGTTGGGGTCCTGGAACAGGGGCTTGAGCCCCTCCACGACCAGGGGCAGGGGCAGGTTCCTGGCGGCCTCGTCGCCCTGGTGGCCCACCGGCACGTAATAGGCCCGGCCCTCCGCCGCCGCCAGGGCGATGCCCACCAGCCGGGCGTTCATCGGGTCGACGCTGGTGGATTCCACGTCCACGACGATGGCCTCCGCCTGGCGGAGGTCGGCGACCATGGCGTCCAGGGCCTCCTCGCTGTCGACCACCTGGTAGCCCTCGGCCGACGGTGCCGCGCCTGACGGCCGCTCCTGCTCGAAAAAGAAAGAGAGCTGGGTCGCGTCGCCCGGCTCGGCAGCGCCGGGCAGCCGGTCGACCAGGCTGCGGAACTCGAGCTGGCGAAAGAGGTCCACCACCGCCTCGCGGTCGAGGGGCTTGACGCGCGAGTCCTCCAGGTTCAGCTCCACGGGCACGTCCCGCGTAATGGTCACCAGTTGCTTGCTCAGGAAGGCAATGTCGCGGTTTTCCTCCAGCGCCTTGCGAAAGCGGGCGCTGCTGATCTTTTCCAGGTTTTCATAGATCGCCTCCAGGCTGCCGTACTCTTGCATGAGCTTGGTGGCCGTCTTGTCGCCCACGCCGCGCACGCCCGGCACGTTGTCGCTGGTGTCGCCGATGAGGGCCTTGTAGTCGATCAACTGCCGCGGCTCCAGCCCGTAGCGCTCGCGAATGCGCGTCACGTCGTAGACGATGGTGTCGCCGAAGGAGCGCCGGGGCATCATCACCCGCACCCGGGGCCCGATGAGCTGGAAGGTGTCGGTGTCGCCGGTGACGATGAGCACGTCCAGGCCCTCCTCGGTGGCCTGGGCAGCCAGGGCCGCCAGCACGTCGTCGGCCTCAAAGCCCTCCACCTCGTAGGTGGGGATGCGCATGACCTGCAATAGCTCGCGGATGCGCTCCATCTGGATGTGAAGGTCGCTGGGCATGGAGGCGCGGTTGGCCTTGTACTCGCTGTAGGCCACGTCGCGGCCGGTGAGACCCCGGTCAAAGGTCACGGCCAGGTATTCGGGCTGCTCGTCGCGGAACACGTTGAGCAGCATGGAAGCAAAGCCAAAGACGGCGTTGGTCAGCTCGCCGCTGGAGGTTGCCATGTCGGTGGGCAGGGCGAAATAGGCGCGGTAGACCAGCGCGTGCCCGTCGATCAAGACCAATTTGGCTGGGTTTGCCATACATCCTCTCCGTCTGCCACAGGCAGAGCCAGGGCCCCCGGCTCCGGCACTGCAAACAATTCCGATAATTACATCCAACCATTATACACAAAAAAGGGGTCCGCGGCAAACGTGCCCCGCGCCCGGGGGGAGCGCCGCACCCGGTGGTCACCTGTCACGCGTGGCGACAAGCGTTGGGACCACGAAAGTCGCGAAAGGGACGAAAATCGCGAAAGGGTACTCGCCTTTCGCGATTTTCGCACTGTTTTCGTGCCTTTCGTGGTCCAGGGCCCCCCTGCACATCCCCGGACTCCTCCCTGGCCCGTCCGGCCAGGACGGGCGACTTGTCGAGGGCGGGCCGGCACCCCTGCAAGCCACCCCGACAAGTCGTGGACTCCATCCCGGCACGCAACCCGGACTCCTCCCTGGCCCGTCCGGCCAGGCGATCAGTGCATCGTCAAGGGCAGGTAGGTGCAAGGGGTACGGGACAGCACGACCTCCGGGATCGTCGTCGCCTGGGCGCGGAGCACCTCCACCACGACGGTCGAGCCCCCGTAGCACGTGCCGTCGACGGCCAGGTCATAGACGCCGGCCGGCAGTGTGAGGGAGTAGCTGCCCGTGGGGCCCGTCGTCGTCTCGGCCCGCGCTGTGGCCGGCGGGCGCGCCTCGGCCAGCACCCGGGCGCCCTGAAGCGGCAGGCCGCCCTCTGCTGTGACCCCGCCGCGCACCAGGCCGGCGTCGATGCTGCCCAGGACGTCGACGATGCCCCAGCCCCAGACGCTGTTGGGCGGGCCGGCCGGCCCACATTGCTCGTCAAGCCGGGCTTCGGCTGTGCGGGTCAGCAGCTCCTCGACGGCCTCTACGTCGCCCGCCAGCCCGGGCCCGGCCGACAGGAGGAGGGCCGCCGCGCCGGCGACGTGGGGCGCGGCCATGCTCGTGCCGCTCAGGGAGGCATAGCCCCCCTTGACGCTGGACCGGATGCCCGTGCCGGGTGCGGTGACGTCCGGCTTGACGTAGATCAGGCCGCCGTAGGTGACCGGCCCCCGGGAGGAGCTGGCGGCGATGGCGCCGGTGTGGTGGTCGAAATTGCCCACCGTGAGGCTGCCCTGGTAGAGGGCCGGCGGGGCGCTGACCGTGCCACAGCTCGAGCCCGAGTTGCCCGCCGAGGCGACGACCACGATCCCGGCCTGCCGCAGCGCCTCCACCGCCTCTTCCAGCAGGGCGATGGCCGCCGCGTCGCAGCCCTCGCTGGGCGGGCAGCCCCACGAATTGTTGACCACGTGGGGCGCCAGGGCCGGGTCGCCCTCGTCGGGCGTCGCCCCCACGGGATAAGGCGCCAGGAAGAACTCGAAGCACTCCAGGTAGCGCGCCGGCGTGCCGATCCCCTGGTCCATGTTGCGGCAGGCGATCCACTGCGCCCCGGGCGCGACGCCGACCCGGGTGCTGCCGTCGTCGCCGACCATGATGCCCATGGTGTGGGTGCCGTGGCTGCTCACGTAATCGTCGCACGGCTCGGGCGAATCGGCGCCGCACGTGCCGCCGCCGGTGTGGACGGCGTCGTGCCAGTTGTAGTCGTGGCTGGCCGCCGTGCCGTCCCAGCCCCGGTACTGGTTCACGAGGGCCGGGTGCTGCCACGCGACCCCCGTGTCCTGGCCGGCGACGACGATGCCCTCCCCGGTGTAGCCCAGGGCCCAGGCGTCGTCGGCGTTGATGCGCTCCAGGTTCTCCTCGACGCTCGCAACGGCACCTCCGAGGGCCACGGCGCCGGCAGGCACCGGCCCGGCCCCCAGGTCGACGCCACGGACGAGCGGGTTGGCGGCGATGGCCGCCACATCGGGCCGACGCGCCAGCTCCCCGAGCAGGCCCGGGCCGGCCCGCACCCAAACGGCGTTCACGACGTAATAGGGCCGGTACTCGGCGCCGCGCGCCTCCAGGAAGGCCAGCAGGTCCCCCTGGCTCTCCCTGGCCGTGGCGCGCAGGGCCTGGACCACGGCCTGGACCCTGGCCGTCCGCGCGGTCGTGGCGGACAGGTCGGCGCGGGCCTTGAGCACCACCAGGACCTCGACCTCGCCCCTCGCCTGGGAGGCTTCCCCGCCCGGCTGCGCTGCTCCACCCGGCGCCCCCGCCAGCAGCAGCCCAAGGAGCACCGCACCGACGACGACCCTCATCCGCTGCCTGGAACGCCTCGACGCGGCCATGCCCACCGCACTCCCGCCTCCACTTCCCCGATCCGCCATGCCCGCTACCCGTTCCACCCCTCGGCCAGCCCCAGGAGCAGGCGGCGCAGGAACTCCAGGGCCACCGTCGTCGACCAGGTGCGGGCGCGGCGGTCGCGCCCCCGAAAGCGCAGCGGCCGGCTGTCGACGCCCTCGGGGCCGGCCACGGCCAGCCAGGATTGTCCGTTCCCGTCGCCGACCACCGCCAGCCCGTAGCCCTCGCCGGCGGCGCCCTCTTCCCCGCCGGGCCGCGGACATGCCGGGCGCAGCGCCCGGGCGATGGCCTCGGCGCCTGCCTGCCCGTCCCACTCCCCGCCCTCCAGGTGCAAGAGCCGGGCCAGCGACGCCCCATCGCCGCCCACCAGGCCCCCGCAAAAGACGTCGGGATAGGCGCTCAGGCGGCGGCTGAGGTCGCCCTGGGTGATGGTCTCGGCCACGGCCAGCGTCGCGCCCCGGGCGCGCAGCAGGCCGGCCAGGACCTCGTCGAGGGTCTCCTCGCCCGTGCCATAGATGGCCGCCCCCAGGCGCTGGCGGATGGCCGCCTCGAACTCGGCGGCCATGGCCTCGGCATCGGCCTGTGTCGCGGCCTTGGCCACGATGCGCACGTCCGTCTGGCCCGGGTGGGCCGACAGGCCCACCGTCGGATGGGACGAAGTTTCCAGGTCGGCGATGCGCTCGTCGATGGCGCTCTCGCCCAGGGCCACGGTGCGCAGGACGCGGGTGACCAGCACGTCCCTGTGCCCCAGGCGGCGCTGGAGGTAGGGGACGATGGCGTGCTTCATGAGGTACACCATCTCGCTGGGCACGCCGGGCAGGGTGACGATGGTGCCCCGCTCGTCCTCGACGATAAAGGCCGGCGCCGTGCCCACGGGGTTCTCCACGGGGATGCAGCCCTCGGGCAGGTAGGCTTGGCGCCGGTTGTTATCGCCCATGCGCGAGCCAAAGCGGGCGAAAAAGGCCTCGATCTGGGCCAGCAGCTCGGGGTGGAGGACGAGGGGCCGGCCGGTGGCGCGGGCCACCGCCTCGCGAGTGACGTCGTCCACGGTGGGGCCCAGCCCGCCGGTGGTGATGACCAGGTCGGCGCGGAGCAGGGCCTGCTCCAGCGCCTGGGCGATGCGCACCTCGTTGTCGCCCACCGTGGTGCGGAAATAGAGGTCGATGCCCAGGTCCCGCAGTTGGCGGGCCAGGTAGGTGGCGTTGGTGTCGTCGATCTGCCCCAGGAGCAGCTCGGTCCCCGTCGTTACGATCTCGGCGCGCATGGCACCCTCCGTGCAGAGGAATGCCCGCTATTGTATCACAAGAGGGAGGGCGAGGCCAAACGGCGGCGGGGGACCGTCACGGGTTGGGGTGTTGGACATCTCGTGCCGCCGCGCGAACCGGTCAGGCACGAAGCAAAACTTGACCCACGACAGATCCATGTAGGGCATCCACTGTGTTTGAATGGACCCTGCAATCTGTGCATCGTTACAGTCAAGGAGTACGTGCATGATGACCCGGAACGATAGCGTGATTACGGTGAGGAATGTGGTCAAGAAGTATCCCGAGGTCAAGGCCGTGGATGGCATTTCCTTCGACACGTACCACGGCGAGGTCTTTGGCCTCGTCGGACCCAACGGCGCCGGCAAGACTACCCTCATTGAGATGATCGAGGGACTCCGCACCCCGGACAGCGGTTCCATCACGGTCCTCGGCCTGGACCCCGTCCGGGATGCGAACAGCGTCCAGGAACGCATCGGCGTCCAGCTCCAGACCACCTCCATCCAACCCAACATCACGGTCATC
>JAAYZQ010000263.1 GCA_012514775.1 Anaerolineaceae bacterium
GTACTTCCGCCCACGGCGACCCTCACGGCGACGCCCACCGAATCCGCCACGGAGGTTCCGCCGACACCGACGCTCATCCCCTCGGCGACGGCGACGTCCCTACCGCCCACCGAACTGCCCGAGCTTGCGGCCAGTGCCACCCCGACGCCTACCTGGACGCAGACGCCCACACCTGCCTGGACCGAGAGCGCCACACCGGTGCCGCCGACGGCCACCCCTCCACCGCCCACGGCCACGCCCACGCCGCGACCGCAGTGGATCTCCTTCGAGAGCCAGCGCGGCGGAAACAACGACTACGAGATCATGGCCATGGCCCCCGACGGTTCACGGTTAACCAACCTCACCAATTCCTGGGCCGACGACGTGGCTCCGGCCTGGGCTCCCGGCGGGCGCCGGATCGCCTTTGTCTCCTTTCGAGATACGGCGGCTGGCAAGTGGGGTATGGGCAACGGGGCGATCTATGTTATGCCCTTCGATCCGGCCAGCGGCCAGAGCGGCGAGGCCCACCGGGTGACCGACGACGGGGGCAGCGAGGGCTGGCCCACCTGGTCGCCCGACGGCCAGCGCATCGCCTTCCAGAGCAACCGCGGCGGAAACTGGGACATCTGGATTGCCAACGCGGACGGAAGCGGTCTGGCGCAGCTTACGCGGCACCCGGCGGACGATCGTTACGCTGCCTGGTCGCCCGACGGCTCCAGGATCGCCTTTACCTCCCAGCGTTCCGGGAACGAGGATGTCTGGGTCCTCGAGGTGCAGGCTGTCCTGACCAGCGGAGATGACTCGAGTGCCGTCAACCTGACCAATTCGCCGGGCCAGGACCGCTATCCCTTCTGGTCGCCCGACGGCAAGCAACTCACGTTCAATACCAAGCGGGACGGCAACTTTGAGGTCTATATCATGAACAGCGACGGCTCTCAGCCCCGCAACGTCTCGAACTCGCCGAAGAGTGCCGAGGGGCTGGCCGACTGGGCGCCCGGTGGCCAGCGGCTGGTGTTCTACAGCGATCGCAGCGGCAACAAGGAGGTCTATATCCTGGAGCTGGCCTCTGGGGCCTGGACCAACATCAGCAACCATCCGGCCAGTGACGAGTTCTGCGCCTGGTCGCCTTGAGCATCCGGCCATGACGGAACGAAAGCAGCCGCGGCTCGGCGTTCATTGGACGCTGGTCGCAGTCTGCCTTGCGACGGTCGCCTACGCGGCCTATATGTCCGCCTTTTCTATCGTCAGGCACGATGCCTTTCTGACGAACCGGGCGGATCTGGGCCACTTTGACCAGACGCTGTGGAACACTCTCCACGGCCAGTTCTTGATCCGCACCGACGGCGGACAGCAGATGATCAGCTTGACCGATCACGTCGAGCCAATCCTGGTTCCCCTGTCGCTCATCTACCTGATCTGGGAAAACGTGCGGGCGCTCTTGATCTTCCAGACGGCGGCCATCGCCCTGGGCGCGCTGCCGGTCTACTGGCTGGCCCGCGACGAGCTGCTTGGCGCTCGCTGCTCGCCCTCGGTTGCGCGGCTGGCCGGGTTGGTCCTGGCCCTGGTCTATCTCCTGTTTCCCGGGCTCCAGGCGGCGAACCTGACCGAGTTCCATGCCACGACGTTGGTCGTGACGCCCATGCTCCTCGCCTTGTACCATGCTCGCCGCGGTCGGTATGGTCCCATGTGGCTGTGGGCGGTAGTCGTCATGATGGTCAAAGAAGAGATGACCTTGTTGACCCTGATGCTCGGGCTGTGGCTCTTGTTCATCGGCAAAGCACGCAAGCAAGGCCTGGCGCTGGCCGCTGTGAGCCTGGCCTGGTGTGCCGTCGCCGTGTTTGTCATCACGCCACAGTATGCTCACATCGAGTATGGCACCGATCAGTCTGTTCACTTCGAGCGCTATGCCGCGTTCGGAGACTCGCCCGGCGCCATCGTTCGAACGGTGCTAACCGATCCGGGCCTGGTCTGGCGGACGGTCAGCCAGCCGGATCGAGTCTCTTACTTGTTGGGGCTGCTCGCCTCGGGTGGCCTGTTCATATCCCTGTTAGCCCCCGAGGTGCTGCTGCTGGGCTTGCCGATCATGGCAGCGAATCTGCTCAGCAGCTACGACGCCATGATCTCGGACGCCTATCACTACACGGCGCCCGTGGTCCCCTTTTTCATCGCTGCGACGGCCGTCGGCCTGGCTCGCCTTGCCCGGCTGGCGGGCCGCCGGCAGCGCGGGCAGGCAGCCGCCGTCCTCGGCGCGGCGGTTGTGCTGGCGGGCAGCCTGGGCTACCATCGCTTCCACGGCTACACACCGCTGGCCAGGAACCTGGACTGGCCCCAGGTCACCGACCATCACCGCCTGCTCGAAACCCGCTTCGCCCCCCAGATCCCGCCCGACGCTGTCCTGGCCACGACGGCTCCCCTGTTCCCCCACCTGGATCACCGGGAGCGCATCCTCCAACTGCCCAGGGTCGACGATGCCACCTGGGTGCTGATGGACGGCGCTTCCTACGCGCAGATGCACCCCGCGCGGCTGCGGCAGCGGTACGAGGACCTCATCGCCAGCGGGGCCTGGTGCATTGTGGATGCCGCTGATGGCTACGTGCTCCTGGCGCGGCGTGATGAAGCCAGTGGCGATTGCTTGCGCGAGTTACCCGACGACTTTTACGACTTTGCCCGCGTCGACGACCCTCAGCCCCAGGTCCGGGTGGAGGCCGAGTTCGGGGGGCAGTGGTGCCTGCTGGGCTATGACGTGATGAACGTCCCTCAATGGCGGCGGGTTGGCCTGCGGTTGTACTGGACCCGAACCGCCGCTGCGCAGGCGCCGGACCCGGCCGTGCCTTCGGTCAGGCTCTATCCATTCTGGCTTGGGGAGGGCGGCGAGGTTATCGAGACCCCCGATCAGCGGCCGCTGGTGGAGCCTATCTGGTATCCGCCCGAGCGTTGGCGGCCCGGCGAAGTCGTCGTGACAGAGATGATGCCCTGGGATATCGGCCCGGTGTTCCGGCTCGGCGTTGCAGTCCTGGACGGCGCCGGGCGCCGGCTCCCGGTGCGGATGGAAGCGTCGAGTGAGCCGGCCTACGCTATGGACGGCTCCACCTGGCTGCGGCTCGGCGTCTACCACTGGCACGAAGGCCGGGTCCGCGCGTTGGACACCGGTGCGCCGCTGAAGCAGCGGGCAGATGTCGAGTTCGACGGGCGCCTGGCGCTTGTCGGATTCGAATCGCACCCAACCCGGCTGCGGCCGGGCGACGATCTGGATCTGCGGTTGCACTGGCGGGCCACGGTACGGGTCGAACAGGACTATGCGGCCTTTGTCCACTTGTTGGACAGTGCAGGCGAGCGCGTGGCGCAGCACGACGGCCCGGCTAACTTTTACAGTCACTTGCCGACCACCCTCTGGCAGGTCGGCGCGGCCGTGCTGGACCAACGCACGCTGTCCTCCGCCGCCAAATTGGCGCCAGGGATGTACGACGTGGTCGTCGGTTGGTACAAGCCTGAAACGGGTGAACGGCTCCGGCTGCCTGATGGAGGCACCAGCTACCACGTGGCCCGGATCCGCCTGGAATGACCACCGGCCGGCCAGATCCGGTCATGGGCGGCTGTTTGTCCACAGATGGATCACGAGGTATAATGGCACGACCTGGAGTGGCATTCAATAACCTGTGTATAGGCACCAGAGATTGGCAAAGCAACGATCCATTTACCTTTTTCTATTCTGGCTCAGTGTGCTGAGCCTGTTGGCCGCAGGGTGCACGCCAGCGCGCCCGGCGCCCACCCCAACCCGGACGCGCATCGCCCTGGCCCTGCCCACAAACACCTTCACCCCAACGGCCACGCCTCGGCCGACTTTGAGCCCGACTCCGGCTCCCACCGACTCGCCGACCCCTGTTCCACCCACGCCACTGCCGCCAACGCCCACAAGTAGCCCTCTACCGGCGGCCACCGAGCCGCTTCCAGCGCCCACAGCCGAGCCGCCAGCTGCATCCGCCACCCTGCCTGCCCCTTCGCCCACCAATCCGCCGCAGCCGACGGTGACACCGGTGCCAGCTGCTCGACCCCCGCTGCCGCCGCGCGAAGGGGGTGAGTGGGACATGGAGGCCGGCTTTATGGCTGGGTCCTCGCCCCTGGGCGAGAACTGCCCGGGCTGGGCCGTAGCATCAGGCTGGTCGGCCTTTGTGTCGCCCGGGAATCCGGCGTCGTCCTGCCTCAATGAAAACAAGAACCTGGACAATGTGCACAGCGGCCAGCGCTCGCAAGAGATTACCTTTGACTTTATCAACGCAGAAGGGGGTATCTTCCGCCGGGCGCAGACCATCCCCGGGCATCGCTATCGCATCGAGGCCTGGGGCAAGCACATTCGCAGCGCCTCGGCGGTGGTCTTGTCGCTGGGCGTGGACCTTGGCGGTGGAGAGGACTGGCGAGGGGACTCGGTAGTCTGGTATCCGTGGGACGAGACGCAAGAGGATGCCTGGGTGCACACGCAGGTCACGGTTCGGGCCACGGGCGAGGCGCTGACCCTGTTCCTGAAAGGCTACCACCCGGTCGCCGTGCAGGGGGGCGCCACGCTCTTTGACGACGTCCGGGTGTTGGACCTGGGGCCATGATCCTCTTTTGGCAGGAGGGTGACCATGGACAAGATCAGATGCAGGGTCGGCATCACCGCGCGCAATGAGAAAACCAGCATCCCCTGTTTGCTCAACGTTGCGGGCACAGTGCCCCTCAAGGCGGATAACTGATGACGACCCAACGGCTTATCGATCGGCCCGAAGTGACGCAGGTGTTGTTCTATCCCCGGCGGGAGGAGGCATGGGAGCATGGACCGTCGAACGTTCAGGTGCTCACCGTCCAGGTTGAGGCCGGCATCCACGTCGGTAGCCGTCTCTACCCCGCCGGCCCGGAAGCGCCGCTGATCCTGTACTTTCACGGCAACGGCGAGATCGCGGCCGACTATGACGACCTGGCTCCGATCTACAACCAGCTGGGCATGAGCCTGCTGGTGGCCGACTACCGTGGCTATGGCGTGAGCAGCGGCAACCCCACGGCCAGCCACCTCCTGACCGACGCGGTGGTCGTGTTCGACTCGTTGCACGACCTGCTGGCCGACCGGGGGTTGATGCCTGCCAGGCTGTACGTCATGGGACGCTCGCTAGGCAGCGCGGCGGCGATAGAAGTGGCACGGCACGCCGGCATACGATTGGCCGGGCTCGTCGTCGAGAGCGGTTTCGCCGACACCTTTGCGCTCCTGGCCCGGCTGGGCTTGTGGGTGCAGGGTGCCGACGAGAAGCGCGATGGCTTTGGCAACGCAGCCAAGATCGCCCAGATCGGCACGCCCACGCTGATCATCCACGGCCAGAACGACGTACTCATCCCGCCCGGCGACGGCGAGGAGCTATACCGCCGCTCAACAGCCGCCGACAAACGCCTGGTCCTGATCCCTGGCGCCGGTCACAACGATCTGATGTGGGTGGGCGAGGTTGCCTACTTTCAGGCGATCGAAGCCTTTGTCGTTGGCGATGCTGCTCTATAAAGAGCGCATGTTTGCTGAAACGGAGGGGATTCATGCCCGAGCTACCCGAGATCACCGTCTTTGCCCATGATATGCAAAAGGAGCTGGTCGGCAGGACGATCGGCGCCATTAAAGTGCTTCAGCCCAAGTGCCTGAACGTGCCAGAGGCCGAGTTCAGTTCAGCGTTGACCGGTGCCGAGATTCTCTCGGTCGCGCCTCATGGCAAATGGCTACAGGTACGGACAACCCAGGGCTGGCTGCTGCTCAACCTGGGGATGGGGGGCGAAATCCTGTTGACGGATCGAGACCACTTGCCCGAGAAGTTTCGGCTGATCCTCGACCTGGCCGATGGAGCGTGCCTGGCCATCAACTTCTGGTGGTTCGGCTACGCCCACTTTGCCGCCGACCCGGCCGAGCACCCCATGGTGGGCAAGCTGGGGCCGCATTTTATGGACCTGTCCCTCGACGACTTCCGGGCGCTCCTGGCCGGACGGCGCGGCGCCATCAAGACCTTTCTCCTGGACCAGTCGCGGGTGGCGGGCATCGGCAACGTTTACGTCCAGGACCCGCTGTGGAAGGCACGCATCCATCCTCTGCGCCCCATCCCGACCCTGACCGACGGAGCGATCGAGGCGCTGTACCAGGCTCTGCGCCAGAACTTCCAGGACAGCATCGACCAGGGCGGCTTTTCCTACGAGCAGAACCTGTACGGCCAGAAGGGAAGTTGGAACTGCTTCGAGGTGGGCTACCGGGAGGGGCATCCCTGCCCGCGCTGCGGCACCGTCGTGCAAAAGATCAAGACGGGTAGCACGGCGAGCTACATCTGCCCGGGCTGCCAGAAGTTATAGGGAGGTGTTTATGAACAAGGCGGCAAGGCTCGATGCGCCACTGGCAGAGGCGACGGTCGACTGCTACAACGAGGAGTGGCTGGAAGTGCCCCAGGATATCCTGGACTCTACGACTTGGCGTGAACGGTCTGAAGGTGGAGATGGCTGTGCATCTGGTATGCCGAGGGGCGGCTATCGATCGGCAAGGACTTGGAGCTAGCTGGCGGGTATGGCCTTACCTGCCGTTCCTTCGCTAAAGGAGAAGCATCCACATGACAAAGATATCGGTATTCAACCACGTGACCATTGACGGCTTCTTTGCTGGGCCCAACGGCGAGATCGATTGGTTTCAAGCGGTTCATGACGACGAGTGGAATAGGTACGCTCAGGAGCATGCCGACTTGTCACACAACACGCTGATGTTCGGCCACACAACCTATCAAATGATGAAGAGCTGGTGGCCCACGCCTACCGCAATGAAAACGGACCCGCATATGGCTGGGGTAATGAACAACAGCCCGAAGATCGTCTTCTCAAGATCGCTTCAGAGCGCTGATGACGAGCCGAACTGGAAGAACACGAGGGTGTTTCGTCAAATGGACCAGGGCGAGTTACGGAATCTGAAGCGAGAGGAGGATATTACAATTCTAGGGAGCGGCAACATCGTCCAACAGCTCGCCAATCTCGGGCTCATTGATGAATATGCGCTGATTGTTGTACCTATCATTCTCGGTGAGGGCAAGCCGCTCTTCAAAGACGTTCCCAAGACTAACCTAAGACTCATCGAACAAAGGGCGTTCAGGAATGGGATCGTATTGTTGCGCTACCAGCCCTAGTCCCTCATGGCAGCCGATGGCTGGCTCTAACGAAGCGCCTGCCGGGCCGCTTCCCGCTGTGGAAGGCACGGGTCCATCCCCCTACGTAGCAACAAGTGGAGAGGGTGTCATGTGTGCTGTCCACAACACCCTCTCCGTCTATTCTTTCATCTCTTGTGCACGATCAATCTGTCGGGGTCGAGGCGCGCCAGCTAGAAACCGCACCCCGGCGGCTGAGTGATGCTGGCCGGGCATGCGCCCGTTCCCACCGGGAACGGCACGATCAAGCCCACATCGTAGGACAGCATGAGCAAGGCATCGCTGGAATTGACCAGCCCATCTCCATTGACGTCGCCACAGTTCATGGGGCAGAATTGCGACGTATTCATACCCGCATCCGACGACAGGACGAGCAAAGCGTCGCTCGAGTTCACGTCCCCATCGCCGTTGACGTCGCCCAGCGTGCCAGGGCTCACCGTCACCTGCCCGTCGGTGATGGTGAGCAGGGGCAGGAGATTGGTAAAGTTGGCCAGCGCGGCCATGGCCGAGTACTCCAGGTCGAGGGCGCTGGTTCCTGCGCCGATGGCGTGGAGGGTGACCTGGAAGGTTACGATATTGCCCGTAGCGCCGTCGAGATTCGCCCCGTTGAAAACAATCTGCCCGGAACCCACATTGGCGGTGTTCACCGCGCCGGTGAAGCCGGCCAGGGGTCCTGAGTAGCTGTCGAAGGCGAGGACCGCCGGGTTCCAGGCCAGGGAGGCCGTAAAGCTGCCCAGGACGTCATAGGGCGTCGCGACCTCGGACATGTCGACGTTGATGGTGACCACTACGGACTCGCCGGCGGTGAGGGTGTCGTCGGACGGCGTAGCCGCGGAGGACACGTTGCCGCTGACCGCGACAAAGTTGGCAGTGACGCTCCTGTCGGCGGTCATGGTGACCGAGCAGGTGCCGCCGGTGCAGTCGCCGCTCCAGGAGCTAAAGGCGTAGCCGGTGTTGGGCGTAGCCGTCAGGTTGACCACGGTGCCATAGGGATAGTTGTGCACGCCTTCGATGGGGTTGGTCGTGCCCGCTCCGCTCGGATTGACGGTGATGGTCAGGTCATGGGTGATCTGCGCAAAGTGGGCCGTGACACTGCGGTCCGTATCCATGGTCACCGAGCAGGTGCCACCGCCCGTGCAGTCGCCGCTCCAGTGGTCAAACTCGTACCCCGTGTTGGGAGTAGCCGTAACGTTGACCACACTGCCCTCTTCGTAGGTATGCACGCCCACGGCCGGATTGGTCGTGCCGCCTCCCGTGGGATCCACAGCCATGGTCAGGCTATGGGTGGGGATGGCGACAAAGTGGGCGGTGACGGACTTGTCGGCGTCCATGGTGACCGAGCAGGTGCCATCGCCCGTGCAGGCTCCGCTCCAGTGGTCGAACTCGTACCACTGGTTGGGGGTGGCTGTGACTTCCACGGTCTGGCCTTCAGGGTAGGTATGCGTGCCCGCCGCCGGGCTGATGGTGCCACCCGCGGCCGGGTCGACCGCCGTCGTCAGAACGTGCGTCGGGCCGCTAAAGTTGGGTTCGATCGTGTACGACAGGGGGAAGGAGGAGGGGTTGCACGTCCCCGTCCCGGCAGTTCGCACATAATCAACCGTCGCCACGTCCGGGGCTACCGTGATCCGCAGATAGCCCGCCCCGGGGCACATCGCGATGGTCTCATACTCCGGGTAGGTGCCCACGGTATAGATGCCACTAAATCCGGAGCCGGTCATGGTCGGTGAGGGGACTTCCTGGTACACAACATCATCGCGCCTCTCATAGGCGTACTGGTGGTCGTGCCCGTGAAAGTAGGCGCTGACGCCATTATCCACCATCAACTGGTGGATGGTGTACGGAAAGTCCTCTGGGTCCCGGTGGTCAGCAAACCCCTGGGTGCCGTTATAGTTTCTCCCACCCCATTCAAAATACGCCGCCGCCTCGGCCCCGCCACGCACGTAACCAGCGTCGACGCCGATGATATCTCTTGGAATCCCGCCCAGCATATTGTGCGAGAACATGAACTTGTATTTGGCGTCGCTGTTCTCCAGGGTTTCTTTGAGCCAGCTGTACTGTTGTGCGCCCAGGGTCCAGCTCCACTGATCACCGGTCACCGTATCATCCGATCCTTCACCGGCTGTGGGACGGTAGGGCAGGTCCATCGTATATTGGAATGGGTCGATGACCACGAACAGCGCATCGCCCCACGTCCAGGCGTAATAGTTCTCGCGCAGCTCGTCGCCATAGGTCACTTCGTCTATGCGGGCCAGGGGGTCGGTGTTCCCCGAATAGAATCCTCCCACGCCTTCGTCGATGGGGGTGGGGAAGAATGCCTTGCGCGCCTGGATGTTGCCCACGCCGGTACTAAAGGGGGTATCATCCAGGTTCCAGCCTTCTTCGTTTTCGTGGTTCCCGGAGGAGAGAAAGATGGGGACCGAAGAGCCAATGCGACCAAAGTACTGCGCCCCGCGGTGCGTCATGTAAGAGCTGTTGATCGTTGTTTGCGTCGCCGAGCTATCCACCATGAACGTGTCGCCGATGTCGATGTGGAAATCTGGCAGATCGTTGTTGATACTGGTCATGGCTGTGGCATAGTACGTGCCGATATTGTTGTGGATATCGGCGGTTACTGTGAATTCAAAAGTAGCACCTTCCGCGCGTCTCGTCCAGAACGAGTGCTCTGCCCGCTGCACCCAGTCCGTCTCCCCGGGCAGGTGGTAGCGCATGCGGTAGTAGTACCTGGTATTGGCGGTGAGGCCGCTGATGACGACCTCATGGGGCTGTCCACCCGTGGCAGTTGCGTCTGCGGTCTGCCCAGTGTACTCTCCTGGAGCCGTCCCGTACTGGTAGTGATACTCGATCGTGCTGGCCGGAACGATGTTGATCGTGATCGAGGTGTCCGTGGGCTTGCCCAGCAGTTCCTCAGCGGTGAACGTGATCGCCGTCGCCGCCTGCATGGGGGTTATCGAGCCCGCAAGCAGCGACAGAGCGATGAGCAAGGTCGTCAAGAGCCTCGCGGCCCTGTCTATGTGACGGCGATGCAGAGCACCCTTCCGGACCTGGACAAGCAGAGACAGACAGTGTGACATAGTGCCCTCCTGAGGCTTGCCGCATTTTTCGATGACCGATGAAGGCAATGGGGAGGCCTGTACGACCGCCCCATTGCCCTCTGTTGTTCACGGAGAGGACCGCTCCATCCAAGATCCGAAGCTTGATGTGAGAGCATCCTCCGTCCTGCTCATGACAGTTGGAC
>JAAYZQ010000264.1 GCA_012514775.1 Anaerolineaceae bacterium
CTCTTATTACGGGCGCGAGTTCTACGAAGGCAAGAAGATCAGTTGGCGCGACGCACCCATCGCCTTCTGGACGCTCCTGAAGTATCGGTTTGTGGAGTGACGTGTTCCGCCGTTCTCGCTCGCCGGTGCTTGTGGCCGCCGTCTTGATGGTGAGCATGGGCCTGCGACTGGCGCCCTGGGGCCAGAACCGATTCCTGGAGGACGAGGCGCTGTACGCGGCCTGGGGGCTCCAGATTGCGACGGGCGCCGATCCCATGCTGGACGGCGAGCCGGTGGACAAGCCGCCCCTCTACCCCTACGTCCTGGCTGCCAGCCTCCGGCTGACGGGCAGCACCCAGGGCGGCCGGGCGGCGGAAACGGCGGCCCGCCTGCCCAGCCTGCTGGCCAGCGTGGCGAGCATCGCCCTGGTCTATGCCCTGGCGCGGACGCTCTATCCCGGCCAGCAGGACGAGGGCCTGCCGACGCTGGCCGCGCTGCTCCTGGCGCTGTCGCCCTTTGACGTGCTCTTTGCCTCCACGGCCTTTACCGATCCGCTGCTCGTGGCCCTGGGGCTGGGCGCGCTCCTGGCGGCCGCGCGGGGCAGGGCGGGCACGGCAGGGCTCCTGGCCGGGCTGGCGGCAGCGACCAAGCAGCAGGGGCTGCTCTTCCTGCCCCTCGTCTTGGCCGCCGGGGCCCTGGGGCCCGGGCTGCGGCGGGGAGGGCTGCTGCGCCTGGGGCTGGGGTTCGCCCTGGTGGCCGCGGCCGCCCTGGGCTGGGACGCGGCGCGGGTGCAGCGACCGGGCTTCTGGCAGCAGAGCCTCATCGCCTACGGGGGGCTGGCGCCCGTGCCGGGCGAGGCGCTGGCGGAGCGCGGGGCCGCCTGGCTGCAGCTCGTCGGCTCGTTCTGGACCTCGCCCTGGGTCAACGGCATCGCCGCTGTGGTGCTGGCCGCCTGGATCATCCTGGCGGCCGCCGGGCGGGTGCCACGCCCGACAAAGATGGACGCCGTCCTGGGCCTGTTCTTCCTGGGCTACCTGGCCCTCCACTGGCTGCTGACCTTCCAGGTGTGGGATCGCTACCTGCTGCCCCTGGTTCCCGTGGCTGCCCTCCTCGTGGCCCGGGGCGTCGTGGCCCTGGCCCGCTCTCTGGCGCGGGCGCCGGGTGCTGACCGGCGAGGAGTGGGACGGGCAGGCGTGGTGGCCGCCGGGCTGGCCTTTGCCGTGGGCCTGGCCGGGCCCCTGGTGCAGGCCACGAACAGCGGCCTGCCCGTGGGCGGCGATCACGGCGCCTACGACGGCATCGACGAGCTGGCGGCGGCCATCCGCGCCGAGGCCCCGGCCGGCTCGGTGCTCTACCACCACTGGCTGGGCTATCACTATCGCTTTTACCTGCACGGGGCGCCCCTGCGCCTGCATTGGTATCCCGACGTGCAGGACCTGGTCCACGACGCGACGGTCTATCGCCGCGAGCCGCGCTACATCGCCTTCCCCAGCTTTCGCGACGGCAGCGCCGCCGCGGAAGCGTTGCAGGCGGCGGGCATGGAGCTGCTCCCGGCCTACGAAACCCGGCGGCGCGACGGCACCGCGTCGTTCCGCCTCTACCGGCTGGCAGGGCCGTAGAACCTGCGCACGGGCTGCATGTGGGAAGCGCTGAAGCGGCTGCTCAGTCCTGAATACCTGGCCGTGGCCGATCCCGGGCCGATGGGCGGGCTGTGGGTGCTGTACGTCGCCCTGGGCCTGCTCTTTGCCGCCGGGCTGGCCTGGTCGGCCTGGCTGGTGACGTCGGCCGCGGCCTCGTCCTCGGCCCGGTCCGGCCCGCAAGGTTCTCAACCGCACGAAGGGGGGAGGACCGCCTCGACGGCGGGAGCCATGCCTCTCCTGGCGTGGCTGGAGCTGTGGATTTGCCTGGCGGGGTTGGCGACGGTTGTCGGGCGGTTTCTGGGCTGGCCCGGCTGGTCGGCCCGCATTTGGCCCTACTCCCTGGCGGTACTGGCCGTGGCGGGGGCGGCCGTGATTCGGTGGCGCGATTTACCTATCCCCCCCAGCCCCCCTTCCCGGAGCGGGAAGGGGGGAGAAGGCGAGCCTTCTCTTGGAAGCTCCCCTCCCCTCGCAGGCACCTGTCCCGCACCGTCCCGACGGTCCGGCGTCGGGAACGGCGGACGGTGTCGGGAGGAGGACCCAACGGGCCGGATCGGGCCGGGGGAGAGGTCCCACGTGGCGCTGCTGGTGCTGCTGCACCTGGCGGGGGTGGCGCTGGTGGTGGGGCGGCGGTACGAGTTGCCGGTGTGGAGCGCGCCGCTGGTGCTGGCGGCGCTGCTGGCGCCGCAGGCGCCGCTCGTGGCCCGGCGGCGGGCGCTGTCGTGGTGGGCGCTGGCTCCCCTGTTCATCGCCTACGGCGCCACGCTGCTGTGGCTGGCCTACCGGGCGCTGGACATCACCATCGTGGGCTGGCAGGGGCTCATCTTTCCCAACCCGTTCTTCTCGCTGTTCTACCTGGACGGCATGATCCTGGGCAGCGTCGCCTGGTCGTCCTTATGTCAGCTAAGCTGGACGGCGGCGAGCCTGGGGCGGCCCGGCGCGGTAGCCCGCTGGGCGTCGGCCGGCGTCCTGGTGGTGACGCTGGCCTGGGCCGGGACGGTGTACCTGGGCAAGCGGACCCACGGCGCCACGGCCAGCGATCCCTACGCCTACGCCCAGATGGGCGTCGACCTGGCGGAAAACGGGACCTTCATGCACCGTTTCGAGCTGTTCCAGGAGGTGATCCCCCTGGGCATCGCCTGGGCGCCGCTCCAGCCGGTGGGCTATCACATTCCGCGCAACGACCTGGGCGACTGCCCCAGCGTGTGGGCCACGGGCGCCTCGGCCCTGCTGGCCGCCGGCTACCTGTTCCTCGGCGAGGCCGGACTTTATGTCACGACGCCGATCGTCGCCCTCCTGGCGCTGGCCGCCACGTGGGCCCTGGCGCAAGAGGTCCTGCGGGCCGAGCCGCGGGGGGTGCGCTACCTGGCGGGCGCCCTGGCTGTGGCCCTGCTGGCGACGTCGCCCGAGCAGGTGGACCGCCTCCTGGTGCCCATGGCCGACGCCGCCGCCATGCTGTTCACGGTGCTGTTCCTGTTCTTCTTGTTGCGGGCCGCGCGGGCCGTGGAGGACCAGCCGGGCCGGCGGCTGGCCGGCTGGCCCTACTGGCTCCTGGCCGGCGTGACCTTTGCCTGGGCCTACTGGGTGCGGCACACGCAGCTCGTGCTGGCCCTGGCCGTGGTGGCCTGGCTGGCCTGGGCGTGGCGATCCGGGAAGCGGGGAGCCGGGATCGGGGGCGTGGCGCTGTTCGGCATCGCGGCGGGCGTGGCAGCCCTGCCGGATATCGCCTACCGCTGGCGGGCCTTTGGCGGGCCGCTGGCGACCGAGACCACCGAGCTGCCGTTGATGGCCGTGGGGAACGTGGGAGCCGTGGCCTGGGAGATGCTGCGCGCGGCGCTGGCCGCCGGCGAATGGGGCTACCTGTTCCCTCTGGCCCTGTATGGGGGCTACCGGCTGCTGCGGGCGCCCGGCCGCGACACGCGGCGGGCGGTGCTGGTGCTGGGCACGGCCTTTCTCGCCGTGCTCCTGGTCCACCTCACCTACAGCGCCCTGCGCCTGCGAGACCTCATCTCCCTCTTTCCCCTCGTAGACCTGGCGGTGGCCTACGGGGCCGTGGCCCTGGCGCGGCGTGCCTGGCCGCGGCCGGCCAGGCACCGGGCCCTGCCCGGTGGGGCCACCCTGGGCGCGGCCCTGGCCGCCGTGGCCGTCGTCGGCTGGATCGTGTTTAGCCTGGCGCTGGCCCGCTGGGCAATGATCGACAACCTCTGGAGGCGGGGCTGGGCGTCGTTTGGCTACATGCGGCCCGAGCACCGCGCCTCCTTCGAGGCGCTGGAAGCGCTGACGCCGCCCGAGGCGGTGGTGGGCGCCTCGCTCAACGCCGGCGCCGTGGCCCTCTACAGCGACCGCGATCCCATCCGGCCCTACGATAGCTGGACGGCGGAGGAATGGGAGATCTTTGTGCAGGCCATGCAAGACCACGGGCGCCCCGTCTACCTGCTGGACGACGGCGGCCTGATGGAGGCGTTCATCGCCCAGGAGGCGGCCCGGCACCGCCTGGTGCCCATCGCCGAGCTGACCCTGCCCATCTTTTACGCCGAGGGCCGGGAGAGCGGCTGGCTCTACCGGCTGGAGGGGGAACGATGAAAGAGCAACCTGACCCCCCCGGCTCCCCTTCTCTTGAAAGCTCCCCTCCCCTGGCAGACACCTGTCCCGCACCGTCCCGACGGTCCGGCGTCGGGAACGGCGGACGGTGTCGGGAGGAGGACCCAGGGGGCCGGATCGCACCTGTCCCCCTGCACCCGACGCACCCTGGCACTGCCCGCCAGGGCAAGTGGGACGGTGTGGCGGACGCACCGTCCCGATGGTCCGGCGTCGGGAGCGTCAGGAGGTGGGGGGAGAGGTCCCTCGTACTTGCCCTGGGGGGGCTGGCGGTGCTGTTCTTCTGGAAGATTGCGCTGACCAACCGGGTGCTGGCCGGGGTGGACGTGTTCGGCTATTTCTATCCGTACCGCGACGCGGTGTCGGAGGCGCTGCGGCAGGGGAGGCTTCCCCTGTGGAATCCCTATCTGTTTATGGGGGCGCCGCTCCTGGCCAACTCCCAGGCCGCGGCCTTTTACCCGTTGCACTGGCCGCTCCTGTGGCTGGATGCGCCGGCGCAGGTGGCGTGGAGTATCGTGCTGCACGTCTGGCTGGCGGCGGCGGGCACGTTTCTGTTGGCGCGGCGGGCCCTGGGCCTGGGGCTGCCGGCGGCGCTGGTGGCCGGCGCGGTCATGGGGCTGGGCGGGTTCCTGGGCGCCCAGGTGGAGCACGTCAACCAGCTCAACGCCTCGGCCTGGCTGCCCTGGCTGCTCCTCTTCCTGGAGGTGGCCCTGCAGCGCGGGCGCCGGCGCTGGCCGGCCGAGCTGGCCGCCTACGGAGTCGTGGCCCTGATCTTTCTGGCGGGGCACACCCAGGCGTCGTACATCGTCCTGATGGCGGCCTGGGCCTACGCCCTGCTCCGGGGCTGGGACGACTTCCGGCAAAAGCGCTGGGGGTCGGGACTGCGGGGCGTTTTCGTGGCGGCCAGGGCCACCCTGGCCGGGGCGCTGATGGCCTTCGCACAATTGGCACCCACCTTCGAGCTGTCGCAACTGTCGACGCGCAGCGGCGGGCTGCCCTACCAGGAGGCCGCCTCGTTCTCCCTCAAGCCGGCGCTGGTCTTCAAGGCGTTCCTGCCGCCGTATCTATGGGAGCCGCCCTTTAGCGAGTACGTGGCCTACGTGGGGGTCGCCGCGCTGCTGCTGGCCGCCCTGGGAGCGTGGGCCATCGCGCGGCGCCGGCGGCCGGGGGGCGTCTTTGTTGTCCTGGCGGCCGCGGGCGTGTTCCTGGCCCTGGGCGCCTACAACCCGGTATATTATGTCCTGTACAAGGTCGTGCCCGGCATGGACCTGTTTCGCGCCCCCGCGCGCTGGCTGCTGCTCTACAGCCTGGGAGCCGCGGTGCTGGCCGGGGTCGGGCTGGAGACGCTGCGGTTGCGGCGCGGCTGGCGGGCCGGGCTGGTGTTGCTGGTGCTGGTCGAGCTGTTCCTGGGCAGCCGGCGTCTGGCCTACAACCGGCCCACGGCCCCCGCGGCCTACGACTCGATGCGCACCGCCCCCAGCCACCTGCTGGCCGACCAGGAGGGCGAGCCCTTTCGCTTCCTGAGCATGTCGGACATTCTCTATGACCCGGGCGACATGGGCGACCTGCGGGCCATGTACGGCGACTGCCTGAGCGAGGGCGAGCTGTACGACCTGCTGGTGGCGACCAAGATGAAAGAGGTGCTGGCCTACAACCTGCCGCTCCGCTACCGGCTGTCGAGCGTGGACGGCTACGACGGCGGGCTGCTGCCCACCGGCCGCTACGTCACCCTGGAGCGGCTCTTCCTGGACGAGGACGAGATCTGGCCCGATGGCCGGCTGCGGCAGCAGCTCCGCCAGGTGCCCGACCCCCGGCTGCTGTCGCTCCTCAACGTCAAGTACGTCATCACCGACAAGACCCAGGACGCCTGGATCGACGGCGTCTTTTACGACCTGGAGCACACCGTGCCCCTGGGCGAGGTCCGCATCGACGGCCTGCCCGACATGGAGGCCACCCACCTGGGCGTGGTGTCGTACCTCAGCGGCACGGTGGGCATCGAGGACGCGACGCCCGTGGCCCGGGTGGTGGTCACCGGCACGGAGGGCACCGTGGCGACGGCGACCCTGCGCGCCGGCGACGACACGGCCGAGGGCCGCTACCGGCCGGGGAGCGTGGCCCACCGCCAGGCGCGGGCCGGGCACGCGTGGCGCGACGACCCGGAGGGCAGCGATTATGTCACGCTCCTGGATCTGGGGCAGGCCATGCGCCCGGCGGCGGTGAGCGTCCGCTCGCTGCTGCCCGGCAGCTCGGTGTTCCTGCGGGGCATGAGCCTCGTGGACGACCGGACCGGCGCCCATCGCACCTTGCAGGTGCATCCCGCCTACGAGCTGGTGCACTCGGGCGACGTCAAGATCTATCGCAACCGCGAGGTGCTGCCGCGGGCCTTTGTTGTGCACCGCGCCCGCCTGGTGGCCGGCGACGAGGACGCCCTGGCCCTGCTCCGCGACGCGGCCTTCGACCCCGCCCGGGAGGTCCTGCTGGCCTCGGGCCGGGAGCTGGCCGGCCCCGAGCCGGCAGCGGCGCCCGAGGCCGAGATCGTGAGCTACGGTGAGGAAGAGATCCAGATCCGGGCGCGGCTGGACGCGCCCGGCTACCTGGTGATGTCCGAGGGCGACGACGGCGGATGGGCCGCGGAGGTGGACGGGCAGGAGGCGGCCATCGAGCGGGCCGACATCTACTTCCGGGCCGTCTACCTGGAGGCCGGGGAGCACACGGTGACGATGCGCTACCGGCCGCCGGTGGTGGTCCTGGGCCTGGCCGTCAGCCTGGCTTCCATCGGCGCCTGGCTCCTGGCCCTGATCCTGGCGCTCCGGTCTGCGCGCCGGCGGCCCGCACCGCCCGCCTGAGCCGCGCTTAGCCGCCCGCGCCGGCGCCAAATATGTATCGCCACATATATCCGCCATCTGTATCCAGATATATAGACATGCTTCTTTGCCTATGATACCCTTGTAGACAATTAAAAGCGGCAAGCCTGTCGCCCGCCCGCCCAACCGGGGCGCTCACCGCAGAGACCGTGAACGGTACCGTCGTTTCGTGCCAGACGCGTGCTCTGCGGTTTTGCGTCCCGGCGGGCCGCGGCGCGGCCGGCAGCCGAAAAACCTGGACCAAGTAATCGCGGGAGGGTACATGCAAGGCATATTGGCAAAACGGCACTATCTCGTTGCCGTGCTGCTGGTGCTGCTGCTCAGCTTTTCGCTGGCAGCGTGCGACACGAACAGTATCATGAATGGCACCAATGGCACCAATGGCAACGCAACGTCCAACGGCGAAGAGGGCATCAACGCCGGGTCGGAAGGTGACTCGGACGAAGAGCCCTTCGAGATCCAGGAAGTGCCTGGATCGGACGATGGAAGGACGTCGGGCACGGACGGGGACGCCGATTCGGCCCTGGCGGGCCAGACCCCCGGCACGCCCCCCGACACGGCCATCCAGCCCGGCGAAGGCATGACCGGCACCGGCACCGCCGAGCCCACCGATGGCGCGACCGGCACCGCTACGGCCGAACCCACCGGCCAGGTGGGGCAGGATGCAGATGCCCAGGCGGTGGCGGACTGCTTTGAGGCGGATCCCCATCCCATCGGCGAGGCCATCGCCCAGGATTTTGACGCCGACTATGACGAGGTGATGGGCTGGATGTGCGCCGGCTTCTCCTTCGAGGACATCCTCCTGGCCCTCCAGACCTCCGAGCTGAGCGGCCGCCCGGCCGGCGAGATCCTGGACGAGACCGGGAACCGGAGCTGGTCGTTGATCTGGCAGGAGGCCGGCCTGGCGCCGAGCAGCCCCCAGGGTGACGCCGGCGATGACCTGGACCTCGACGGCGACTCGCAAGACTCGCAGATGACCGCTACGCCCGCCCCCGGCGGGGACGACGACGCGGAGGGGACCACCCCGGAGCCTTTTGGCACTGCCACCCCCGACGCTGACGACGACGACTCCATGGGCCAGATGGTCCTTGAGGATGACGCCATGCGCTGGACGGATGACGAGTTCGAGCTGACCGGGACGGTGGTGCGCAAGGACGAGGCCACGCGCACCATCGACCTGAGGGCGCTCAACGAGGAGGGCGTCGAGCAGGTATACGCCTTTGACGTGGGCGAAAACGGCATTTTTGAGGAGGTTGAGGAAGGCGACCGCGTGCGGGTGACCGGCGAGCGCCTCGAGGACGGGACCGTGGTGGCCTACGAGATGCAGGCGTTGCCCGGGAACGTCGCGCAGGACGGCGACGATGACGGTGACGACGACGATGCCGACGCGCAAGACCGCCTGGGCAGCGGCGTTTCGCGCCTGGCCCCCGGCGAATTCGAGTTCCGCGGCACCATCGTCTCCGCCGACCCCGACGAGCGCTCCTTTGAGCTCCAGGTGGCCCCGGCCGGCTCCGGCCTGGACGGCGGCCTCGACCTGGACGACCTCCTGGAGGGCGACGACGATACCAGCACGAGCCCCCTGAGCCCGACGAGCCCTACCACCGGCACCAACGCCACCAACGGGCCCGACGATTCGGACGTGGTGACGGGCACCAACGGGCTGGACGACGCGGACGAAAGCACGAGCGCCAGCCAGCCGGGCCAGGAACGGACCTACAGCTTCTACGTCCCCGAGGGCCTGTCCTTCGACGTCTTTGGCGTGGGCGACGTCATCGAGGTCGAGATCGAGCCGCTGGACGCCGCGGGCCTGACCGGCGATGACAGCGCCACGGACGATTCTGACACGTTGGACAACGATAGCTCGATAGACGATTCGGACCTGTCGGGCGACGACAGCTCGACCAGTGACCCGGACATGTACGGCGACGACAGCGCCACGGACGATTCGAACATGGCCGGGGACGATGCCGATGCCGGGCAGGAAATGGACGATGGCTTGAACGGCGATGCCCGGGAAGACGCCTGGCGCATGGTCGAATTCGAGCTGACGGGTACGGTAGAGGCCGTGGACGACACGGCCGGCACCATCGACGTCCTCGTCCGCTACGAGGGCGGCCAGGAAGAGACGTACACGTTCGACGTGGCTGACGACAACCTCCGTGACTACTACCAGGCCGGCGACAGCGTCGAGATCGAGGTCCAGCTCGAGGCCACGGCCGCCGAGATGGGCCAGAGGGAGGTCCTCAACGGGGACCAGGACGACGACTTCGCGCCGGGCACCGGGAACGACGATGCCGGCGACGACGCGGACGTGGTGGAGAGCCCGTTCCGCCAGGAAACGGTGGGCCTGGGGGCCGGCGAGTTCGAGTTCCGCGGCACCATCGTCTCGGTGGACGAGGCGGAAAACTCCTTTGACCTGCGCCCCGATGCGCGCTATGCCCTGGAGATGGGCCAGCAGGATGGCGACGTGCCGGGCGCCGGTACCGACACCATCACCGCCACCGACGAGATCGCCGGGCCGGAGATCATCACCGGCACCGACGAGCTCACCGGCACTGACACGATGACCGGGACCAACGGCATCGACGCGTCAGAGAGCGTGACCGGCACGAACGGCACCGCGAGCGAGGGGCAGTTGGAGGACTATACCTTCTACCTGCCGCGGGGCCTCAGCATCGCCTCCTTTGGCGTCGGCGACGTCATCGAGGTCGAGATCGAGCCGGCCGTCACCGGCGGCCTCTTTGGGCTGGACGACGACCTGATGGACGATCAGGATGACGTGGACCTGGCCGGCGACCAGGACGACACCGGCTCGAATGCCGGCCAGGATGACGTGGGCCTGGGCGACGACCAGGACGACACGGACTCGGACCTGGGCACCGGCACCGATGAGGGCGCGTTGGGCGCCGGCGACGATCAGGATGCCCAGGCGCAAGACGGCCTCCTGGAGGGCATGGCCCAGCCCGACGACGCCACCGGCTTTGCCAGCATCGAGCTGATGGGCGAAGTGGTGGCCATGGACCGGGAGGCCGGCACCATCGAGGTGCGGCTGATGCCCGCGGACGACGTGACCGGCACCAACGGTCTGACGGACGGCGACAGCAGCGATGCGCTGCCCAGCGTTGGCGTCACCAGCACGCAGACCGTGACCGGCACCGAGGACACCGGCGACGACGTGGACGACGACATGGCGCCCCTGGGCCAGAGCCAGGCCGAGGAGACCTATGTCTTTTACATCGCCGACGTCGCGGCGCGGCAGTACTACCGGCCGGGCACCCTGGTCGAGATCGAGATCGACCTGGAAGAACGGGCTGACCGGGCCGGTCTGGACGGCGACGCCGCTATGGCCGGGCAGTTCTGCGCGGCCGGCACCGCGGGCGAGCACGCCCTGGCCGCCGGCTTCGCCGAAACCTACGGCGCCGACGTGGACGAGATCCGCGGCTGGTACTGCGAGGACAACCTGGGGTTCGGCGAGATCATGCTGGCCCTGACCACGGCCCGGGTCTCGGGCGAGCCGGCGGACGAACTGGCCGGCCGGCGAGTGGACGGCGAAGGCTGGGGCGAGATCTGGCAAGACCTGGACCTCATCAACGACGCACAGGACGCGGGCGAGATGAACGACCGCCTGAGCGACGACTAGGGCCGACTCTCGAAAGCCCCCGGCGGGTGCCGGGGGCTTTTTTTTTCCCCTCGAGGCTGCCGGGAACGGCGTCGGCGGACAGCCGGGCGTGACCGGGCCAGAACTGATACGCGGCAGTGTATCCGTCAAGGCTCGCGGGCGATCTGGCGATCGCCCGCCCTACCCAAGCATGGACACCTGGCGATCCCCATCGAGCTTGCTGGGGAGTAGAGGTGCGACCGGGCCAGAACCGATACGCCCCTGCTGTCCATTGGACGAATGGCGCCAGGTAGTGTATAATGGGTACACTGTCGAGGGAGTATTCCGATCACAAGGAGGCAAGATCGTGAACGTATTCAACCGCCTGGTCGTCATTGTCTTGCTGTTGGTCATCATCGTCCTCGCCGCCATCGTGGTCCTGGTGCCCCGGGAGAGCCTGCGAACGGTAGCGGTGACCTTTGACTGGCTGCAGCAGGGAGTTTCCAACTACATGCAGAGCGATCGTCTCCTGTTTGCCGCGGGCCGGGTCGTCATCGGGGGCCTGGTGGTGATCGCCGGGCTGTTCCTGCTGTGGCTGGAGCTGCGCCGTCCCCGGAAGAAGACGATTCAGGCCCAGAAGCTGGCCGGCGGCGAGGCGCACATTGCCACCGACTCTATCGAGCAACGGCTGGCCTACAACATCGATCAACTGCCGGACGTGGTCAACGTCTACCCGCGCGTCATCGGCCGCTCCCGCGGCGTGGACGTGGAGATGGTGCTGGAGACGACGCCCGAGATCGATGTGCCCATGAAGACCGAAGAGGTCCTCCAGGTGACCCGGGAGGTCATCGTGGAGCGGATGGGGCTCAAGCTGGGCAAGGTCGACGTCAAGATCAAGCACGCACCCTACCCGAAGGAGTGAGGCGGGCCCGCGGAATGTCGCGGCCCTGACGGGATGTTCGGGGGAGGGCGGGCGCTAGTTGCGCGCGCCCTTAACGATCATCTCTCCTTCCAGGATCTCCAGGGCCGTGATCTGGACGTCGAGTTGGAGCTCGTCGACGGTTTCGTTGATGCTCTGCGAGATGGTGTTCAGCAGGGCATCGGGGATGGGCACCGAACCGGCAGACGTTTCCTCGATGGAGACGACCACCTTGCCATCCTCGACGCGCGCCGTGGCGACCATGTAAAACTGGGTCGCGACGGGCAGGACGTTCACCAGCTTCCCGGTGCCATAGATCTTGCCCCTGGTGAACCAGATCTGCGGCTCGGTCACGGGCGACTCGTCGTACTCGGCCAGCTTGGTGGCCACCAGGGACGTCACCTCGGCATCGGTCATCTGCAGGATGAATTGCTGGCCGGGCTCGCCCGTCAGATTTTGCTGAATGCGCGACTCTAACTGCCCGGCCGACTCGGTCGAGACCGCAATCGGACGGGGAGGCGTTGGCTGGTTGTCACCGGCAAGCAGACTACAGGGTCCGCATGCCAGGCCGAACAGGAGAAGCAGGGGCAGCACCAGGCGCACCCACACCGGCTGCTTGCTCATTGCAGCTTGACCTCCTGAGGACGTCGTAGTATCATTTGGCCCGGACTCTGCCAGCGCTGGGTCCGACTCTCCTTCTCGGGCTGGCCGGGTTACGACATTGTAGCACAACAAAGGGCAAAGGGCGAATCAAAAACGATGAGTGGTGAGTCGACGGAGGCCGGCCCGCAGCCGGCAAGCCTCTCCCTGAAGGCACAGATCGAGAGCCTGCTCTTTGTGGCCGGCGAGCCGGTGAGCTGCAGCCGCCTGGTGACCGTCCTCCAGGTCGACGGCGGCCGCGTGGAAGAGGCCCTGGCCGAGCTGGAAGCCGAGTACCGGGAGCGCGGGTTCCGCCTGCAGCGCAAGGGCGAGCGCGTCCAATTGGTGACGGCCCCCGAGGCTGCCGAAGCGGTGCGCGTCTTTCTGGGTCTGGAGCTGAGCACCAAGATCTCGCCGGCGGCCCTTGAGACGCTGGCCATCGTCGCCTACCGCCAGCCCGTCACGCGGGCCGAGATCGAGAACGTGCGCGGCGTCAACTCGGACAGCGTCCTGCGCACCCTCGTCACGCGTGGCCTGGTGGAGGAGCAGGGCCGCCTGGAGCAGGCCGGCCGGCCCATCATCTATGGCACCACCTTCGAGTTCCTGCAACAGTTCGGGCTGACCAGCGTGGAGCAGCTCCCGCCCCTGGCGCCGGCGAGCGCCTGACACGAGCAGGCCGCCCCTTTCAGTCCGCTTCGCCGCCCTCGTCCCCGGCAGCACCTCGCCCTCGGTGGGCATTGGCGTCCTCTGGCGCGTCGCGGCCGGGGGCCGCGGCCTGCGTCCTTGCCCGGCCGCAGGCGTAAGCCCCCGGGGTAAGAAACTTACCCCTTAACATACGCCGAAGGGATGATGCCAGATCCTATTCTTTATGCGGTATAATGGGTTCAACCTGATGGCGAGCGTTGCTGCGCTCCCGGTTTCAAGAGGGATCCATGCCCACCGAAGGAATCTCAAAACAATCCACCACCCACCCCTGCTCGACGCACGCGCCGCACCACCGTTGGGAAGTAGAACTGGTGGGCAACCAGCCTGCGCTGCCAGGCCGCCTGGCGTCCGTCGAATGCGACAGCCAGTGCGACTGCGCCTGCTATGCACTGGAGGGCGACGAGGTGCCGCTATTATCGGCGCCCATCTCCTTTTACCTGGAGCTGACGCCCGACTGCAACAACCGCTGCCCCGGCTGTGGCAATACCTTTGTCCCGCGGGGAGGCCGAGCCAGGGGCGGCAGGCAGGCTCGCCCCCTGGATGCCGCCGGTTGGCGCCGCATCCTGGACCGGCTGGCACCCCACGCCCTGCGCCTGAAGCTGACGGGCGGCGAGCCCACGCTGCATCCTGAATTCGAGGACATTGTCGCCGAGGTTGCGAGCCTGGGGATCCCCTTTACGCTGTTCACCAACGGCCGCTGGCAGCGGCCGGCCCGCACGGTATGCCTGCTGCACGAGATGGACGGCTGCCAGGGGCTCCTCGTCTCGCTCCACGGCGCCACGGCGCGAGCCCACGAAGCGTTCTCGGGCGTGGCGGGCTCCTTTGCCGAGACCCTGGCCACGGTGCGCCTGGCCATCGCCGGCGACCTGCCCGTGAGCCTGAGCTGCGTGATCACGCGTTGGAACTGGCGCCAGGTGGACGACATGCTGGCCCTGGCCCGGCGTCTGCACGTGGAGAGCGTGGTGTTCAACCGCTACCTGGGCCCCGGCCTGCCGCACCTGGTGGTCTCGGATGGGCAGTTCGCCCAGGCGGCTGCGCGAGTGGCCAGGCTGCGGGCCGCAGGCCACCCGGTCAAGCTGGGCAACTGCCTGCCCACCTGTTTCCTGGACACGGGCCAGGCGGGCTGCCTGGCAGGCCTGGCCTTCTTCAGCGTCGATCCCTGGGGCCGGGTGCGGCCGTGCAACCACGCCCCGGTGATCTGTGGCAACCTGCTGGAAAGCACCGTGGAAGAGATCTGGGGGTCGCCCGAGCTGGAGGCCTGGCGCAGCTCGGTTCCGGCGGGCTGCGCGACCTGTCCCATGCTGCCCACCTGCCGCGGGGGCTGCCGCGCCCAGGCCATGCTCCTGGGCCAGCAGGCCGATCCGCTGATTCAGAAGGCCCTGCCGCTGCGAAGGACCACCCCCGAGCGCGTGGCCTTTTATCGGGAGGCGAGGCCTGTCGGCCTGTTCGAGTGGCGGCAGGAAGCCTTCGGCAGCGTGCTGATGCACGGCAACCGCCTGCTGGCCGTCGCCCCCGACCAGGAGGTGGCCCTGGGCCTGCTGGACGGAAGCCGCACGCTGCACGAGATCGAGAGTACCTGCGGGCCCAGGGCCCTGTCCCTCATCGCCAACCTCTATCACGACGGCATGGTCGAGTTCCTGACCTGAGA